>DATMHT010000479.1:0-6593 GCA_035554795.1 Gemmatimonadaceae bacterium | reverse complement strand
GCGCGATGGGAGCAGGCCTTCTCGGCGGACGGCGGAGCGACGTGGGAGACGAACTGGATCATGGAGTTCACCAGAACGTCGGACGTGCCGCCGCCACCCGGCGCGTGACGGCTTCCCCTTCGCCCGTGTCGTCGCGCTGCTGCCCCGTCGTCGAGCTGCGCCAGTACGTGCTGCATCCGGGCATGCGCGACGCGCTCGTCACGCTGTTCGACCGCGAGCTCGTGGAGCCCCAGGAGGAGCTGGGCATCCAGGTCATCGCGCAGTTCCGCGACGTGGACCGCCCGGACGTCTTCACCTGGCTTCGCGGCTTCCCGGACATGGCGGCGCGCGCGGCCGCGCTCGAGGCCTTCTACGGCGGGCCGGTCTGGGCGCGACATCGCGACGCCGCGAACGCCACGATGATCGCGTTCGACAACGTGCGCCTGCTGCGCCCGGTCCATGCGACGACGGGGATCGCGATGCGCGAGGAGCGGCCGCCCGTGGACGCGACGGCGATCGCGCCGGGCCTCGTCGTGGCGACGATTCTCACGCTCGCGGCGCCGGCGGCGGAGGGCTTCGGCGAATGGTTCGGCGCGATCGTCGCGCCCCAGCTCGTCGCCAGCGGGGCGCGGCCGATGGCGGCGCTCGAGACGGAGCCGAGCCCGAACACGTTCCCGCGCCTTCCGGTCCGCGAGGGCGAGCACGCGTTCGTGTGGCTCGCGCGGTTCGACGACGTCGCCGCGCACGATCGACACGCGGCGGCGCTCGCCGCGAGTCGGCGCTGGTCCGGCGAGATCCGACCCGAGCTCGAGCGGTACCTTGCGGCACCGGTCGAGGTGTGGCGCCTGACGCCGACGGCGCGTTCGCGCACCCTCCGCTGATCCGCGACGCGGAGCCGCCCGTCGGGACCGGCCCGACGTCGCACCTTCACACTCGCACGACCGATTCCGACCGAATCACGGGGAAACCATCACATGACCAAGCACGAAGCCGAGGTCCGCTGGCAGCGCGGCGACGGCGAGGCGTTCACCGACCGACGCTACAGCCGCGCGCACGCGTGGCACTTCGACGGCGGCGCGGTCGTCGCCGCGTCCAGCTCCCCGCACAGCGTGCCGCTGCCGTTCTCCCGCGCGGACGCCGTCGACCCCGAGGAGGCGCTCGTCGCCGCGATCGCGAGCTGTCACATGTTGACGTTCCTGTTCCTCGCGGCGAAGGCGGGCTACACGGTCGACGAGTACGCAGACGCGGCGACCGGTGACCAGGGGACCAATGCGGACGGCCGCGCGGCGCTCACGCACGTGACGCTGCGTCCGGCGGTCGTCTTCTCCGGCGCGCTCGTTCCCGACGACGTGGCGGTGGAGGCCCTCCATCACCGATCCCACGACGAGTGCATCATCGCGAACTCGGTGCGCACGGCGATCACGATCGCCGGCTCGTACCGGCACGAAGCGGGCGCGGCGTCCGCGGACCGTTCGGGTGTCGCCCCGGCACACTCGGGGAGCGCTCGCTCATGACGGACCTGACGATCCTGCTCGACGACCGGCCCGGGGCGCTAGCCGAGATGGGCGCCGCCCTCGGCCGGGCCGGCGTGAGCATCGAAGGCGGCGGCGCCTGGGTGGTCGAGGGACGCGGCGTCGCGCACTTCCTCTTCGAGGACGGCATTGCGGCACGGCGCGCGCTCGAGGCAGCGGGCGTGCGCGTGCTGCAGGAGCGCGAGGTGCTCGTCCAACGGCTGAGGCAGAGCGTGCCCGGACAGCTCGGAGAGCTCACGCGCCGGATGGGCGAGGCCGGCGTGAACATCGAAGCGCTGTACAGCGACCACGATCATCGCCTGATCCTCGTCGTCGACGACATGGCGGCCGGACGCAAGGTCTCCGACGCCTGGATGAGCGAGTGGTGAGACCCGCGTCATCAGCCCACCTCGCGCAGCTCCAGGAGCGGGTGGACGTCAACCGGTAGCGCGGTGGCCGGCGGCGTCGCTTCCCGACATCCGCCGCCGGCCGCCGCACGCCGCCGCGCTCAGCTCATCGGCCGCCCCATGAGCTGCCGCGCGAAGTACGTGAACTCGAGCGCCGACGTGTGCGCCCGCTCCTTGAGGTTCGCACCGGCGCCGTGGCCGCCCTCGGTCACCTCGTAGAACAGATACGGGTAGCCCATCGCGCCCATCTTCGCCGCGAACTTGCGCGCGTGCTGCGGGCCGACGCGGTCGTCCTTCGTCGTCGTCCAGATCAGCGGCTCCGGGTACTTCACGCCCGCCTTGAGGTTGTTGTACGGCGAGATGGACGCCAGGAACGCGCGCTCGTCCGCGTTCGACACGCTGCCGTACTCGCCCACCCACGAGCTGCCGGCGTCGATGTGCTCGAAGCGCAGCATGTCGAGCAGCGGCACCTGGATGTCCACCGCGTGCCAGAGCTCGGGGTGCTGCGTCATCTGGACGCCCATCAGCAGCCCGCCGTTCGAGCCGCCCATGATGCCGAGGTGCTGCTGGTCGGTGATCTTCCGCGCGATCAGGTCGCGGCCGACGGCGGCGAAGTCGTCGTAGATGAGCTGGCGGTGCGTCTTGAGGCCGGCCTCGTGCCACGCCGGACCGAACTCGCCACCACCGCGGATGTTCGCCAGCACGTACACGCCGCCGCGCGACAGCCACAGCTTGCCGAGCATCGCGTTGTAGCCGGGGGTCATCGAGACCTCGAAGCCGCCGTAGGCGTTGAGGATCGTCGCGTTGCTGCCGTCGAGCTTCATCCCCTTCGGGTGCACGACGAAGTACGGGATCTTCGTCCCGTCGCTCGACGCGGCCTCGAGCTGCTCCACAGTATCGCGCGACGCGTCGAACTGCGGCCGCTGCGACTTGATGCTGACGGCCGACCCGCTCCGCGCGTTCACGAGCCAGACGCTGCTCGGCGTGAGGAAGCCGCTGACGTTGACGAAGGCGTTCTCGCCGTGCGCGTCGGCGTCGATGACGTCGGTGCTGAGGTTGTCGGGGAACGGGAGCCGCGCGTGCGTCCACGCGCCATTGGCGCCGCGCGCGAAGCGGACGACGCGGCCGCGCACGTTCTCGTACACACTGGCGACGAGCCGGTCGCGCGTGGCGGACACGCTGCCCACCGACTCGCGCGGACCGGGCGAGAAGATCGCGACCGGAGCGAGGTGCGCCGGGTCGGCGGCCGCGCGAGCGGCGTCGAACGAGACGAGCGATCCGGCGCCGACGTCGCCCCACGGCTCGGAGAGCTGCACGACGAGCTGCCCCTGCACCATCGCCGCCGGCTGCGCCTTGAGCGGCATCGCGAGCTTCGCGACGCTGTCCGGCCTCACGACGTACGTCTCGGCCTCGAAGGTGCTGAGCGGGCGCAGGATGAGCACCGCGCGGTGGCCGCTCCCGTCCACGAGCGTCGCCGGCGACACGCCGTAGCCGCCGTCCTGCGCCGTGCCGCGGAAGATCTCGGCCGCGCTCGACACCGGCTGCCCGCGCACGAGCCGCTTCACGATGTACGGGTAGCCCGAGGTGGTGAGCTCGCCCGGGTTCCACTCGCGGGAGACGAGCAGCGTGTCGCTCCCCATCCACGCGAGGCGCTGCTTGCCGTGCGGCAGCACGAAGCCGCCGGCCACGAACGCGCGCGTGCCGAGGTCGAACTCGCGAACGGTCACCGCGTCCTCGCCGCCGTCGGAGAGGGAGATCATGCACCGCCGCTCGGCGGGCTCGGCGCACTCGGCGCCTTCCCACACCCAGTTCGCCTTCTCGGCGCGGGCGAGCGAGTCGAGGTCGAGCACCGTCGTCCACTTCGGCGACGCCGAGCGATAGCTCGCCAGCGACGTGCGGCGCCAGATGCCGCGCACGTGGGCGCTGTCCTGCCAGAAGTTGTAGAGCTGTCCGCCGAGGAAGCGCGCGTGGGGGATGCGGTCGCGCGACTGCGCGACGGCGAGCGCGTCACGGTAGAGCGGCGCGAAGCGCGGGTCCTTCTCGAGCACCGCGGTCGTCTTCGCGTTCTCGGCGTTCACCCACGCCATCGAGCGCGCGCCGTACTGGTCCTCGAGCCAGAGGTAGGGATCGGCGGCCGAGTCGGGCGGCGGGGCGGACGACGCGGCGGTGCTCTGCGCGCCCGCGACGCGCGCGAGCGCGAGCGCCAGCAGGAGGACGAGAGGGCTTGCACGGTGACGCATGAACGACTCCGCGAGACGGGTGGCACGAGTGGATGGGACCCGTCCGAATTGATGGTGCCGACGCGCCACTCGCAAGCGCCACTCGCGAGCGCCACTCGCGAGCGCCGGTCGGCGCGCGAATCCGACCGGCGCTCGCGGACCGCTACGCGGACCACCGCTACGCGTGCGGCGCCGGCGTCGGCTCCTTCCCCGCCGCGAGATCCGCCGCGTAGTCGCGCACCGACCGCGGCGCGATCGGGAACGGCCGCTCGTCCCGGTCGCCGGCCGTCGCGGCGCCGCCGCGCGCCACGCCGAGCATGAGCGACGAGAAGGCGCGGGTGAACGGGTCGGGCGCCGCCTGCCACTGCGCCTCGAGCGCCTCCTCCGGCACGTGGGTGACGGCGAACGGCTTGCCGAACGACTCCTCGAAGCTGTGCACCGCGTCGCGCTGGGAGACGGGCGCGGCGCCCTTCACGTACAGCGTGCGGTTCCGCGCGCTCGCGTTGCCGATGCTCGCCACCGCGTACTCGGCGACGTCGCGCACCGACACGTACGGCACGGGGCGCTCGCCCGAGCCGAAGATCTTCGCCGTCCCCGCCGCCGCGTCCACGCCGAGCATCGGGCCGAGCCACACTTCCATGAAGGGACCGGGCTTGAGGATCGTGTAGGGCACGCCGCTCGCGCGCAGGTACTCCTCGACCGAACGCTTCGCCGCGACGAGCGGCGAGTCGGGGAACGCCTCGCAGTCGAACGACACGTAGACGAAGTGGCCGACGCCCGCGCTCTTCGCCGCGTCCACGAGCGCGCGCGTGCCGGCGTCGTCGGTCGCCTCGAACGAGTCGCCGGGCTTCGCGGTGACGATCATGGACACCGTGGACACGACCGTGTCCACGCCCCGGCACGCGGCGTCGAGCGAGGCGCGGTCGCGCAGGTCGCCCTCGGCGAGCTCGACGCCGAGGGCGCGCAGACGCTCCCTCCTGTCGGGGTCCGAGGAGGCGCGGACGAGCGCGCGCACCGCGTCGCCGCGGTCGCGCAGACGCTGGCAGATGAGTCCACCGAGCACGCCGGTGGCTCCGGCGACGAGGATCATGGCGATCTCCTCCGGGTTGGGGACGTGCCATGATCATGGGGCCGCCGGCGGCGCTTCGCGAGATGGACGGGCCGGCAGCCCGGACGGGAACGCCGGCGCCGTCGCCGGCGCTATCTTACTCGCCTCCATGATCGGACCCTACCAGACCCCAGCGACGGCCGACGCCGCTCCGACCTACGCCGCCGCCCGCGCCGCCGCCGCGGCCGTGGCGGAGTTCTACGCCTGCCACGCCGCGCCGACCGAGGACGCCCACGCGCCGGAGCCGGCGCTGGTGCCCGACACGGCCACCGTGGCGACGATCCTGGACGCCGCCTTCTGGGCGAGCCTGCTGCGCGAGGAGGGACGCTCGCCGCGCATCTCGCTCGCCTTCGTGCCGCCGCAGCACGCCGGGCAGCCGATGACGTTCGAGCAGCCACTCCCGCTCGCGCCCGACGCCCTCGCCCGCCTCGCGCCGGCCGTCGAGCGGCCGGGCGTCCACCTCGGCGTGTGGGACGCCGGCGACGGGCCGCGCGTCTGGGGCGCGGCGCGCACGCTGCCCGACCGGTGCCTCGTGCTGGAGGTGGTCGAGCCCGGGCTGCTCGTCATCAAGTACCGCCGCGGCGCCGAGCACGGGAAGTTCGGCAACATCGCCGTGCTGCAGGGCGACCGGGTGCGGATCGTGGACGAGCGGAGCGCCCGGCTCCCCGACGCGCCGGCGCTGATCGCCGCGCTGCTCGGCGTGGACGCGCCGGCGGCGTCGTGGGCGGACGAGCGGAACGAGCTCGTGCAGCTCGCGGTGTCCATGCGCGGCCACGGGCGCGGCGGCTCGCTGCTCGTCGTGCCGAGCGGCACGCATACGTGGCGCGAGTCCATCGTGCAGCCGGTGAGCTACGGGATCGCGCCCGCGTTCGCGCGGCTCGCCGAGCTGCTGCGCCTGTCGCCGCCGGAGCGCGGCCGCGCCGGCGGGTGGGACGGCGTGCGGCGGCTGGTGGACGCGATCGCCGGCCTGACGGCGGTGGACGGCGCGGCGGTGATGACCGACCGCTACGAGGTGCTCGCGTTCGGCGCGAAGATCGGACGGCGCGAGGGCTACCGCCCGGTCGAGCGCGTCGTCGTCACCGAGCCAGTCGTGGACGACGTGCCGGCCGTCGTCGCGCCCACACAGCTCGGCGGCACGCGGCACCTGTCGGCGGCGCAGTTCGTCCACGACCAGCCCGACGCGCTCGCCCTCGTCGCGTCGCAGGACGGACGGTTCACGGTCTTCGCCTGGTCGCCGTCGGAGGCGATGGTGCACGCGCACCGCGTCGAGGCGCTGCTGTACTGACGGCGCCGCGCGCGCCGATGCTCGTACGGCACGAGCCGCGCGCGCATCCGGGCCCGTGACGTGCATTCATCGGCGGCGAGTCCG
>DATMHT010000478.1:0-3481 GCA_035554795.1 Gemmatimonadaceae bacterium | reverse complement strand
CCCGAGCATCGGGAGGCCCACCGAGTCGAAGGCGAAGACGCCGATCGCCCACGCGAGCGCGACGCCGAGCGTCGCGCCCAGCGCCGCCGCCCACGCGAAGCGGAAGGCCCGCGGCGGATCGGCGAGACCGAGCGGAATGATCACGCCGTCCACCGGCCCCGGGAACATCGACGCCTGCAGGAACGCCCACACACCCACCGCCGTCGTCGCCCACCCGCGCTCCGCGAGCCGATGGAGCGCCGCGAGCGCGCGCAACGCGAGCCGCCGGCGCGGCGGCGTCGTGGGGTTGGGCGCGGGCGGGGGCGCGGGCGCGTGCGTGGAGGTCGTCACGATGCGGACAATGATAGCTTACCGCGCATGGACTCCGCGTCGCCCTGGTTCGAGATCCGCCCCTCACCCGTGCACGGGCTCGGCGCCTTCGCGCGCCGTGCCATCCCCGCCGGCACGCGCCTCGTCGAATACGCGGGGCAGCGCATCACGCAGGCGGAGGCGGACCGCCGCTATCCGGACTCCGTCGATGCGCACCACACCTTCCTCTTCGCGATCGACGGCGAGGACGGCGAGGAGGTGATCGTCGACGCGGGGGTGGAGGGCAACGAGGCGCGCTTCATCAACCACTCCTGCGACCCGAACTGCGATGCGGTGGTGGATGCCGGCCGCATCTGGATCGAGACCATCCGCGACGTCGCGCCGGGCGAGGAGCTGGCCTACGACTACGCCTACATGCTCGAGGAGCGCCACACGCCCGCCGCGAAGCGCCGCTACCCGTGCCACTGCGGGGCGAAGAACTGCCGGGGGACGATACTCGCCAAGAAGAGGTAGAGTCCCCACCTGATTCCTGGTCCCTGCCTGCTAATGCCGGCCCCTCAGAGGGAGCTGGCTTGAAGGGACGGGAACCAGGAATCAGGTACGATGCCCGCCCCTCTACCTCTCAGAGGTGGTAGGAATCAGGCATCGGGTACGACGCCCACCCTCTCGTACAAGTCCAGCCGCCCGATGTCGACGCTGAGCCCCTCCTGATCCCTCGAGCGGTTGAAGACGTCGGCGAACTTCGCGCCCCAGACGATCTCGTCGGGCTTGTACGACGAGCGCGAGTGGACGGTCTGCGAGAACGTCTCGTCCATCCCCGTGAACAGCACGAGGAACTCGGCGTCGGTCGCGACGAGGTCGGCGTGCGTGAGGCCGCGCAGGGGGCTGTGCGCGTCGATCGGGTGGACGACCGTCCAGGCGAGCGGGAAGAAGGCGACCTTCGTGCGCTCGAGCGGGAGCTCGTGGAAGCGCCGCACCTTCGACCCGTCGAGTCCCTCGAGGCGCGTGAACAGCACCTTCACGCCGAGGTCGATGATCTGCGTGTTGCGCCGGTTGGCGACGCGGAACTCGAACGCGGTGATGCCGCGGTACGGCGCGACGAGCGCGACGCGGCTGTAGGCGATCAGCGCGGTCGGGCGCGAGAAGCGCGCGAAGACGAGCCCCGTCGCGAGCGCGATCGTGATCAGGCCGGCGAACGACTCGATCGTGACGATCGCGTTCGCGGCGTTGGTCACCGGGACGATGTTGCCGTAGCCGATCGTCCCGAACGTCTCGACGCTGAAGTAGAAGGCGCGCGTCGCCGCCCCCATCGCCGGGCCGCCCGTCGGTCCCTGGAGCGCGTCCGTCCCGCAGAGCACGTACGCGGCCGCGAACAGCGCGTTGAGCACGGCGTACACCAGCGCCGCGAGGCCGAGGAACTTCGGCCAGCTCAGCGTCAGCAGCGAGTGGTACGGGCTGATCGAGCCGAGGACGCCGATGCCGCGCCGCCGGACGTTGAACGTCCCGTCGCGGTTGAGCAGTCGCCGCCGGCTCTCGCGCGCGACGACGCTCCCGAAGCCGAGGTCCTTGACCTCCTCCTCGACCGGGAGCGGCGGCGGTGGTGGCGACGACGGAGCGTCGGTGCGCGCGCTCGGCGGCGCGAGCGGCGTGTCCGCGGCGGCCACCGCCCGTCCGCCGCCGTTCTCGTCAGGCATTCGCGATGGTCGCGCCGCTGGCGGCTGCACCGACGGCGGTCGTGCCCCCGATCCGCGCGGGGAGGTAGCGCTCGCCGAGCAGGCGACGGTGATGGCGCTCGTGGCCGGTGACGATCCACGCCAGCGCGCGCGCCGTCACTTCGAAGTTGTTGGCGATGCCGCGCCGCGCGAGCGCCTCGTCGTCCATCCCGCGGAACAGCGCGACGGAAGCCGCGCGCACCGCCGCCAGCTCGGCGGCGAGGTCGGCGAGCGTGCGCTGAGCGGCGTTCGAGCCCCGCACCCAGTCGTCCTGATCGAAGCCGGGCATCGGCGTGCGGTCACCACGGGCGACGCGGAGCGCGCGGTACGTGAACACTCGCTCGCTGTCGATGACGTGGCCGATCATCTCCTTCACGCTCCACTTGTCCGGAGCGTAGCGGTACGCGCCTTCGCTCTCGGAGAGCGATCGCAGCAGCGCCACGGTCTCGGCGCCCTGCCGCTCGAGGAGCGCGAGCAGATCGCCGTCCGGCACGGCGGCGATGTAGCCGGCGTAATACGGCGCGTACTCGCCGGGGGACGGGCGAGTCGAGAGAAGAGATGCCATGACTGGAGACGGGACGGGGACGGGGACGGGGGACGGGGGACGGGCCGATGAATGCTTACATGACTCGAACGTTAGTGGGAGGCACCGCCGTTCCGCCTCGTCCCCGTCCCCGTCCCCGTCCCGCGTCCCCCGTCCCGCGTCCCCGTCACTTCCCCTTCGCGATCGCTCTCGCCGCCACCCGGTCCACGAGTCCCGGCGCGATCAGCTTCAGCCATTGGCCGAGCCGCCCACGGGCCGTCATCACGACCTCGCGCTTGCGCAGCGCCGCCGCCCGCTCGATGAGCTCGGCGCACCGGTCGGCCGTCATGACCTCTCGCTCGCGCACCGGGCTCTTCGCGAGCGGGCCACCGTCGGGGCCGAAGGCGCGCTCGCGGACCTCGGTCGCGACGAACCCCGGATAGGCGACGGTCACGCTCACCCCGAACGGTGCGAGCTCGATGCGCAGCGAGTCGAAGAAGCCCGCCATTGCGTGCTTGCTCGCCGCGTAGCCGCTGCGCGTCGGCACGCCGGCGCGGCCGGCGAGGCTCGACACGGCGACGATCCGCCCCTCGGTCGCCTTGAGGTGCGGCAGCGCGTAGCGCGTGCAGTACACGGCGCCGAAGTAGTTGACGCGCATCACCTGCTCGAGCGCGCGGAGGTCGCGCAGCTCGTCGAAGCGCGCCCACATGCTGACGCCGGCGTTGTTGACGAGCATGTCCACTCGGCCGAACGCGTCGAGCGCGGCGCGCACCAGATACTCGCAGTCGCGCTCGACGGCGACGTCGGTCGGGACGGCCACGGCGCCCGCCGCGCCCGCGCTCCGGCACTCGGCCGCCGCTGCGTCGAGCTTCGCCGCGTCGCGCGCCGCGAGCACGAGCCGCGCCCCACGCTGCGCGAGCCGCCGCGCCAGCGCCCG
>DATMHT010000477.1:0-2045 GCA_035554795.1 Gemmatimonadaceae bacterium | reverse complement strand
AGCACCGACTCGAGCCGCGTGCCGGCGCCGAAGTAGCAGACGCGCTCGCGGCGCGTGCGCGCCTCGTCCTCGAACTCGTGCGCGACGTCGAGCAGCCGCGAATGCGCGCACACCGGCGCGCCGGCGACGACGCGCACCCGCGCATGCCGCACGTAGCCGACGACCGCGTCCTCCGCCGGCGGCAGCCAGAGGCGGATGCCGGGGTTGAGGATCTGGTACGCGGTCGCGTTCCACCCGTAGCGCAGCACGAGCTCGCGGGCGTGCTGCCAGAGGGAGTCGGCCGGGGCGGACATGGTGGGCGGTAAGCGGGACGTGGTGAGCGGGTAGCGGGTAGCGCGTAGCGCGAGCTACGGGCCGTCGCGCCGTGCCGGGGCCCCCCCCACGTCAGAGTCTATGGCGCGCCGCGAACTTCACGTCATCGAACCGTCGCCGACCGCATCGGTCCGCGCTACCCGCTACGCGCTACGCGCTACCCGCCCCTCTCACTGCCAATTGCACGGCACCAGCGCCCCGACCGCCGTGTCCTTGAACCGGTCCGGTGAGACGCGGCAGATCGTGCCGTCGAGCGCCATCAGCGCCTCCGGCGGCTTCTTCGTGACGACCTTCTTCGTCGCCCAGCCGGTGTTCGCCGAGTTGACGACGACGCCGCCGGGCCGCGCGCCGAGGCGCGTCGTCGGCGCGCAGCCAGTGAGCGGTACGGCGAGAAGCGCGATCGCGGCGATCGAGCGCCGCCACCCGCGACGATCGGTTCTGGTCATGGTGGGCTGAGATAGCGCGTGACGCGGCGGTCGGGAAGAGGTGGGGCAGGCCGCGTCCGCCCGCGCCGCCGCCGCGGCCGTCGTCGTCAGGCCGCCCACCGGCCACCGCATAACGCCACCGCAACCACACGCCCCGCCGCGGGTACCAACGGAGACGGAGGAACACGCTCATGAAGAGACGCTCTGCCCCGCTCGCCATCGTCGCCACGGCCGCCCTCGCGGCGCTGTTCGGTACGACCGCGCCGTCGGCGCTCGCCTCGGTCGCCGAGCTGCGCTTCGCGGCCCACGACGATCCCGCCGCCACCGTCACGGCGCTGACCGAGCGCGACGTCGCCGCGTCGAACGCGAAGGCGGCCGCCGCGTACGAGGATCTCGTCGGCATGTGGAGCGGCGAGCTCGCGCGCGTCGGCGCCCGCTTCGTCGCGCCGTCGCTCGTCCGCTATCGTGTCGCCGCCGGCACCGACTGCGGCGTCATGCGCGCCGGCAACGCGTCGTACTGCCCGGCGGACAACACGATCTACTACGACGAGCTGTTCGTCGCCGCGCAGGCGAAGCGCGCCGCGGCGGCCGTCGGCACCGACGGCGACATGGCCGGCGTCGGCATCATCGCCCACGAGATGGGGCACGCGGTCGCGACGGAGCTCGGCGACCTCTCGCGCGTCCCCTACGAGAACGAGGCGACCGCCGACTGCCTCGCCGGTGCCTTCGCCCGCCACGCCGACGAAGCGGGCTCGCTCGAGAAGGGCGACGTCGACGAAGCCTTCTACGCAATGGCGATGGCCGGCGACCCCGCCCCCGAGCTCACCGGCGACCGCCGCGTGGATCGCCGCATCGTCCTCCAGGCGTCGCTCCTCGGCCACGGGACGTACGAGCAGCGGATGGCGAACTTCCGCAGCGGGATGGAGGGCGGGGCGGGAGCGTGTCTGGAGGAGTTGCGGTAAGCAGGTAAGCGGGACGCGGGACGCGGTAGGCGCGAACGTACGAGGGGCCGGCATCCGAGTGAGATGCCGGCCCCTTCGTGATCTCCGGCTCACGCGTCCCGCGTCCCGCCTACCGCGTCCCGCTTACCAGATAGCCGAAACCCGGCCACCGCCTTCTCGTGAGAGAACGCGGCGCCGGGTTCGTGCTGCTCGTGCGACACCCTCATAGCGCATCGAGAGCCTTGAGAGCCCGCGCGGGCGACGGCAGCTGTGACTCGCCGCGCCCGCGCTTCCGCGGCCGAACCGCGTGGCTCCGTCATGACATAAAGCAAAGCACGTGCACCTGCGCGCGCGCCGGCCTCGCGCC
>DATMHT010000476.1:0-12079 GCA_035554795.1 Gemmatimonadaceae bacterium | reverse complement strand
CGCCAGGGGCGCAACGCCGACACGCTGCGCGCGCTCAATCGCGCCCACAAGCTGTTCGACGGCCTACGCGCGCGACGCGAGCTCGCCGACATCGGCCGTCGCGTCGGCCGCATCGAGGACGAGTTCGTCGAGGTCGCGCGGCGCTGGAGCGAGTCGATCGAAGAGAAGGACCGGTACACGCAGGGTCACTGCAAGCGCGTGGCCGACCTGTCGTGTCTGATCGCCGCCGCCGCGGGGCTCGACCAGCAGTCGCTGTTCTGGTTCCGCATCGGCGCGCTGCTGCACGACGTCGGCAAGCTCGTCATCCCGACCGAGGTGCTGAACAAGCCGGGCCGGCTGACGGCGGACGAGTGGAAGCTCGTGCGCAGCCATCCGTCCGCGGGCGTCGAGATGCTGTCCGGGGTGGATTTCCCCTGGGACGTGCGGCCGATCGTCGAGTCGCATCACGAGCGGTGGGACGGCGCCGGCTACCCGCACGGCCTGGCCGGCCAGGACATCCCGCTGACGGCGCGCATCCTCTGCGTCGCCGACGTCTACGACGCGCTGACGTCGGAGCGGAGCTACAAGCAGGCGATGTCGCACCAGCAGGCGATGGACGTGATGCGCCAGGACGTCGGCCACGTCTTCGACCCCGAGCTGTTCCCGCTGTTCGAGGCGATCGCCGGCGAGTTCGCCGAGCGGAAGCCCGCGGCCGCGTCCCGGACGACGACGAGCAGCGCCGCGACGACGCCAGCGGCCGCGCTCGCCGGCGACCCGGCGAGCGACGTGCCCGCCGCGGCCGACGCCGCGATGGAGGCGCTGCAGGTGCTGCAGGCGCTGACGCGCGGCGACGGCGCGTCGGCGAAGTTCAACGGCGGACTGGGGGCGACGGCCGGCACCGCTGGCTCCTCCGCGTCCGCGGACGCGAGGGGGCCGGCGCTCGGCGACGTGCCGCGCACGCTCACGCCCGGCGTCCCGCTCGCGCCGCCGCGCTTCGGCGACGCCGGAACCGACGCCGCGCCCGACGCCGCCGCGCCCGGCCTGCATCCGACGCCGGCCGTGGCGGGCGCGGCGGTGCGCACGCTCGAGCGCGACGACCTCACCGGGCTGCTGACGCGCCGTTCGTTCATCGACCGTGCGACCGTGGTGCTCGCCGACCGCGCGCCGGACGCGCCGCCGGCGTCGCTGCTCGTCATCGACGTGGACCACTTCAAGCTCGTCAACGACACCTACGGCCACCTTCAGGGCGACGACGTGCTGCGCGCCGTGGCCGGCGTGTTCAGCGAGCAGCTCCGCGGCGCCGACGCGGTCGGCCGCTACGCGGGCGACGAGTTCGTCGTGCTGCTGCCGGAGGCGACGGCGGAAGTGGCGTACGAGGTGGCCGAGCGGCTGCGCGCGGCGGTGCAGCGCACGCACTGCCCGGTCCGCGACCGGCCCGCCGGCTCGGGCGCGGTGGCGGTGACTCTCTCCATCGGCGTCGCGACGGCGCCGCGGCACGGCGAGCAGTTCGAGACGCTGTTCGCGGCCGCCGACCGCGCGCTCTACGACGCGAAGCGGCGCGGCCGCAACGCCGTCGGCGTCTCCGAGGGCAACACGGCAGAGGAGGCGGAGGCGCCGCGTCCCGACTTCGAGCGGTTCGTCGGACGCACGGCGCAGCTGCGGCGTCTCGTCCGGCTGCTCGAGGCGAGCGCGCGCGGGCAGCCGGGCGTCGTCGCGATCGTCGGCGAGGCGGGCGTCGGCAAGAGCACGCTGCTGCGCCAGCTCGGCCCCGAAGTGCGGCTCCGCGCCGGCGCGCTCGTGCGCGGGCGCTGCCTCGAAGCCGACGTGCGCCCGCCGTACGGCGCGTGGGCCGACGTCGTCTCCGCGCTGCACCAGCAGGGCGCGGTACGCAGCCGCGCCTGGCGCGAGCTGCCGCGCATCGTTCCCGAGCTCGGTGCCGCGCCCGACGCGGGCGTCGAGCCGTCGGCGGCGAACAAGTACGTGCTGGTGGACGAGATCGTCGAGTACCTGCGCCTCGCGGCGGCGGCACACCCGGTGGTCGTCGTGCTCGACGACATGCAGTGGGCGGACGCGGCGACGTGGGACACGCTCGAGCATCTCCTGCCGCTCGTCACGCAGGACCGGCTGCTCATCTGTCTGACGATCCGCGCCGAGGACCTCACGGGCGACGTCGCCGAGCGCCGCGGCCGGCTCGTGCGCGACGAGCGGTTCCACGAGATCCCGCTCGAGCGTCTGACGCCGGCCGACGTCACTCAGTGGGTCGAGGGCGTGTTCCAGGGCCAGACGATCGGCCGCGCCGCGGTGGACTTCCTCTACGAGCACTCGGAAGGCAACCCGCTCCTCGTCGCGCAGCTGCTGCGCACGCTCGTCGAGGAAGGCGCAATCGCGTACACCGACGGCCGGTGGCGCTGGCGCCCGAGCGGCGAGCTCGCCGACCTGCCGGTGGCGGTGAGCGAGGTGATGTCGCGGCGCCTGGCCCGGCTCTCGCCCGAGGCGCGCACGATCCTCGTCTCGGCGGCCGTCGTCGGCCGCGCGTTCGACGTCAACCTCGTCGTGGCCGCGGGCGCGGGCGCCGAGGACGACGTGCTCGACGCGATCGACGAGGCGGTGGCGGCGGCGGTGCTCGAGCCGCTCGGCGAGCGCAGCGGCGGCGGCAGCACCAAGGGCGGCGACCGCTACACGTTCACGCACGCGCTCCTCGTCGGCGCGGTGCTGCGCTCGGCGAACCCGCGCCGCGTGCGCCGCATCCACGAGCGCGTCGCGCAGGTGCTCGAGGCGAAGTGGCCGGGCGCGGTGGCGGACATCGCCGTCCACTACGACCGCGCCGAGTCGAAGGAGAAGGCCTACCAGTACGCGATCGAGGCCGGCCAGCAGGCGGCGCGGCTGCAGGCGCACGACGAGGCGACCGCCTTCTTCATGATGGCGCACCGCCACGCGAGCTCGCTCAAGGATCTCGCCGAGGTGCGCTACAAGCTGGCGCAGGTCGCGGAGTCGGCCGGCCGCTACGCCGAGGCGGAAGGGCTCTGCGACATGGCCGTGGCGTGGCTCGAGGAGGAGAAGACGTCGCCGCTGCGCTTCTCGGCGCGGCGCATGCGCGAGCGGCTGCGCGCCGCGCAGGGGCAGCCGCCGGGCCGCACGCTCGCCGCCTGCTGGTCGCTGCTCGCCGAGGCGGAGGAGGCGGGCGCGGAGTCGGAGCGCGTCGCGCTGCTGACGATGATCTCGCAGGCGCACAGCCGGCTCGGCGAGCTCGCCGCGGCCGAGCGCATCGCGCGCGAGTGCGTGGCGCTCGCCGAGGGCGCGGACGATCCGGCGCTCCTCTCCGAGGCCTGCATGCGCCTCGGCACGACGCTGCTGGAGACGAGTCCCGCCGAGGCGGTGGGCTACTACACGCGCGCGCTGGAGAGCTACTCCGAGGCGGGCGACCGCTACGGGCAGGCGCGCTGCTACATCAACACCGGCGTCGCGCACGCCCGCGCCGGCGACGGCCGCGCGGCGGAGAAGGCGTACGTCATCGCGCTCGAGCTGAGCCGCGAGGCGCACGCCCCCGACCTCGCCGGTCTCGCCGCGCTCAACCTCGGCGTCTGGTACCTGAGCGGCGGCCGCTTCGACGACGCCGCCGAGCGGCTCGAGGAGGCGCTGCGCCTCTTCACCACGGTGAAGAACGAGCATCACCGACTCGGCTCGCTCTACAACCTCGCCCACGTCGCGCTCGACCGGGGCGACCCCGCGAACGCGCGCGACCTGTACCAGTCGGCGGTGGAACTCGCGCGGACGATCGGGCACCCCGACGTCGAGGTCGGCGCGCTCGGCGGCTTCGGGCTCACCTCGCTGTCGCTGGGCGACCGGGCGAGCGCGCAGCAGTCGCTCGACAACGCGATGCGTCTCATCGGCGAGCGCGAGGACTGGTGGTTCCAGGGCCGCGAGCTCGTCGAGGCGCTCGCGGTGCGGCTCACCGACAGCGACGGCGCGACGCGGCTGGCGCGCTTCGAGCGCGCGCACGCGCTGGCCGAGCGGCACGCACCGTACGGCGCGGCGTGGCTGGCCGCGGAGTGCGGCGAAGTGCTGCTCGCCGATGCCCACCCGCCGTCCACCGCGCGCGTCGAGGAGCTCGTCGCCCGCTACAGCGAGGAGGCGGAGCGGCGCGGCTACGTGCTGCTCGGCAGGAAGATCGGGAAGATCGCGGCGGCGCGAAGCGGGAAGTAAGAAGAGGCGGGTCGGGGGTCGGGGGTGGGGGAGTCGGGGAACGGCTTCGGGACGTCCCGAGCGGCTTCTTCCCGACCCCCTACCCGCCTCTCTACAACGACCCGAGCAGGTCGTCGATCGCCTTCGCGTTCGCGTCGGCGAGCGGGCCGCCGGCGATCACCTTCTGGAGGATGTCGACCGCTTCCGCGGTGAGGTCCTCGGGGTGCTTCCGGTCGCCGGCGAAGCGGACGATGTTGCCGAGCAGGATCGGCGCGACCTCGGTCTCGCCCTCGCCGTCTTCGCCGTCCTCGTCCTCGCTTGCGGCGAGCGCGTCCTCGTAGCTCGGCACGCTCCCCTTCCACGGCTCGTCGTCGCTGTCGGAGTCGGCGAGGGCGGTGGTGGGCACGAGGGCGAAGAGGCGGCACTGGAGGCCGGGCTCCTCCTCGTACGCGAGCAGCGCGAGCGGGAGCGGGCGCGAGAAGAGATCGAGCTCCATCAGCCGGTCCACCGCCTCGCGCGGCATCGCGCAGCGCGCGATCATCCGCTCGCCGAGGTACGCGGCGAGGGCGGAGCCGTCGGGCACGCGCTCGTCGTCGATCGGCGCGACGCGGATCTGCACGGGCGTCGCGGTGGTGACGAAGACGGCCTCGCCGCTCGGTCCCTCCTCGTCGTCGTCGTCCTCGTCATCCGACTCGTCCGAGTCGTCGTCCGAGTCGTCGTCGTCCGACGCGTCGTCGCCGAGCCGGGCGTCCGGCTCCTCCGCGGCGTCGTCGGCGGCGTCGTCGTCCGGGAAGTCGCGCTCGTCGCGCTCGTCGCGCTCGTCGTCGGGAGGAAAGGCTGATCCTGGCATGATGCGGCTCCGGAAAGCGAAGCAAGTAGCTTCCGCAATATACCGCCGGTGACGGGCGTCGGCGCGGGAAGGGCGCGGAGCGCGCGCCGCGCGTGGAGGAGGAGGGTGACGCGACGCCGACGCCGCCGGCGCGGCGTTAGCTTGCGCGCATGAGCGTTCCCCTGCCCTACGGTCCGCACACGGACGCCGTGCGCCGGCTCCTGCAGCGGCTCGCCGCGGCGCCGGCCGAGTCGTGGGCGGACGCGGCGCGGCGCTACGAGGCGCTCGCCCGCACGCCGCGCTACGCCGCCGCCGAGCGGGCGCTGGCCCAGGCGATCGCCGACGCCGGCCGCGAGCGCGAGCGCGACGCGGTCGTCGGCCCGCTGGTGCAGATCGCCGCCGACGCCGCCGAGCGTGTCGCGCGCGTCGCGCGCCTCGAGCCCGCGCCTCCCGCGGCCGCTCCCGCGACGAGCGCCGGCGGCGACGACGCCGCCGACCGCTTCGCCGAACCCGCCCTCGCCGCCGCCCTCGCCGTCGTCATGCGCGACCTGCTCGGGCGCGAGGAGTTCGAGGCGTTGTACGAGGGGGTGGCGGGGATGGTGGAGGAGAGAGAGCTCGGGCCTAGGGCTTAGGCCCCAGGCCCTCCCCCACTCCGACCAACCGCGCGTTCTCCCGCAGCCCCCGCCCGACCTTGCTCTCGGGGCGCCCGTCGAGCTCCACGATGTCGGCGGTGAAGTCGAAGGTCGCGAGGAGGCCGTCGGCCTCGCCCTTGTTGTGGCCGAGGAGACTCGAGCCGACGCCGTAGGCGGAGACCGGCACCTGGTCGCGCTCGAAGCGCGCGATCTTGCGCGGCGTGAAGCCGCCGCTGACGACGATGCCGACCTCGGTGAACCCCTCGGCGTCGAGCGCGGCGCGGAGGAGGCGGACGAGGGGCGGGTTGACCCCCGTCAGCACCTCGCCGGCGTACTTCCCCTCCTCGCCCGCGAGCGAGCGGTCGATGAGCCGCTCGCTCGTGTCCACGCGGACGCCGGTGAGCACGCCGTCGCCGAACTCGCGCCGCATCGCCCGGGCGACGGCGAGCGACTCGGCGACGGCGTCGTTGTGATAGTCCACGAGGCTGACGATGCTGACGTCGGGCTCGCGGTCGCGGACGTAGCGTGTGAAGGCGAGCGTCGCCGCCACCGTGTCGCCGCCGAAGGACGCGACGAGGGCGTGCGGCATCGTGCCGACGCCGCGCGCGCCCCACCACGCGCCGCCGGCGTCGCTCGACACGCTCCCCGCGCCGCCGACCATCGCCGCGTAGCCGTCCGGGGTCTGGACGCGCCAGTCGTCGTGGCGGGCGCCCATGAAGATCACCGGCTTGCCGGCGGCCGCGTCGATCGTGCGGCGGACGTTGGTCGCGACCAGCGTGCGCCGCGCGACGGTGCCGAGGAGCGGCGTCTCGAGGTGGGCGAAGGCGCGGTACGGACCGCGGACGAGCATCACCGTCTCCCACGGCTCGATCGCGTCGCCGTCGAGCAGCGTCTCGATGGTGACCGCGTCGTCCGGATAGGGGCGGCCGTCCGGCGCCGGGGCGAGCTGCGTCTGCAGCAGACGGACGCCCTCGAACAGGCCGGCGACGACGCCGTGGTGCTTGGCGAAGAGCTGCAAGGTGACGATGGGATCGCGCCCGGCATGCGCCAGCGTCGCGGCGGTCCGGATGAAATAGCGGTCGGAGAGCCACCCCTCGCGGATGCGGGGATCGAAGTGGAAGAGCGCGGCCGGAAAGCGATCGAGGGCGTCGCGGAGGGCGCGCGAGCGGTCGGCGGCGGCGGTGCCGCGGATCTCGGTCAAGGTGACGGTCATGTCCGCACACTCGGGCATTTTTCGGGCGCGCGGGACGCGTGACTCGCGAGCAGGCTCGGCCGTCTTCGAGGACACGCTCGTTAGGCTGCGCCGGGCCCGGCTCCGGGCCCGCGGCGACGCCTCCTTCCGTTTCGGCGTGCGTTACCGCCACCACTCTCATACGACATTCATGCGCAATACGCGTCTGCTCGCGCTCGGCACCATCGCGCTCACCGCCCTCGCTGCCTGCAGCGACTCGACCGGCCCGAAGGGGATCGGCTCCGCGCCGCGCGCGGCGCTCGCCGCCGGCGGCTATCACAACTGCCGCATCACCGGCACCAAGACCGAGTGCTGGGGCTACAACGGCGACGGCCAGCTCGGCGACGGCACGTACAACCAGGCCACCACCCCGGTGACGGTGAGCGGCGGGCTGACCTTCGTCCACGTCACGACCGGCTACTACCACACCTGCGCGCTGACCTCCGCCGGCAAGGCGTACTGCTGGGGCTACAACGGCTACAGCCAGCTCGGCGACGGGACAACGAACGACTCGAACGTCCCGGTCGCGGTCGGCGGCGGGCTGACGTTCACCTCGCTCACGACGGGCGACTCGCACAACTGCGGCCTGACGTCGAGCGGCACCGCCTACTGCTGGGGCGGGAACTGGTCCGGCCAGCTCGGCGACAACACGAACACCGATCAGTCGAGCCCCGTGCCGGTCAGCACGACGCTCAAGTTCGCGAAGATCACGGCGATCGGCTCGCACACGTGCGCGCTGACGACCGATGGCACCGCCTACTGCTGGGGTGACAACTGGCGCGGCAAGCTCGGCGACGGTACCAACACCGAGACCGAGCACGACACGCCGACGGCGGTGGTCGGCGGCCACGCGTTCACGCAGATCGTCGGCGGCTACGATCACAGCTGCGGCCTCGCCAAGGATGGCAAGACCTACTGCTGGGGCTACAACGGCGAGGGCGAGCTCGGCATCGGCACCGCGGACGACAACGTCCACGGCACGCCGGCGGCGGTGGTCGGAGGGCAGACGTTCAAGGTCCTCTCCGAAGGCCGCTTCGACCAGCTCTGCGGTCTGACCAGCGCGGGCCAGGCGTACTGCTGGGGCTACAACGCCTACGGCCAGATCGGCGACGGCACGACGGACAACCGCGCCACGCCGGTCGCGATCGGCGGCGCGATCCGCTTCTCGGCGATCGCCGCCGGCGACTCGCACACGTGCGGCCGCGCGACGACCGGCGCGACCTACTGCTGGGGCTCCAACGGCGACGGTCAGATCGGCGACGGCACCTACGTCGAGCAGCACTCGCCGGTGGCCGTGAGCGCGGGCGCGGCGGCGCTCCGCGCGTCAGCTTCGATCGTGAGCGGCGGCACGACGAGCTCGCGCGGCACGCCGGGCAACGCGGCGCATCACGTCCGGTAAGCACGACACGAACGGAGTAGGTCGAGGGGCCGGCTCCGCACCGCGGCGTCGGCCCCTCGAGCTTTCCGGTCGAGCGCGCGGCGGCGGCTGGCCGCGGCGCGCGCGGCCAGCGAAAATTCCGCATGCTGAAACGCACGCCGAAACGCACGCCCAATCGCGCGCCGAAGTCCGAGCTCTCGCCCGACGAAGCCCGCCGCGTCGCGCTCGCCGCGCAGGGGTTCGACCGCGCCCGGCCGCGAGGGCGCGTGACCGTCGCCCACGTGCGGCGCACGATGCACCGGCTCGGGCTCGTCCAGATCGACTCGGTGAACGTCGCCGTGCAGGCGCACTACCAGGTGCTCTTCTCGCGGCTTGGCCCCTACGACCGGCGGCTGCTCGACGACCTCGTCTACCGGCGGCGCGAGTTCACCGAGCAGTGGGCGCACGAGGCGTCGTACGTGCCGGCGGACGCGTGGCCGCTGCTGCGGCACCGGATGGAGCGCCACCGCATCCGGCCGCGCGGCTTCGAGGCGTTCCTCGCGCGACACGCCGACTACGCCGAGTGGGTGCTGGCCGAGGTGCGCGAGCGCGGTCCGCTGTCGGCCGAGGACGTGGCGGAGCCGGCGGGAGTGCACCGGCGGCTCGACCAGGCGTGGTTCGGCACGATCCCCCGCGCGGTGCTCGAGGCGCACTTCGGCAGTGGTCGGCTCGCCGTCGCCGGCCGGCGTCGCAACCAGGCACGCGTCTTCGACCTGCCGGAGCGCGTGCTGCCGGCGCACCACGACCACGTCATCCCGGCGGCGGAGGCGGAGCGCGAGCTGCTGCGTCGCGCGGCGCGCGCGTACGGCGTGGCGACGGCGCGCGACCTCGCCGATTACTGGCGCATGTCGCCGGCGGCGGCGCGGCCGCGGATCGCCGAGCTGGTAGAGGAAGGGACGCTGCGCGCGGTGCGCGTGCACGGCTGGCGCGAGCATGCCTACCTGCACGCCGACGCCGCGGTGCCGCGTCGGATTCGCGCCGCGGCGCTGCTGTCGCCGTTCGACCCGGTCGTCTGGTTCCGGCCCCGCGCCCACCGGCTGTTCGACTTCGAGTACCGGATCGAGATCTACACGCCGGAGTCGAAGCGCCGCTGGGGTTACTATGTGCTGCCCTTCCTGCTCGATGACCGCCTCGTGGCGCGCGTGGACCTCAAGGCAGACCGCGCGGCCCGCACGCTCGTGGTGCCGGCGGTGCACGCGGAGCCGGGCGTGAGCGCCGAGGGCGTGGCGGTGGCGCTGGCCGCCGAGCTGCGCGCGATGGCCCGCTGGCTCGACCTCGACGACGTCCGCGTCGCCCGCCGCGGCGACTTCGCGCGGCCGCTCGCCGCCGCGCTGCGCGGTTGAACGTCGCGCGCCCGCGCCGCGTAGCGTGACACCGCCGCGCCCGACGATCCGTACGCTCGGAGACGCGCGCGACCCATTTACCTTCGATCTCCCTCCAACTCGCTCCCGTGCTCTCGTCACTGCTCCTTCTCGCCGCCACCGCGGCGACGCCACCCTCCCTCCCGGCCGGCCACGTCTACGACGGCCGCCAGCGCCAGACCGCCGTTCGCCCGCCGCGCCTCGAGGGCGACGTGACGGTGGACGGTCGGCTCGACGAGCCGCAGTGGCGCGAGGCAGCGGTGCTCGCCGGCTTCACGCAGTTCGCGCCCGTGGACGGCGAGGCCGCGTCCGATTCGACGCAGGTGCTCGTCTGGTACTCGCCGACCGCGATCCACTTCGGCGTGCGGGCGTTCGAGTCGCACCGCGGGCCCGACGGGCGGCCGGCGGTGAACGCGACGCTCGCCGACCGCGACAAGATCGCGTCGAACGACTACGTGCAGCTCTTCCTCGGCACCTTCGACGACGGACGCCAGGCGACGGTGATCGGCGTCAACCCGCTCGGCGTGCAGTCCGACGGGACGCTCGTCGAGACCGGGAAGGTGACGTCCACCGGATTCACCGGCGCCGTCGCCGTGCGCGAGGAGCCCGACCTCAGCCCCGACTTCGTCTATCAGAGCAAGGGGCGCCTCACCGGCGACGGCTACGAGGTCGAGATCACCGTCCCCTTCAAGAGCCTGCGCTACCAGCCGTCGCTCGAGCAGCGCTGGGGGATGCAGGTCGTGCGGCGCGTGCAGCACTCGGGGTACGAGGACACCTGGGCGCCGGCGCACCGCGCGGCGGCGTCGTTCCTCGCGCAGTCGGGACGGCTCGAGGGGCTCACCGACCTGCGGCGCGGGCTCGTGCTCGACCTGAACCCCGAGGTCACGCAGCAGACGCCGGGCGCGCCCGCCGGCGGCGTGCCGGGCGCGCGGTGGGAGTACGACGGGCAGCGCCCGTCCGTCGGCGGCAACGTGCGCTGGGGCGTGACGAACAACCTGACGCTCAACGGCACGGTCAACCCCGACTTCTCGCAGGTCGAGGCGGACGCGGGGCAGTTCGCCTTCGACCCGCGCAACGCGCTCTTCTTCGACGAGCGGCGCCCGTTCTTCCTCGACGGCATCGAGCAGTTCGCGGTGCCGAATGGGCTCATCTACACGCGGCGCATCGTGCAGCCGGTGGCGGCGACGAAGCTCACCGGCAACGTCTCCGGCACCGCCGTCGCCTTCCTCTCGGCGGTGGACGACCGCGCGTCGTCGCGCACCGGCGACGCGCACCCGGTGTTCAACGTGCTGCGCGTGCAGCGCGACCTCGGCGCGCAGTCGCGCGTCGGCATCGCCTACACCGACAAGGTGGACGGCGCCGACTACAACCGCGTCGCCGACGCCGACGCGCGGCTCGTCTTCGGCGGCATCTACTCGGCGCAGGCGCAGCTCGCCGGCAGCGCGACGCGCACCGCCGGCACGCTCACCGAGGCGCCGCTCTGGGCGGCGAGCCTGCGGCGTGACGGGCGCGCGTTCGGCGCCCGCTACTCGCTCTCCGGCATCGACCCGAACTTCCGCGCGCTGAGCGGCTTCATCTCGCGGCCGGGGATCGTCAACGCCGTCGTCAGCCACCACTACACCGCGTACGGCACGCGCGGTGCGGCGGTCGAGAGCGTGACCGGCGAGGTCGTGCTCAACGGCACGTGGCAGTACCGCGAGTTCACGGGCGGCGACGCGGCGCAGGACCGGAAGCTCCACTTCAACGTCAACTCCGCGCTGCGCGGCGGCTGGCACGCCGGCGCGAGCCTCCTCATCGAGTCGTTCGGGTTCGACTCCGCGCTCTATCGCGACTACGCGATCGAGATGCCGGTCGGCGACGGCTCCCTCGGCCTCCGCGACACGGTGCCGTTCTCGCCGCTCGCGCGCGCCGCGACGCGGCGCATCCCGAACCGGGACTACGTGCTCTCGCTCGACACGCCGCAGTTCGAGCGCTTCTCGGCGAGCCTGTTCCTGCTCTGGGGGCGCGACGAGAACTTCTTCGAGTGGGCGTCGTCGGACATCCTCTTCTCGACCTTCAGCGCCGACTGGCGGCCGACCGACAAGCTGCGCGTCAACGGCAGCTATCAGGTGCAGCAGTTCGACCGTCCGGGCGACGGGAGCACCGTCGGCATCCGGCGCATCCCGCGCGTGAAGCTCGAGTATCAGATCGCGCGCCCCGTCTTCGTGCGCGTCGTCGGGCAGTACGACGACGACCGGCAGGACGCGCTGCGGGACGACTCGCGCACCGGGCTGCCGCTGCTCGCGCGTCAGCCCGACGGCAGCTACGCGCGCCTCGCCGGCGCGGAGCGCGCGACGCTGCGCGCCGACTGGCTCTTCTCCTACCAGCCGAACCCCGGCACCGTCGTCTTCGCCGGCTACGGCAGCACGACCGAGGACACCGACCCGACGCTCGGCCGGCGCGAGCTGC
>DATMHT010000475.1:0-1567 GCA_035554795.1 Gemmatimonadaceae bacterium | reverse complement strand
CCGACCTGCTGGATCTCGGCCTGGATTCTGGCGAGCCGGTTCTCGGGGTTCGGGTGCGTGCTGAAGAACTCCGGCTGCCGGCTGCCGCCGCCGGCGCTCTCGAGGATCTTCATCAGCTCGGCCATCCCCTCGGGATCGTAGCCGGCCTCCTTCATCTCCTTCACGCCCAGCGCGTCCGCCTCGAGCTCGTCCTGCCGGCCGAAGCGCATGTTGACGAGCTGCGCGACCGCGGCCGCCATCGCCGCGCGCTGCGCCGACGAGCGCGGGTCGTTCGGATCGTAGGCCGCGACGCCGGCGGCGCCGACGAGCGTCTGCGCGAACTGCTGCTTCGACAGCTGCTCGGCGCCGTGCCGCGCGACCACGTGCCCGACCTCGTGGCCGAGCACGCCCGCGAGCTCCGCCTCGTTCCGCAGCTGGCGCAGCAGCCCGACGGTGATGGACACCTGGCCGCCCGGCAGCGCGAAGGCGTTGATCGTCTGCGGATCGGCGAGCACGTGGAAGTCGTACTTGTACGGCGTGCCGTGGGCCGCGCTCCGCGCGACGACGCGCTGGCCGACCTCCTCCACGTACTTGCTCACCGGGTGCGACGGGTCGATCTCGCCGCCGAACTCCTGGAACATCTCCGGCGCCGCCTGGAGGCCGAGCGCGATCTCCTGGTCGGGCGTGATGCTGACGTGCTGGACCTCACCGGTGACCTCGTTGGTCGACCGCGAGGAGAAGTAGGTGACCGCACCGAAGATGGCGATCACGATCGCGATGAGAAGTCTGGGACCGCCACGCACGAGAACACCTCCGCCGATGGGTGATGGTTCGGGGAGAGCGCGAAGGGCAACTCGGGTGCCAGTCGCGGCGGCCGCTCAGGCGGATGTGGCGTGCGTCACAGCCGTACGGTGGTGTCGTCGCGCGCGCCCGCCGCGCGCCGCCGCACCGGCAGGCGCTCGCGCACCGCGTGCGCCGCGCGCTCGGCCCACGCCGGCGCCACGCCGTCGTTCGGGCGCAGCAGCACCATCACGAGCGCCGGGAAGTACACGCCGACGATCACCCACGGCGCCGCGCTCTGCACGTACAGGTCGCCCGTCCGCAGGCGCGCCCACCACCCGAGCCACGCGATCACCGCGCACATGGCCAGCGTCGCCGCCTGCGACCGCGTGCGCGCGACGAGGGCGACGGGAAGCTGGTCGGAGAAGAAGAGCAGCTGCGGCACGCACGCCATCGCCACGAGCAGCCGCGCCTCGGGCCGGCGCCAGCGCAGCAGCGCGAGCAGCACCGGCGCGCCGAGCGGCGTCAGCACCGGTGCCGGGTGGGCGACGACGCTGCGCAGGTTCGCGAGCCAGTCGCGCGGCCACGAAGGAAGGAACGCGACGCTGACCGCCGCGAACGCGACGGCGCCGAGCACCGCGCGCCACGTCGGGCGGTACGTGAGCGCGGCGGCGCCGATCGTCGGCTTGACGACGGCGAGCCAGCCCAGCGCCGGCAGCAGCGCCGCGGCGCAGAGCAGCGGCGACCACTGGCCGACCTTGAGCGCCATGACGAACGACGGGCTCGCGAACAGCCAGAGCAGCCCGAA
>DATMHT010000474.1:0-5858 GCA_035554795.1 Gemmatimonadaceae bacterium | reverse complement strand
ATCGGCGCCGTCGTGCGCGCGATGACGCTGTTCGTGCACCCGCCGCGGCGCGTCGCGCGGCTGCTCGCCTGCCGCACGCTCGACGAGCAGCGCGCCTTCTACCGCGACGAGTGGAACACGCGCCGCTGGCGCGCGCTGTACGCCGTGCTCCTCAACCGGTGGGTGCTCGACCGCGCGTACGACCCGGCGTTCTTCGCGCACGTGGACAACCCGTCGTTCGCGCGCCACTTCCTGCGCCTCGCCGAGCATTCGCTCACCGAGCTGCCGGTGGGCGACAACTACTTCCTGCACCAGATGCTCACCGGCCACTACCCGGCGGGCGAGGACGGCGACGCGCGCCCGCCGCACCTGAGCGCGCCGGGCGCCGCGGTCGTGGCGGAGTCGCTCGACCGGCTCACGCTCGTCGACGGCGACTACGCGTCGTGGCTGCGCTGCCTGCCGCCGCGCAGCGTGAGCGGCTTCGCCCTGTCGAACATCTGTGAGTGGCTCACCCCCGAGGCGACGGACGCGCTCTTCCACGAGATCGTGCGCGTCGCGGCACCCGGCGCACGGCTCTGCTTCCGCAACTTCGTCGGTTGGACGGAGCTGCCGGCGTGGTACGCGGAGCACTTCGTCGAGGACCGCGCGACGAGCGCGGCGCTCAGTCTCCGCGACCGCAGCATGCTGCAGCCGCGCATCGTCGTCTGCCGCCGGCGCGGCGGGGGGCGCGCATGACCGCCGCCACCGTGATGTCGCCGCTCGCGCCGGGCGCAACCGCGATCCGCACGCGCGACGCCGTGCCGGGCGACAACGCGGCGCTCGTCGCGCTGTCGTCGGCGTGCGCGATGACGGGCGACGTCGGACTCTGCGTGGACCGCGCGCCCGACTTCTTCGCGCTCAACCGCCTCGAGGGCGATCGCTGGCGCGTCGGCGTCGCGACCGTCGGGAAGGAAGCCGCCGAGGATGTCGCCGGCTGCATCGCCGTCGCCGAGCGGATGGCGTACGTGCGCGGCGCGCCGATGCGCGTCGGCTGGGTGAGCGACTTCAAGGTCCACCCGCGCCACCGCGGCGGGCCGGTGGCCGACGCGCTCACCCGCTGGGCGTCAGCGACCGGGCGCGCTCTGCTCGGCCGCGACGACGCGCCGCTGACGATGACCATCCTCGCCGGGAACGTGCCGATGGAGCGCCGCGCCGCCGGCCAGCGCGGGTTGCCCGTGCTCGCCCCCTTCGCCGACCTCGACGCGTGGGCCGTGCCCCTCCTCTGGCGGCGGCGCACCCTCGTGGACGGCGTGCGCGTCGCGCGGGCATCGGAGCGCGACGTGGAGGAGATGGCCGCGCTCTGGGTGCGCGTCGCGCCGGGGCGTCAGTTCGCTCCCGTGCTCGACGCGCCGGCGCTCGCCGCGTGGGTCGCGGCGGCGCCGGGTCTCGCGCTGTCCGACTATCTGATCGCGCGCGGCCGCGACGGCCGGATCGCCGGCTTCCTCGCGCTCTGGGACCAGTCGTCGTTCAAGCAGCTGCGCGTGACGAGCTACTCGCGCCGCCTCGCCGCGGCGCGCGCCGCGCTGAACGCGGTCGGCCCGCTCGCCGGCGCGGCGCCGCTGCCGCCCGCCGGCGAGCCGCTGCGCACGGTGAGCGCGCTGCACGTCTGCGTCCCCGGCGACGCGGCGGCGGTCCTCCGCGCGCTGCTGCTCGCCGCGCACGACGCGCTCCGCGGGCGCGACTACGCCTTCTTCACCGTCGGCCTCGACGCGCGCGACCCGCTACGCGTCGCGCTACGCGGCCTCTGGGCGCAGCCCACCGTCGTGCGCGCGTACGTCACGACGCCGGCCGGCTGCTACGCCGGTCCACGGCTCGACGCACTTCCCCTGCACCACGAGGTCGCGCTCACATGACCGCCACGCGCACTCTCCCCGTCTCGCTTCCGGCGCGACTCGGCGCGCGCGCCGGCTCGCTCGCCTACGCCGCGCGCCTCTACGGCGCGTACCGAGAGGCGAACGCCCGCTACTCGCCGGTGCACGACATGGCGGCGAGCCCGTTCCCGCGCTGGATCCAGTTCCAGACGATCAACGCCTGCCAGGCGTCGTGCCGGATGTGCCCGTACCCCGTGTACAAGGACGTCTTCGCGCGCGGGCGCATGGACGACGCGCTGTTCGAGAAGATCGTCGCCGAGGTCGCGGCGCGGAGCGACGTGGACACCTTGATCCCGATGCTCCAGAACGAGCCCTTCCTCGACAAGCGGCTGTTCGACAAGGTGGCGCGCATCAAGGCGGCCACCAGCGGCCGGGTGCGCGTCGAGCTCGTCACCAACGGCGCCTTCCTCACCGACGAGAACATCGCCCGCGTGCGCGAGAGCGGCGTGGACGTGCTCGACGTCAGCCTCGACGCGGTCAGCCGCGAGGTGTACCGGCGCGTCCGCGTCGGGCTCGACTTCGACGCCGTCATCGCCGGCGTCGAGCGGCTCATCGCCGCCGATCTCCCGCACACGAAGGTGTTCGTCCGCCTCGTCCGCGTCCGCGACAACGCCCGCGAGGTGACGGCGTTCGCGCGGCAGTGGCGCGCGCGCGGCGTCCCCGTCTTCATCTACACCGCGCACGACCGCGCCGGCTCGGTCGCGAAGTTCGACGACGCGCTGCGCATCCCCGAAGGCGAGCTGACCTGGCTCCAGCGCATGGAGCGCCGCGCGTCGCGGCTCTACATGGGGCACTGCCCGATCCCGTTCGCGATGACGAGCATCCTCCACGACGGGCAGATGCTGATGTGCGTCCACGACTGGGGCCGCAAGGTCGTCGTCGGAAACGTCCGCGACGCGACGATTGCCGAGCTCTGGAACGGCCCGCGCATGCGCGAGATCCGGAGCGCGCTGAGCGAGCGCCGCTACGACGACGTCGCCGCCTGTCGCGACTGCTCGCTCTGGAAAGATGGCTGGTTCTGACGCCCCTCGCGCGGCCGGCGCGCTCGCGCGCTGGATCGTGCGCCGCCGCGCGCTCGTCGCCGCGCTCTGGGCCGCGGCGGCGATCGTGCTGCTCCCGCTGGCCGGCGGCGTCGAGCGGCGGCTGCAGGTCGCGGCCCGCGTGGATGGGAGCGAGTCGGCGCGCGTCGAAGGCATGCTCGTCCACCGCTTCGGTTCGCCGTTCGCGCGCTACGCGGTGCTCGTGCTCGAGGGCGTGCCGTCGCCCGCCACGCCCGAGGGCGCGGCCGTCCTGCGGCGGGCGACGGCGTCCGCGGCGCGCGTGCCGGGCGTGACACGCACCTTCTCGTACCTCGACGCGCCCGACACGCTGTTCACCGGCTCGTCGAACGCGCCCGCCGGCGCCGCCACCTACGTCATCGTCGGGCTCGACGCGGCGCGCGGGCCGGCGGACGCGCTCGTGCCGCCGCTGCGCGCCGCCACCGCGCCGCTCGCCGACTCGCTGCGCGCACGCTACCCCGCCGCCGCCCTCGACTGGACCGGCGAGGCCGCGCTCAACTTCGACCTCCGCCGCGCCAGCGCCGCCGACGCCGCACGCGCCGAGCGCCGCGTGCTGCCGCTGACGCTCGCGCTGCTGCTCGTCGCCTTCGGCGCGGTGGTGGCGGCGCTCCTCCCCGTGTCGGCCGGTGCGCTGGCGATCGCGCTCGCGCTCGGCGCCGCGGCCGTCGTCACGCGCTTCTTCCCGCTCTCGATCCTCCTCCAGAACGTCGTCTCGATGCTCGGCCTCGGGCTCGGGATAGACTACGCGCTGCTGCTCGTGAGCCGCTTCCGCGAGTCGCTCGCGCGTGGCCTCGCGCCCGACGACGCGGCCGCCGAAGCGGCGCACCACGCGGGGCATGGCATCCTGCTCTCCGGGCTCGCCGTCGCGGTCGGCTTCGCCGCGCTCCTCGCCGTGCCGCTGAGCGAGATGCGCTCGGTCGCCGTCGGCGGCCTGCTCGTCGTCGTCGTCTCGATGCTGCTGGCGACGACGCTGCTCCCTGGACTCCTCGCCTGGCTCGGCGCGCGTGTGGACCTGGGCCGGTTGCGGCGTCGCGCGCGGCCGGCCGGCGTGAGGCGCGACGACGGTGGTGCGCGCTGGCGCCGCTGGGGGCGCTGGGTGAGCGCGCACCCGTGGCGCGTGCTCGTCGCGACCGGCCTCCCGCTCGCCGCCCTCGTCGCCCAGGCGCGCCGGCTCGAGACCGGCCTGCCGCGCGGCGACTGGCTCCCGCCGGCGCTGGAATCGGCGCGCGGCGTCCACGCCCTCGCCGCGGCCGGCCGCAGCGGTGTCGTGCAGACGGTGCGCGTCGTCGTCGAGCTGCCGCGCGACGTCTCCGCGCTCGACGGCGACGGCTGGCGCGGCATCGCGCGCCTCGACTCCGCGCTCGCCGCCGATCCACGGATCGCGCGCACGCGGTCGTTGCCCGGCCTGCTCCGCGGCAACGCGGCGCTCGTGCCCTACGTGCCCGGCGACGTGCGCGGCAGCTTCGTCGGCCGCGACGAGCGGGTGGCACTCGTCGAGGCGGTTCCGCGCGAGGGGGTCGAGCCGGGCGAGCTGACGACGCTCGTCCGCTCGCTGCGCGAAGCCGACGCGGCTCGGCTCACCGGCGTGGCCGGCGCACGCCTCGCCGTCGGCGGGCTCCCCGCTTTCGACGCCGACTACGAGTCGGCGATCGCCGCCTGCACGCCGCGCGTCGTCGGCCTCGTCGTCGGTGGCACCTTCGTCGTGCTGCTCATCGGCTTCCGCTCGGTGCTCGTGCCGCTCAAGGCGATCGCGCTCAACCTCGTGTCGGTGGGCGCGGCGTTCGGCGCGGTGACGCTCGTCTTCCAGGACGGCCACGGCGCGCGGCTCGTCGGTCTCGCCGCGCCGCTCGACGGCACCTTCCCGGCCGTGCCGCTGCTCGTCTTCTGCATCGTCTTCGGCCTGAGCATGGACTACGAGGTCTTTCTCGTCGCCCGCGTCGCCGAGGCACGGCGCGGCGGAGCGGGCGAAAGCGAGGCGCTCGCCGAGGGGATGGCGCGCACGGGACCGGTGATCACGAGCGCCGCGGCGATCATGATCGTCGTCTTCGCCGCCTTCACGCTCGGCGACTTCGTACTCATGAAGATCCTCGGCTTCGCCCTCGCCGTCGCCGTGCTGCTCGACGCCACCATCGTCCGCGCCGCGCTCGGCCCGGCGCTGCTCGCGCTCGCCGGGCGGTGGAACTGGTGGCCGGGCGACTCGGTCGCCGAGTCTTCGCAAGAGCGAAGGCGCCGTGAATCGGCGCGGACCCGACCGCTTGGTAAGAGCGATTGCGCCGCGGATTTGCGCGGATGAACGCGGATACTCCCCTATCCCAGTCATCCCGAGCGCAGCGAGGGATCTTGCGTGCGGCACGCGGAGCCGGCCTCGCGACACCGACAGAAGATCCCTCGGTCGCATTCGCTCCCTCGGGATGACCCGGAGAGGGGATCCGCGCTCATCCGCGTCAATCCGCGGCGCCGCTTCTCGCCGAGCGCCGAGGTCAGACCTCGAGCAGCCCCTGCTCCCGCGCGACGTCGGTGAGCTCGCTCCTCGACCCGACGTTCAGCTTGACGAAGATGTTCGACAGGTGCGTGCTCACTGTCCGCGGCGAGATGCCGAGCGCGGCGCCGATCTCCTTGTTCGACTTCCGCAGCGCGGCCAGGCGGGCGATGTCCACCTCGCGGCCGGTGAGTCCGCTCGCGCCGGTCGCCATCGTGCGCGCCGGCGGACGCAGGCCGAGCTCGCGGATGACGTCGCGTGTGATCGTCAGCTCGCGCTCGGCGCCGAGCCTGACGAAGACGTCGTGCACGTGGCGCAGCTCGCGCATCGCGCCGTCGCGGTCGCCGTTCGCGGCGAGCACCTCGGCGAGCGTGCGGCGGACGCGGGCCGCGTCGAGCGCCCACGGGATCGCCTCGAGGTCGTCGGCCGCCT
>DATMHT010000473.1:0-8122 GCA_035554795.1 Gemmatimonadaceae bacterium | reverse complement strand
AGCGTCGAGACGAGAAAGGACGTCGCCAGCGCGATCGCGGCCCAGGTGACGTCGCGCGCGCGCGCCAGCGGGAGCGTCGCGGCGACGTTGCCGGCGGCGAGCAGGATGCCGATCGCGACGAGCGCGATGCCGGCGTGGTGCAGCGCGGTCGTGCCGGTCACGACGCCGGCCGCGAACAGTCCCGCGCCGGGCGCGAAGCTCCAGAAGCTCGCCTGGCCGACGCGCGCCGAGCGGATGGGCGCGCCGAGCGCGACGGGCAGGAGCTGGTGGAGCGCGCCGAAGATCGTCGTCGTCAGCCAGCCGAGCGTGAAGAGGTGGGTGATGCCGGCGACGTGCGGCGACGGGTACGCCCCGACGGCGAGCTCCGGCGCCACCCAAACGAGACCGAGCGCGCCGGCGAGGAGGTAGAGCGTCGCGGCGGCGAAGTGCTGGCCGGCGATGCGGATCGAGCCGGTGGCAGGCGTGACGAGGCCGCCGGCGGCGCCGACGGGCACCGCGGTCGGGCGGTGCACCACCCGCGGCGGCGCGGCGGTGGTCACGCGCTCTTCGCCGCGAGCGGTTCGGCGGCGGCGTCGGGCGAGACGTGTCGCCAGCCGAGCGCGCCGGCGACGGCGCGGGCCAGATCGTCGAACGCGACGCCGGCCGCGCTCCCGGGGCGGGCGACCATCGTCGGCACGCCGGCGTCGCCCTCGGCGACGACTTCCTCGTCGAACGGCACCTCGCCGAGGAAGGGAACCGAGAGCTCGGCCGCCACCGTGCGCCCCGCGCCGCGGCCGAACGGTCCGCTCATGTTCTCGACGACGCCGAGCACCGGTACCTCGAGCGAGCGGAACATCTCGGCCGCCTTGCGCGCCTCGGCGGCGGCGACGCGCGGCGGCTGCGTGACGATCACGGCGCCGGAGAGCGCGACCGCCTGCGCGAGGCTGAGCGGGATGTCGCCCGTGCCCGGCGGCAGGTCCACGACGAGCACGTCGAGCGCCGGCCACGCGACGCCGCGCGCGAACTGCTTGACCGCCTTCGACACCATCGGCCCGCGCCAGATCGCCGGCGACCCCTCGCCGAGGAAGAAGCCGAAGCTGATCATGGGCAGGCCGTGCGCCTCGAGCGGCACGATCGTGCGCTCCGGCGACATCCGCACGCGCGCCGCGCCGTCCTCGATGCCGAGCAGGATCGGCAGGCTCGGGCCGTAGATGTCGGCGTCGAGCAGCGCGGTGCGCAGGCCGTCGCGGGCGAGCGCAAGAGCGAGGTTCACGGCGACCGTGCTCTTGCCGACGCCGCCCTTGCCCGCGCCGACCGCGATCACGTGGCGGACGCTCGCCAGCCGCACCTGGTCCGCCCACGGGTCGGGAGTGCCGCGCGCCGTCGGGCGCGGCGCGGGCGGGACGATCTCGACGGCCACGCTCGTCGCGCCGAGCGGATAGAGCGCGTCGGCGATCGCGACCTCGAGCCGGGCGGCCGTCGTGTCGTCGTGGAGGCGGAGCGCGAGCTGGACCTTCACCCGTCCGTCGCAGACGCTGACGTGCTCGACCATGCCAAAAGAGACGAGGTCGCGCGTCAGCCCGGGGAAGGGGACGCGACGCAGCGCCTCGGTCGCGGTATCGGCGGTCAGCTCCGTGGTGGCGGTGGATTCGTCGGTCGGCATCTCGCGCGGCTCCTCAGTGGTGATGATCGTAGAGAAGCCGGCGCCGCGCGCGTACGGTGTGACGGTTGTCTCACGCCGTCAGCCTCGACGCCGCGCGTGCGAGCCGCGTGACAACCGTCACGCCGTCGTCGCCGCGCCGCCGCGAGCGTATGGGTGCGCTCGCGGGGAGCGCACCGATCGCTCGGACCCGAACCTGGACGTCGCGATGACCGCACCGGACTTCCGCCTCGAGGCGCTGTGGAGCGCGCTCGCGACGGTGATCGATCCCGAGATCGGGCTCGACATCGTGACGCTCGGGCTCGTCTACGGCGTCGAGGTGGACGACGGCGTCGCGCGGATCACGCACACGCTGACGACGCCCGGCTGTCCGATGGAGCGCATCATCACCGACGGCATCCGCGCCGCCGCGCTGCTCGTCGAGGGGATGCGCGACGTCGAGACGCGCATCGTGTGGGAGCCGGAGTGGCACCCCGGGATGATCGCGCCGAGCGCGTGGCCGCAATGATCACGAGCGACGCGACGGCCGTCGCCCACGGCGTGCGCGATCGGCGCGGCTACTCCCGGCTCGCCTCGACGTAGCGCGCGTACACCGCGGCGCTATCCCGCTGTCCGGCGCGCGCGAACGCATCCGCCATCAGCCGGTCCAGCTCCGAGCGCGTTGCGTAGCGCGCCATCGCGTCGGGCCACCCTTCGTAGCCGGCGCGCAGCGCGCGAATCGCCTCGGCCGGCTTCCCGACGGCGAGGTAGGCGCGGCCCAGCTCGACCGTCGTGCGCGTCCAGCCGGGACGGCCGAAGCGCGCCTGCTCGAACTCGCGGATCGCCTCGTCGTAGCGCCGGCCGCGCATCGCGACGAGGCCGCGCACGTGATGATGCAGCCGCCAGTCGCGCCCGTAGTAGCTCTGCGCTCCGATCCGCTCGATCGAGTCGGCGAGCGCGAGGAGACGGGCCGTGTCCGCGCTCGCGGCGATCGCGTCGGCGAGCAGCGCGTGCTCCCAGGCGAAGGCGCGAGCGGTGGGCGGTCCATCGTTCGCCGCCGACCACGCGCGATGCGCGTGCTCCTCGATCGCGCGCTCCGCCTCGCGCCAGCGCCCCATGCGGCCGAGCCGGTGCGCGCGCACGAGGAGGAAGGCGGGGTCGTCGGGCTGCTTCGCCAGCGCGGCGTCCATCACGCGCAGCGCCCGCCGCTCGTCGTGGCGCTCGAGGGCGAGCACCGATTCGAGGTCGTCGGCCTGCTCGTCGAGCATTGGCGAGCCGCTCGCGCGCCACGTGCGCACGAGCGAGTCCACCGCGGCGAAGCGGCGGCCCATGATCAGCACGCGTCCGTAGAGGAGCTGCAGCCACGGGTCGTTGCCCCCGAGCGACATCGCGCGCCGCATCGCCGCCACCGCTGCGTCGGAGCGTCCATAGGATGCGTCCACGAACGCACGCTGCACCCACGCGCCCGACGTCCCCGGCAGCAGCGTGACCAGCCGCTGCGCGGCGGCATCGGCGCCGTCGCGGTCGCCCTGCATGACGCGATAGCCGACGAGCCGCCCGTACTCGAGGCAGGCGACGCAGACGCCCGTGCCGAGCTCGATCGCCGACGAGTCCAGCGCGAGCGCGCTCTGCGTGACGGATTCCGCCTCCTTCCACCGCCCCTGCATGGCGCGCAGCTCGGCGAGGTCGCGGTAGGCGCGCGGGTCGCGCGGGTAGCGTCGCACGAGCGCCAGCAGCGACGACTCCGCGCTCGCCGACGAGCTCTCCAGCAGGGCGATGGTCGCCCGCCACTGGAGCCGGTCGCGCAGCGGGATGCGCGCCTGGTTGCGCGCGAACGCCGCGGTGAGCAGTCGCACGGTCGCCGTGTCGTCGCTCGCGCGCGCCAGAGCGACGCGCTCGATCAGCGCGCTGCCGAACCCCGAGTCGAGCGCGATCGCGGCGTCGAGCGCCTCGCGCTGCTCCTGCGCGCGTCCGGCCGCCTGCGCCGCGCGGGCGCGGATGAACTGCCGGTACGCCTCGGCGCTCCGCGTCGTCACCTCCGAGAGGCGCGGGCGCTCGCCGTCGAAGCCGGAGCTCTGCCAGAGCTGCACCGCGGCCGCGTCGGCCAGCTCGAGCGCGTCGCGTCCCTCGACGACGACGCGGCGCGCCAGGTCGCCGTCGCGGGCCCGCCGGATCTCGAGATCGAGCAGCAGCGTCGTGTCGGCGCGACGGATGCGACCCGTGGCGACGAGGTCGGCGCCGAGCCGGCGCGCGATCGTCACCGCCTGCGGCGCGGTGAGCGACTCGCTCGGGAAGCCGGCCCGCTCGCTCGCCTCGCGCACGCGCTCCGACGGAATCGGCTCGACCGACTCCGTCTGCGACAGCCGCGCCTCGATGAGCCGCGCGACGCCGTCGGCCATCCACACCGCGCCGCTGTCGCGCGCGTCGGGGTGCACGCCGGCGATGACGATCGCCGACGCGCGTGACGGGCGGGCGCCGAGGCCGTGCTGCTGCATGACGAGCGCGCCGACCATCGCCGCCGCCAGCGCCGCCGCGGCGGCGAGGCGCCACTTCGAGGCGCGGCGCGGCGGCGCCGGCGTCGCACCGGCCGCGCCCAGCGCCAGCTCGGCGATGAGCGGGTGCGCGATCTCGTACCGCGCGCTTTCCGCGGACGCGCGACGCACCAGCCGCCGCACGAGGAGCCGCTCGATCGCCGCGCTCACCTCGTCCGCGTCGAGACCGGTGAGGCGGGCGCCGCCGGCGGCGTCGAACGGCGCGCCGGATCTCGCCACGGCCTCGAGCAGGCCGCGCGCGCGATCGTCGAGACGGTCGAGCCGGCGCACGAGCGCCTCGCGCCCCGAGTGCGGGAGCGCCGGCCCGTGCGCCGCGAGATCGAAGCGCACGCGCCACGCGCCGCGCTCGTCGGTGGCGAGCAGTCCCTCGTCCACCAGCGCGCTGACGATCTCGATCACGTCGAACGGATTGCCGCCCGTCTCGCCGTGGAGGCGCCCCGCGAGCGCGTGGCGCTCGTCCGCCGGCAGCTCGAGCATGGACGCGACGAGCGACTCGGTCTGCGCGGCGTCGAGCGGGCGCAGACGGATCCAGCGCGGCGGCGTCGCGTCGCGCAGATCGGCGCGCGAGAGGGCGCCGGGCCGCGTCGTGAGCACGGCGAGCAGCGGTGCGGCATGGCCGTCGGCGCGCGTCGCGGCCTCGCCGAGCCGGCGCAGGACGGCGAGGACGAGCCGACGGCTCGCGTCGTCCGCGGCGCCGAGATCGTCCACCACGAGGAGCACCGGCTGCTCGGCGGCGACGTCGGCGAGCACGCGCGCGACGGCGACGGCGAGCGCGCGCTCGTCCTCGGGCGCGGCGGGCAGATGCGGATATTGCTCCCTCACCGCCGGCAGCAGGAACGACAGCCCGGCCAGCGCGTGCGGCGGCGCGCCGGCCAGCCCGCGCGCCGCGGCGAGCGGTGCCAGCAGCTCGCGGGCGACGCCGTAGTCGGCCGAGCGCTCGTGGCCGTAGGCGCGCGCGTGCAGACGGAGCGCCGCGCCGCGCCCGCGCGAGACGGTGCGCAGCAGCTCGCCGACGAGACGCGTCTTGCCGATCCCGGCCTCGCCCTCGACGACGACGACGACCTCGCGCCCCGCGCGCGCGTCGCTCCAGGCGGCGGTGAGCTCGGCGAAGGCGTCGCCGCGTCCGACCATGTCGGGGGAGAAGAGCGCCGCCGAGCCGGGGCTCGGGACCGCCGGCACGGCGCGCGCGGCGCGGTCGAGCCGGGCGCCGAGCGCCTCGAGCTCGGCGCTCGCCGCCTCTCCGTCGGCGCGGCGGCGGGCGACGAACGCCGCGTGCCGCGCCGTCGCTTCGGCGCCGCGCCCGGCGAGCACGAGCGCCTCGGCGAGCCGGCGGTGCGCGGCGACGTCGTCGGGCATCGCGTCGCTCCAGCGCCGCGCGTGCTCGACCGCCTCCGGCCAGGCGCCGCGGGCGGTGGCGTCGGCGACCAGCGCGTCGAGCGTGCGCGCGAGCAGCCGTTGCAGCGCGGCGCGCTCGCCCTCCAGCCAGAGCCGCCACTCCTCGCCGCCGGCGTCCTCGGCGCGTGGGAGGAACTCGCCGTTCAGCTCGCGCGCCGCCGCCTCGTGGTCGCCTGACGCCGCGGCCCGCTCGAGCCGCGCGACGTCCACCGAGACGACGGCGAGATCCAGCCGCACCTGCTCCGCCGTGATCTCGAGACCGGCGGGAAGAAGCTGGCGGAGCTTGAACAGTGCCTGGCGCAGCGACAGCCGCGCGCGGTCGGCGGGGCGGTCGTGCCAGAAGAGGGTGGCGAGGTCCGCGCGGGAAACGGGACGCGGCGACCGGCGCGCCAGGTAGGCGAGGAGCACGAGCTCGCGACGGCGTCCCTTGAGTAACGGCTCTCCCTCGTCCGACGACAGGCAGAGCGCTCCGAGGGTCCTGAGCCTCACGCGCGCCGGGGAGTTGCGGGGGATTCGAGCGGCATAACGCCCAAGATAACGCCCCGGAATACGCTCCCGCCTACCATGGCGGCCGACCCGTGACCGAACCGGAGACCGTTCCATGGCCAACCCGCACGACCCGTCCCCGATCCCCGCCGCCGATCGGGTCGCCCACTACATGATCCGCGTCAGCCAGCGCGGAGCCGACGTGCAGGCGATCAGTGGCCTCGTGGAGCTGCTGGGCAGTGGAGAAAAGGAGCGATTCGAGACCGCCGCCGAGCTGGTGCGACTGCTCACGGCGTGGCCGGGCGAGATCGCGTGAGCCGCATCAGGACTTTTTGTCATCATCACAGGAGCCGATTCGTCATGCAGACCGTCATTCGTCTCACCGCCGTCGCCGCCATCGTCGGCGCGATGGCTTCGCTTGCCCCCGCGCCGGTGCACGCGCAGGGATTGCTCGGCCGGATGAAGCAGAAGGCGAAGGAAGCCGCCGAGCGCAAGGTGGAGGAGCGCACCGAGCGGCGGGCGGGCGAGGCGACCGACGCCGCGCTCGACAAGGCGGAGTGCACCGCGCCCGGCGCCAAGTGCTCCGGTGGCGACAGCAAGGCCGCGACGAGCGGCAACGGCACCGCCGCGGCCGCGTCGTCCGGTAAGAGTGCGTCGCTCAAGCCGGGCGAAGGATCCTGGAAGAACTACGACTTCGTGCCCGGCGACCGCGTGATCTTCGCCGACGACTTCATGGACGGCGACGTCGGCGACTTCCCGAAGCGCCTCACCTTCAAGTCGGGCAACATCGAGGTCGTCGAGTGGGGCGGCGCGCGCTTCCTGAGCACCAACACCTACGACGCCGAGTTTTCGATCCCGCTCCCCGAGACACTCCCCGAGCGGTTCACTCTGGAGTTCGACTACTCGGCGGCCGGCGGCAACGGGATGACGATCCACTTCATGGATCCGAGCAAGGAGGGTCACGTGAAGAGCTACGTGGACATGGGCACCTGGTTCGGCGGCGTGCGCGGCACGGGCATCGACGCGGTTGGGCACCCGGCGGACGAGTACGGCTACAAGGACGTCGTCTTCCCCGTGCGCATCATGGCCGACGGCCAGCACGTGAAGGTGTACATGGGCGACACCCGCGTCGCGAACGTCCCGAACGCGGACTTCGGCCGGGCGAACCGGATCTGGTTCTCGCTGCCGGGCAGCCAGGATCGCGCGGCGATGATCGGCAACATCCGCATCGCCGCCGGCGGCCGGAAGCTGTACGACGCGCTCTCGGCGAAGGGCCGCGTCGCGACGCAGGGGATCCTGTTCGACGTCGGCAGTGATCGCATCCGCCCCGAGAGCACGCCGACGCTGAAGGAGATCACGGCGATGCTGAAGGAGCACGCCGAGCTGAAGCTCACGATCGAGGGACACACCGACAACGTCGGAGAGGCCGTCGCGAACCAGAAGCTCTCCGAGCAGCGCGCCGCGGCGGTGAAAGCCTATCTCGCCGGGCAGGGGATCGCCGCCGCGCGCCTTCAGTCGAAGGGCTTCGGCGCGAGCAAGCCCGCCGCGACGAACGACACGCCGGAAGGGCGGCAGCAGAACCGGCGCGTCGAGCTGGTGAGGATGTAGTGGCTCGCGAACGACAGGTCCGCGTCCTCGCGGCGGCGCTGCTGCTGGTCGGCGCCGCCGCGTGCGGCCGGGGAACGACACGGGGAGGGCCGGACTGGCTGAGCGCGAGCGCGAAGCCGGTGACCCTCGAGACCACGCTCGACACCGCCGGCGCGGTCGCCAAGGTCATCAGCGCCGCGACCGGCGGCACGCTGAGCGCGACGGGGAGCGACGGCACGCGCTACCGGCTGAGCATCCCGGGCGGCGCGCTGCTGAGCGACGAGACGATCACGCTCGTTCCGATCGCCTCGCTGAAGGGGCTGCCGCTCTCCGGCGGCAGCGTGGCGGCGGTGCACATCGAGCCGAGCGGGCTGCAGCTCATGAAGGCCGCGACGCTGACGATCCGGGCGCAGCGCGAGATCCCGGTGGGCGAGCAGGTGGCGTTCGCGTACTACGGCGGCGGGAGCGACGCTCATCACGTTCC
>DATMHT010000472.1:0-2297 GCA_035554795.1 Gemmatimonadaceae bacterium | reverse complement strand
GGTGGCGAAGAACTCCTTCGCGCCGTAGTGGCCGTCGGTGAACAGCCAGTCGATCTCGCCGTGCGGCCCGGCGAGCTGGGCGTCGAGGCTCATCGCGACGAAGTACTTCACGCGGCGCATGGAAGGCTCCGTGGCGGCTGGGCGGCTCACGATGTCCAGGACGGGCGCGCCGAGAATACGAGGCGGCGGGCGCGGGCGCCAGTTCGACGCGCCGGTCCGCTCGGTCGCCGCCAGGCAGTGCTGGCGGGATTCACCTGTGCACTCTAGCTTCGGCTGCCGTCTTCGATCCGCGTCTTCCCGTGTACCCGACGCCGGATACACATCGCTGCATCATGAGCTCCTGTTCAGAGGAGGCTGTCATGACTCGATGTGACCGTGGCCGTACGTGCTGGCTCCTCGCCGCCGCGACGCTGCTGGCGGGCGCCGTCGCCTGTACCGATCGCGCCGGCCCGACCGCTCCGCCCGACACCCGCGCCGACGTCCTCGCGGCCGCGCAGCCGAACAAGCCGAAGGGTCCGACGCCGAAGATCAAGAGCCTGTCGCTCGGCACGACGACGCTCGCCATCGGCGGGGCGTCGTTCACCTACACGCCGACGATCCAGAACGCCAACACCGTCTGGACCGGGATCTGGGTGAAGGCCGAAGTCGTCCAGGGCAGCAACAGCGCGACGGTCGGCGGCACGTACATCCTCTGCCCGAACACCGCCATCGGCACGCTGCCCGCGGGCGGCTGCACCTTCTCGGCGAGCGCCGCCGTGCCGGCGAGCACGTCGCTCGTTCCCGGCAGCGCGACCTTCGTGCTGACGCTGTACCAGGTGGTGAACGACGTGCTGACGCAGCTCGACGCGAAGAGCCTTCCGGTCACGCTCGTCGCCGGCCCGCCCTCCATCACGAGCCTGTCGGTGAGCCCCGCCACCCTCGTCATCGACGGCGCGTCGGGCACCTGGTCGGCGACGATGCAGAACCCCGGCAGCCCGCTGAGCGGGATCCTCGCGCAGGGCTACGTCGTGCAGGGGACGGACACGGTCCCGACCGGCGGGGCGACCCTCCAGTGCCCGTCGGCGGCGGACGGTACCCTGCCGACGGGAAGCTGCAGCACGTCGGGCAGCGTCGGCGTCTCGTCGTCGGCGATCGGCGGCTCGCAGCTCGTCGCGGGCAGCGCGGACTTCCTCCTCGTCCTCTTCCAGACGTCCAACAACGTCACGACGGTCGTGGCGACGAAGACGTACCCGGTCACGCTCGCGAGCGGCACGCCGACGATCACGAGCGTCGTGTTCGACCCGAGCGTGCCGAGACGAAGCGACGACAGCACCGTCATCCTCCTCATCGACCCGAACACGAGCAACGGGTATACAGTCACGGTCAACAACCCGGGCTTGCAGCAGACCGGCATCGGCATCCAGGCCGAGATCCATCAGGGCACCGCGGTGCGGGGCGCCGGCGGGTCGGACATCATCTGCGAGAACCTCGACCCGGTCCCGGCGGGCGGCACGCTCCCGACCGGGACCTGCGTCATGCAGTTCAACACCACGGCCACGAACACCGCCGGCGGCAGCGGCGACCTGACGGAAGGGTACGCCGACTGGGTGCTGTATCTCCAGGACGCCAACGGCAACATCGCCAGCATCACCATTCGCGTGTACCTGGCGCTGCAGCAGACCTAGCGACCGCACGCGCGACGCGGCCGGCGGCGGGAGCCTGTGAGGGCGCTCCCGCCGCCGGCCGCGTCGCGTTTCCCAACCCGCGTCCCGACCTCGCGCGTCGGACCGGCGGTCCGAATGCCGGGCCACGACGGCGTTCCGGACGACGGCGACCCGCTCGCGGCGGGGTCGACGCAGCCACGTCTTCGCGCGTGACGCGGCCAAGATGTGAGCGTCCTAATCCGTACGCGGGCACGACGGACCACCGGCGCCGCCGCGACACCCCCACCGTTCCACCGCGAGGAAGTTCCGTTGAAGAGCCTCGACGACGTCCAGCGCGCCCTGCGCACCCGCGTGAGCAGCGACGACGCACTCAAGCTCCTCACGACGCGGGTGTTCCTGCGTACGGGCGTGAACCTCAAGCAGGTCCGTCCCGAGCAGAACACCGACTCCGTCGTCGTCGCCAGGGTGATCGGCGCGCTGGCCGCGTTCGGTCACCCGCTCTCCTGACCCGCCGCCAGCCATGCGCACCCATCCCAAGCACGCGACCACTCCGCTGAGCCCGGCGAGCGACAACACCCACGCCGTCGGCCGACCCGCCAGCGCCCTCACGCGCGTGCGCGACAGCGGTGGCGCCGCCGCCGACCTCGCCGCGCA
>DATMHT010000471.1:0-3261 GCA_035554795.1 Gemmatimonadaceae bacterium | reverse complement strand
CCGCGAGGTTGAACCGGTGGCGCGCATAGACGTGATCATGCCCCAGATGGGCGAGTCCATCGCCGAGGGGACGTTGTCGAAGTGGCTGAAGAAGGTCGGCGACGAGGTGAAGCGCGACGAGCCGATCTTCGAGATCTCGACCGACAAGGTGGACGCCGAGATCCCGTCGCCGACCGCCGGCGTCCTCGCCGAGATCCTCGTCACCGAGGGGCAGACGGTGCCCGTGCAGACGCTCGTCGCGCGGATCGAGACCGAGAAGGGCGCGGCGATCGCCCCCGCGGCGGCGGCGCCGGCTCCGGCCGCCTCCGCGCCGGCCGCCGCCGCACCGGCCGCTGCAGGCGCCGCGGGGGCCCCCCCCCGGGTGGAAGGTGGGCAGAAGGCCGCCTCGGCGCCGCATCAGAACGCCGGCGCCGGGACCGGCGCGCTGCCCGCCGCCGGCGCGCCGACGGGTAATGGCGGCACGCTCGAGGATCGCGTGCGCACCAAGTCGTCCCCGCTCGTGCGGAAGATCGCCGCCGAGCACGGGATCGAGATCGCCGCGCTGCAGGGGTCCGGCATCGCCGGCCGCGTGACGAAGCGCGACATCATGCAGCACATCGAGAGCGGTGCCGCCGCCGCGCCGGCGCCGAGTGCGGCGCCCCAGCGTGCGCCGGCCGGGATGCCGTCGGGCGCGGGTGCCGGCGGGCTCCTCGGCGGGATGCAGGCGCCGACGGTCGAGGCATGGCCGGGCGACGTCGTCGAGCCGATGTCGCGTATCCGGCAGCTGACCGCCGAGCACATGACGCTCTCGCGGCACTGGAACGCCCACGTCACCAGCTTCTTCGAGATCGATCTCACGCGCGTCGCTCGCATCCGGGCGAAGAAGCGCGCCGAGTTCGAGCGCACGACGGGCGAGAAGCTCACGTTCCTGCCGTTCATCATCAAGACGGTCGTGGACGGGCTGAAGGCGTTCCCGATCCTCAACGCGGCGGTGAGCGGGAACAGCGTCGTCTACCGGAAGCAGTACAACCTCGGCATCGCCGTCGCGCTCGATTGGGGGCTCATCGTCCCGGTCATCAAGAACGCCGACGACCTGTCGCTGACCGGGCTGACGCGCCAGCTCAACGACCTCGCGGGCCGGGCGCGGGCGAAGAAGCTCAAGCCCGACGAAGTGCAGAACGCGACGTTCACGATCACGAACCCGGGTGTCTTCGGCTCGCTCATGGGCACGCCGATCATTCCCGTGCCGACGTCCGGCATCCTCGGTGTCGGCGCGATCGAGAAGCGGCCGAAGGTCGTGGCCGGTCCGGACGGAGAGGACACGATCGCGATCCGTACCTGCTCGTACTTCTCGATCTCGTTCGACCACCGCATCGTGGACGGGTCGGACGCGGACCGCTTCATGGCGCACGTGAAGAAGCAGCTCGAGACGTTCCCCGAGGACGGAGTCTGACCGTGCCACGCGCCCTCACCGTGAAGCGCACGGTCGTGCCGAGGAACGGGCGCGCGGAGTACATGACCCGGCTGCGCGAGCGGCAGGGTTACTACAAGCGCGCGGGGTGCAAGTTCTGGGTGTTCGAGGAGGCCGGCCTGCCCGGCGCCTTCATCGAGTTCACCGAGGGCCCGAGCGCCGCGGTGCTCGCCGCGGCGCACGAGAGCGCGCCGGAGCAGCTCATGGACGCGAACCGGATCTACCAGGAAGTCGAGCTCTAGCGCCGGTCGGTGCCCCGTCGGCGCACCCGTCGGGAACGAGCGAGAGAGGAGGGAGAGCCGTTCGCGAACGGTGTCTCTCTCCTCTCTCGGCGTTTAGATTGCCGGTGTCCGACGTTGCCGGCCGCTCTCGCGGCGGGAACCCCCTTCGACCACCGACGCATGCCCACCCGGACCATCACCGTCGACGGAACGACGTGGAAGGTGTACCCCTCGGGGTTCATCACGCCGAACGAGCACGACGAGTTCGGTCTCATCTTCGTCGCGGGAACCGGTGCCGACCGCGTCGTGCGCGTCACGCGCTACTCGCCGACCGGCACCCGCTCGCGCGAGCAGTCGCTCGTCGAGCTGAGCGACGACGAGCTCGCAGGTCTGCTCGTCCAGTCGCAGCCGAGCTTCACGTCGCCTGAGGCGGGCTACCTCCGGTGACCGCACCTCGCGTGACGCCGACGGGGCCGGCGGCGGTCGGGCCCTTCGTGGACCTCCACACGCACTCGACGGCGTCCGACGGCGCCTTCGCCCCGGCCGACGTCGTCGCGCACGCCAGCCGCGCCGGGCTCGCGACGATCGCGCTCACCGACCACGACACGGTCGCCGGGGTCGAGGAGGCGCGCGCCGCCGGGGAGCGGCTGGGCGTGCACGTGATCGCGGGCATCGAGCTGAGCGCGGTGGACGGCACGCGCGAGATCCACCTGCTCGGTCTGCACCTCGAGAGCACCGCGCCGATCGACCGCGAGCTGGCGGCGTTCCGCGAGACGCGCATCTCGCGCGCCGAGGAGATCGTCGCCCGGCTGAACGCGCTGCAGGTCCCGGTGACGTTCGACGCCGTGCTCGCGGAAGCGGGCGAGGGCGCCGTTGGCCGGCCGCACGTCGCGCGCGCGATCGTGCGCGGAGGCTGGGTACGCGACCAGCGCGAGGCGTTCGACCGCTTCCTCGGCAACGGCCGTCCCGCCTTCGTCCCCAAGCATCACCTCGCGATCGGCGACGCGATCCGCCTCGTGCACGACGCCGGCGGCGTGGCGGTCGTCGCCCATCCCGGCGGCGACGGCACGCGCGCCCGCATCGAGCCGCTCGTCGGACTCGGCCTCGACGGCCTCGAAGTGCGGCACCCGAGCCATTCGGCGGAGGACAACGCTCGGCTCGGCGCGCTCGTGGACCACTTCGGCCTCGTGCCGAGCGGCGGCTCCGACTGGCACGGAGCGGTCGAGGGACCGCGGGTCATCGGCAACCAGCGCGTCTCCGCCGAGTGGGCCGAGCGGCAGGAGGCGCGCGCCGTCGAGGTGCGCGCCGCGCACCGGGCGGCCTGATGGGTCGCGCGCCGGCCGGAGCCATCGCGCCCGGTCGGCGCGCGTTCGGCGGGCGGTAGCCGCATGCGACTCGGCGGCCGCGTCGCGCTCGTCACGGGCGCCGGACACCGGGTCGGGCGCGCGCTCGCCGGCGCGCTCGTGGACCACTTCGGCCTCGTGCCGAGCGGCGGCTCCGACTGGCACGGAGCGGTCGAGGGACCGCGGGTCATCGGCAACCAGCGCGTCTCCGCCGAGTGGGCCGAGCGGCAGGAGGCGCGCGCCGTCG
>DATMHT010000470.1:0-4650 GCA_035554795.1 Gemmatimonadaceae bacterium | reverse complement strand
GCCGCCCGGGCGCGAGGAGCAGTCGAGGTGGGGCGGCCGCTGGTCGCTCGTGCACACGCCCGGCACGCTCGGCCCCGCCGTGGACGACCAGCAGCTCGCCGAGCGCGTCGCGCGGCAGTGGCTCGCGCGCTACGGCATCGTCTCGCGCGACTGGTGGCGGCGCGAGCGGCCGGCGGTCGGGTGGCGCGAGATCTATCACGAGCTCAAGCGCCTCGAGTTCCGCGGCGAGGTGCGGCGCGGCTATTTCGTGTCGGGGCTCGCCGGCGCGCAGTTCGCGCTGCCGGAGGCGGTCGAGATGCTGCGCGCGCCGGCCGCCGCGGCGCCGGAGCAGGAGGACGTCGTCGTCTTCTCGACCTCCGACCCGGCGAACGTCTACGCGCTGCCGTTGCTCGCGCCCGGCGCGGCCGCCACGGCCGCCGATCCACTCGCCCGCCCGCGCGGTGCCGGCGCGCTCATCGCCACGCGCGGCGGCCGCATCGTCCTCACCGCCGAGTCGCGCGGCACGCGGCTGCGCGTCGCCGAGAACGCGACACCGGACGACGTCCGCGCCGCCGTCCGCGCCGTCGCCGCGCGGCTCGCGAAGCCAGGGACCCGCGGCCGCAAGCACGACGTCACCGTCGAGACCATCGACGGCGAGCGCGCGTCGTCGTCGCCCCACGCGGCGGCGTTACGGGAGGCGGGGTTCCGGAGCACGGGCGGCGGGATGCGGTATTACGCGGGAGTGCGGTAGGCGGTCGGCGGTTGGCGGTTGGCGGTTGGCGCGACCGCCTCGAACGCGGGTCGGGGGTCGGGGGTCGGGGCTGTTGCTCGGCGTGGCCGAGGACAAGCCCCGACCCGCGACCCCCGACCCGCTTTCATGCTCCGCTGTTCGCACCAACCGCCGACCGCCCACCGCCCACCGGTTCACTGCATCGTCACCCGATCTCCCAGGTGCCGCTTCACCCACTCGATCCAGAGCCGGCTGCGCTCGCGCGAGTTCACCGGGTCGCTCGACGCGTGGGTGCGGCCGGTGAAGCCGACGAACTCGGTCTCGACGCCGTTGTCCTTCATCGCGTGGTATAGCGCGAGCGCCTGCGTCGGCGGGACGCGGAAGTCCTCCATGTTCGACATCACCAGCGTCGGCGCCTTGATGCGCGTCGCGTAGGCGATCGGCGACTGGGCGCGGTACGCCTTCGCCCGCGTCGTGTCCGTCCACGGCGAGCCGCCGAACAGGTAGCGGATCGTCACGCTGCCGTCGCCGAGGTCGTACATCTCCTGCCAGTCCGTCACCGGCGCGCCGGCGACCGCCGCCTTCCACTCGTTCGGGTAGTTGCCGATCAGCCAGCTCGTCATGTAGCCGCCGTAGCTCCACCCCGTCACCGCCGTCTTCGTCGCGTCCACGTAGGGGCGCTGGCGCAGCATCGCGACCCCGGCCATCACGTCGCGGCCCGGACCCGCGCCGGCGTCGCCGACGATCGCCGCCTGGTACGCGTTGCCGAGGTTGTCGCTGCCGCGGTAGTTCGGCTGGAAGACGATCCACCCCTCGGCCGCCATCAGCTGCGGCAGCGTGCCGAACGACATCTTCGACGCCGACGTCGGGCCGCCGTGGATCACGAGCACGAGCGGGTACTTCTTCGACGGATCGAAGCTCGGCGGCAGCGTGACGACGCCGTCCGGCTCCCACTCGTCCGACTTCCACGTCACGCGCTCGTACTTCCCGAGCGCGACGTCCTTCGCCCACGCGTTGAAGCTCGTGAGCTGGCGCGGCTTCGACGCCGGCGTGTCCATCACGTACAGCTCCGACGGGCGGTCGGGCGTCGTCGCCGTGAAGAAGATCGCGCCGCTCTTCCTCGCGACGGTGATGTCGTAGCCGAAGGCGCCGTTGATCACGAGGTCGCCCGTGTCGAGCCGGCGCGCCGGCCGGCCGTCCACCGGCTGCACCCACGCGCCGGTGGTGGTGCGGTCGTTCCCGGTCACGAGCAGCGACCTGCCGTCCGGCATCCACTCGGCGCCGAACAGGTTGCGGTCGAGCGCGCGCGTGACGCTGCGCGGTGGCGCGCTGCCGTCGGCGGGCGCGACCCAGACCTCGTTCTCCCAGCCGAGGTCACCGCGCCCCTCGCGCGGCATCCAGAAGGCGACGAGGTTGCCGGCCGGCGCGAACGCGGGGTTGCTCTCCCACCGCCGCGCCGGCGTCAGCGGCCGCACCGCGCCGGTGGCGACGTCGAGCAGCGCGACGTGCACCGAGTCGAGCTTGCCGCTCTCGGGCGCCGGCACCTGCGTGATCGCGAGCGTGCGCCCGTCGGCCGACCAGCTCAGCGCCGACGGCGAGCTGCCCGGCGGGAGCACGAACTCGAGCGTCCAGCTCCCGCTCGTGAGGCGGCGCGGCGCCGAGCCGCCGCTCACCTCGGCGAGCCACACGTGCTGCGGCTGGAGCGCCTGCCGGAGGAAGAGGTCCTGGTCGCCGACCTTGAACGTCGTGAGGAACTTGTCCTCTCCCACGCGCGACGGCGCCGAGTCGGTCGCGGCGTACGCGATCGCGTTCCCATCGGGGCGCCAGGCGAAGTGCTCGACGCCGCCGGCGTGTGACGTGAGCCGCCGCGTCTCGCCGCCGCTCATCGGCATGAGCCAGATCTGCACGTGGTGCGCGGAGTCGGGCGCGAGGAAGGCGAGCGTGCGCCCGTCGGGAGAGAAGTGCGCCGCCGCGACGCTGCGCCGGTCGAAGGTGAGCTGCCGCGTCGCGCCGGTCGCGACGTCCACCGCCCAGAGCTCGGACTCCGTCTTGTCGGTGGCGTAGTTCGGCCGCGAGACGGCGACGACGGCGGTGCGCCCGTCCGGCGACACCTCGACGCCGCCGACGCCGACGAGCTTCCGCAGGTGCTCGAAGGTGAACGTCTCGCGCGGCGCGGACGACGACGACGACGGCGGCGCCTTCGCCGCCGCCTGCTGTGCGGCGAGCAGCGGCGGCGTCGCGACGAGAGCGAGCGCGGCGACGAAGCCGCGAGACGAACGGACGACACGCAGCGGCGACGGCGACATGCGGGCGGGTCTCCTGGCGGGGTGATCGTGACGGTGCGACGATGCGCTAACGTGCGTCGCCAGCGCGCCGGACGCCAGCGAACGGGCTCAGGATGACAGCAAAGAGCCTCCGTGCCCTCCGTGGCCTCCGTGGTTCGAGCTCTCGAAGGCGTTGTCGGCGGCGTTTTCGCGCGCTACGGTTCGCGGATGACTCGCCTTCTCACGACGACGCTCGCGTGGTGCGGCGCGACGCTGCTGGCCGCGGGCGCCGTCGCCGGCTGCCGGGGCGCGACACCGGACGGGCGCGCGCCCGCGCCCGGCAGCGCGGCGGCGACGCGGCTGCCGACGGGCACCTCGCTCGACCCCGCGGGCCCGTCCCTCCCCCTCGGCTCGATGCCGCTCGCGATCGCTGTCGCGCCGGGCGGCGGCGGTGGCGGCGGCGACCGGATGGCGGCGGTGCTGCTGGGCGGCTGGCGCGAGCAGGGGCTGCAGGTGGTGGATCGCGCGAGCGGGCGCGTCGTGCACACGCTGCCGCAGGCGTCGGCGTTCTTCGGCCTCGCCTTCTCACCGGACGGGCGCACGCTCTACACCTCGGGCGGCAACCAGGACGTCGTCTATCGCTACGCGTGGAACGGCGGCGATCCGGCGCTGCGCGACAGCATCGTGCTCGCCCGCAAGGCGCCGACGTCGGCGGGCACACGCTACCCGGCCGGCCTCGCGCTCTCGCCCGACGGACGCACCCTCTACGTCGCCGAGAACCTGGCCGACTCGCTCGCCGTCGTGGACGTCGCGACCAAGCGTGTGATCGCGCGCTACGCGACCGAGCGCTACCCGCTCGCGGTCGTCGTCGCGGCGAACGGCACCGTCTACGTCTCGGCGTGGGGCGGGAGCACGGTGTCGGTGTTCACGCCCGCGTCGCACGCGCCGGGCGGCGCGCCGCTCGTCGCCGACGGGCGGATCGCGGCCGGGCGTCATCCGTCGGCGCTCCTGCTCGACGCCGGCGGGACGCGGCTCTACGTCGCGTCGGGGAGCACGGACCGCGTCACCGTCGTCGACACCCGCACCCGGCGCGTGGTCGCGACGCTGCGCGACGACCCGCCCGGCGCGCCCGGCCGCGGCCCCGCGCCCGGCGAGGGGAGCACGCCCGACGCGCTCGCTCTCTCCGCCGACGGCACGCGCCTGTTCGTCGCCGAGGCGGACAACAACGCCGTCGCTGTCTTCGATCTCTCGGCGGCGACCTCGGGGCGCGCCGCCGCGCGCGGCGCCGACACGCTCGGCGGCCGGATCCCGGTCGAGTGGTATCCGACGGCGCTCGCGACGGTTGGCGGCGCCGACACGCTGCTCGTGGTGAGCGGCAAGGGGCGCGGCACCGGGCCCAACCCCGACGGGCCGACGCCGTACCACGGCGAGCAGGCCGGCTCGCGCTCGTACACCCTCGGGCAGACCACCGGCTCGCTGATGACGGTAGGCGTCCCGCCGTCGGGGAGCGACGCGCTGACGGCGGCGAGCGCTCGTGTCGCGCGGGCGAACCGCTGGGGGGAGCCGCGCGACTCGGTCGCGCCCTACCCGCCGATCGCCCACGTGCTCTACGTGATCAAGGAGAACCGCACCTACGACGAGGTGCTGGGCGACCTGCCCGCCGGCGACGGCGACAGC
>DATMHT010000469.1:0-2268 GCA_035554795.1 Gemmatimonadaceae bacterium | reverse complement strand
CGCCCGCAACAGCTGCCGCGGCGCGTGGACGCCGACGCTCGACCTCCAGGCGAACGTGCGGCCGTGGCTCGGCCCGTCGCTCCAGCGCCGCCTCGCCTTCATGATCAGCTTCGTCAACCCGCTCGCCGGGCTCGACCAGCTGCTGCACGGCGCGAACGATCTGCGCGGCTGGGGGCAGCCGAGCCGTCCCGATCCGACGCTGCTCTACGTGCGCGGCTTCGACCCGCAGGCGCAGCGCTTCCTCTATCAGGTGAACGAGCGCTTCGGCGACACGCGCGCCTCGCGCACCGCGCTCCTCAACCCGTTCCAGATCGGCATCCAGGCGCGGCTCCAGATCGGCCCCGACCGGCAGCGCGAGCTGATGATGGCGCGGCTCGGCGCGCTGAGCGGCCGCGGCGGCGGCGCGGCCGGCGGCGCCGGTGGCACGGGCGGCTTCGACGCGCGGACGATGGTGGACCGCGTCGCGCCCAACGTCGCCGCGCTCGTCCTCGGCTACCGCGACACGCTCAAGCTCACCGACGCGCAGGTCGCGACGCTCACCGCGCTGCAGGACTCGATGACGGCGCGCGCCGACTCGCTCGCCGCCGAGCTGCAGGGGCTCGCCGCGAAGGCGTCGCAGGGCGTCGCCGCCGGCGGCGACCCGATGTCCATCTTCCGCACCCTGCAGCCCAGGCTGCAGCAGGCGCGCGCCGCCTACCTCGCGTCGGTCGACCGCGTCCGCGGCGTGCTGACGCCGGAGCAGTGGCAGCGGCTGCCCGAGGAGGTGCGCAATCCGCCGGCGCGCGGTGCGGGTCGGCAGCGGCGCGACAATCCGTAGACTCTCCTTAGAAGAGCAGCGCCGCGGATCGCCGCGGATGCACCCGGATACGGCCTTCCCTCTGTCATCCCGAGGAGCGCAGCGACGAAGGATCGCTCGGACGTATGGCGATCCTTCGGGCTTCGTCCTCAGGATGACGTGGTAGAGAGGATCCGCGCGTTTCCGCGTTCATCCGCGGCGAAACCGCCGGTACGCAGCAACAGCGTCGCGCCCGACCGCGCCTAACGCGAACGCCGCCACTCGAGCGCGGAGGCGCGCGTCGGGCCCGGATAGGGCTGGCGCCCCTTGATCGCGCGCCAGAGCAGGCGGTTGAACTGCTCGTCGTCGACGCGGTCCTCGCGGCTCAGGTCGAGGCGCCGCGACTCGGCCGATCCGACGCCGCGCGCCGGGTTGCGCGCGGTGAGGTCCACGGCCGGCCGCGCCGCGGTGTACGGCGCGAGGTTCGCCGAGTCGCCGAAGGCGTCGCGCAGCGGGCGTCCGTAGTAGTCGAACTGCGACAGGTGGCCGAGGTGGAGCAGCTCGGCGATCGTCGCGACGACGTCCGTCGTGTTCGTCCAGCGGTGCTGGACGCCCGGCCGCGCCCACGGCGAGATGACGAGGAACGGCGCCCGGTGCGAGTCCACGTGGTCGGGGCCGTTCTGCGCGTCGTCCTCGACGACGAAGACCGCCGTGCTCCGCCAGAAGGGCGAGCGCGAGAGCGCTTCGACGATGCGGCCGAGCGCGAGGTCGTTGTCGGCGACGCAGGCCGCCGGCGTGCAGGCGCCGGGATCCGTTCCGGCGGTGTGATCGTTAGGCAGGTAGACGATCTCGAGCGTCGGCATCCGTCCGGCGCGCACGTCGTCGGCGAACTCGGCGAGCCAGGCGTCGGCCCGGCGCTGGTCGGGGATCGCCAGGTCGAAGCCGGCGAAGCGGGGGCTGGTCGTGCGGGCGAGGAACGGCTTGGTGCCGATGTAACGCGCCGAATCCCCCTTGCCGCGCCGCACGACGAACTCGCCGTAGTTGCGGAACGAGATGCCCGCGCGCTCGGCGAGGTCCCACAGATAGCCGTTGGCGGGCGCGGCGACGTCGTCGTCGGGCACGTGGTCGGCGTCCTCGCCCCGGTTCGTCCCCTCGTAGTCGTACGTGCGCCCCCGGCCCGAGTACCACGGCGGCAGCGACCGCTGGACGTAGTCGGTGGCGTAGGCCGCCGTCGTCCAGTTGTGGCCGTCGGCGCTCACCTCGGCGTTGACGAAGAAGCGGTCGTAGATGCCGAAGCGCTCGGCGAGCGCGTGCTGGTTGGGCGTCACCGCGCGCGGGAAGAAGACGAGCGTGCTGTCGCCGTCGCCGGCGGGCAGGTCGCCCAGCACCTCGTCGTAGGTGCGGTTCTCCTTGATCACGTAGAGCACGTGGGCGATCGGCGGGTAGGGCGCGACCGAGTCGCGCGGCTCCCCCCAGCGGTTCGCCCGCGCGAC
>DATMHT010000468.1:0-13922 GCA_035554795.1 Gemmatimonadaceae bacterium | reverse complement strand
CGCAGTCCAATCATCGCACGCATGACGCAGGCCGCGGGAGCCGGTGCGGTTACCGGCCCCACCCGTCACAACCATCCGAGCCGCCGCAGCTCCGCCTCGTCCCGCTCGATGAACCGCGTGCCGATGTCGGTCCGGTAGCGCGTGCTCGGGATCACCACCTTGGCGGCGAGCTCGTACGCCTCGCGCTGGGCGGCCGTGGCCGTCGCGCCGGTGCCCGTCGCCACCATCACGTAGCCCACACTGCCGCCGGTGACGAGCTGCGCATCGCCACTGGCGCCCTGCGCCGCGGGCTCGAGCGTCACCTCGCCGTAGTGCAGCCGGTCGCGCTCGGCGGGCGTCATCCCCGCGCGGAAGGTGATCGGCGCGCCCTTGCCGAGCGTGTCGTAGCCGAGCGCGTAGGGAAAGGGCGGCACCGTCAGCACGACGCCCACCGCGTAGCCCGGCGCCGTGCGGAACGTGCCGTCGCCGCGGCCCGACGCCATCGCCTGGAGGATCTCCGCCCAGCCGTCGCCCGCCGTGTGGAGCGCGTCGAGGATCGCGAAGCCCGGGTAGCCGAATCGGCACGTGAACTCGAGCGGCCAGACGCCGGCGTCGTTCACGATCGTGTTGAGGTTGACGTAGCCGACGTAGCCGTCGTCGCGCAGCAGCGGCGCGACGCGGCCGAGCGTCGCCGCGAACAGCCGCTCGGCGCCGCGGTACGTGACGAGCGTCCCCATCTCGCCCGTGAGCTCGCCGAGGTCGTCGTTGAAGAAGCGCTTGTGCTCCCAGTCGAGGCATGCCGGCTCGAGGAAGCGCTCGCCGTCGAAGTACGCGCCGACGCCCACCTCGACGCCGCTCACGTGCTCCATGAGCACGAAATCGGGCGCCTCGTCGTACGTCCAGCGCCGCCGCTGCAGCTCGAGCAGCGCGGCGACGTCGCGTCCGTCGTCGAGCTCGCCCACGTAGTTGCGGAACGACGCCCAGCCGTCGCCATTCATCTTGAGCACCCACCGCCCGCCGTGCTCGCGCAGGAAGCGCGCGGCGTCGGCGAAGGCGTCGCCGCCGTTGAAGCGGTGCACCGCCGCGGCGCGCACGTCCATCAGCTCGCGCATGACGCGCTGCCCGTAGGCGCGGTCGAGCTCGAGGCGCGTGCCGAGCGGGCTGCCACCTACCACGCGGCAGCCCTCCCGGCGGAGCTCGTGCTGGAGCGCGCCGTCGCCCGCCGTCTCGAAGACGATGAGCCCCTCCTCCCCCGCCGCCTTCACCCACGGCAGCTCGGCGCGCCAGTCGTCGGTGAAGGTCAGCATGCCGCGCATGATGTCGCCGCGCGCGCTCGCGTCCGACGCGAAGACGCGCACTTCGTGGCCGTCGCGCTGGAGCCGGAGGTACATGTCGCCGAGCGCGACGTACTCCCCCATGCCGAGCACCCTCACGCGCCCCGCCTCACCGGCCCGCGGTCGTCGGTGTGCCGGTCAAGCGCGCACCATCGCGCGCGCGCTCACACCACCGCGCCGACGCCGAGGTCGGGCGCGGCCGGCACGGCGCTCGTCGCGATGACGCCCGCCGGCGCGACACGCGTCGGCGCGTCGAGCGCGCCGTGGAGATAGGCGCGCAGCGCCAGCTCGTCCCACCGGTCGAGCAGCCACGCCGTCACCGGAAAGGGCGCGGCGGCCACCGTCGCGGAAGTCGCGACGAGCGCCTCCGGACCCCGCCGCACGAAGTCGCGCACCATGCGCTCCACCGCCTGCGCCGCGAGCGACGGCACCGCCGGATCGCCGTTCACCGCGTCGCCCTGGAGCACGAAGACGCCGGCGAGCAGCAGATAGGCGAAGCGCGCCGCGCCGTCGGGGGCGACGCTCGCGACGACATCCGGCTCCTCGCTCAGGAAGGCGGTGGGGACCGTGCGCAGGTAGCGGTACACGGAGCCCGAATACTCGCCGTCGGCGATCGCGACCGCGAACAGCGACGCGAGGCGGTAGCCCGCACGCTCGGCGTGCGCCACGACCCCGGCCGGGTCGGAGAGCGAGCACCAGGAGAGCGCGAGCGCCGCCGGCCGCGACGACTTCGCGAGATCGATGACGCGCCGCACGTGCGCCGCGCCGTCCGCGCCGGCGCCCGCCTCCACCGGCAGCGATCCGCCCGACGGCTCCGGGATGTAGGGCGGGTTGCAGACGAGGAGCGCCGGCCGCTCCGACCGCAGCAGCTCGACGACGTCCTGGTCCCACACGCTCATGCGCGCGAAGCGCGCGCGGTCGGCGAGCCCGAGCCGCTCGGCGTTCGCCGAAGCGATCGGTGGCGTCGCGCGGTCGATGTCGATCCCGACGAGCGACGCCGCCGGCGCGAGCTCCAGCACCCGGAGCCCCACCAGTCCGCTCCCCGCCGTCAGCTCGACGACGCGCAGCGGATCGCGGTCGCCGCTCCCCGTCGCCGTCGCCGCCGCACCGGGGATCTCGGCCAGCGCCGCTTCCGACGCGATCGCGCAGAGCAGCGTGTCCTCGGGCGCAAAGAAGCTCGTGAAGCGGAACGGCGGGACGAAGCGTTGGAGGCGGCCGGCCTCGCCGGCGAGCGACGGTAGCGGCGAACGCGGCAGATGGCGGGTGAAGCTCGACGGGAACGGTCGCATCGGAGGGAGTGGGGGACGGCCGGTCGAATCGATCGGCCGGGTGCGCGCCGGCGTCGGCGCACGATCGGGGGTGGGGCTTGGCTCTTGCACGACGCACCCGAGCGGCTGAGCGAGTCGTCGGGTGGTGCGGGACGCACGAAGCAAACGTCGTGCGCGGTGAACGTGGGTCCAGGACGACAGGTACTCGGTGGAGACTTCGGACGTCGCAACTTCGGCGCGGGCCCTCGCGGAGGGCCTCGATGAGCGCGAGCCAACGCGCCCTACCTCGCGCGGTGACAACGACATCACGTCCGCGCGCCTCGTCGCGACCGGCCTCGCCGACGTCGCCGACGACGACCTGCTTCCCGACCGCGACGCGACGTCGCCCGCGACGACGGATTGGTCGCTCGACGTGCCGGGCGATGCGCCGGCACCGCACTCGTCGCAACACATCGAGCTGCCCGAGATCCGCCCGCGTCGGCTCGGCGCCGGTCGAGCGGCGGCGGCTGCCGCCGCCGCGGACGACCTCCTCGCGCCCGACCTGCTCGACGTCGAGCTCCCCGGGCGGCTCCGGACGCTGCTCGCCGCCGGCCCGCTCGACGACGTGCTCGCCGCCGAGCCGCCCGGCACCGAGGAGGCGCTCGTCGCCGCCTGCCGCCGCGTCGCCGATCTCGCGTATCCCGCCGGCCGCGTCACCGGACGCCAGGGCGAGCGCTGGCTGGACCACGAGGCGCGCGCGCGTCACCACCGTGCCCTGCTCGCGATCTACCAGCAGCACATGCGGCTGCCGCACCATGGCATGGCGACGAACCAGTTCCACCCGCTCCCCTGCCGGCTGATGGCGCTGCTCGAGGCGCCGTGGGAGCGCGACATGCTCGCGCGCGCCCGCGCCCGCCACGACCTCTCGCTCGACGCGCTCCCCGCCGACCCCGACGCGTTCGTGGACTGGTACCGGACGGCGGCGTTCACGCATCCGCTCTACGAGCACGACCTCTACGCCTGGCTCGCCTGCGACGCGGATCGCGCGGCGGTCGAGTGGTTCCTGCGCATGGAGTCGGCGGGCGAGGCCGCCTTCGACGACCTCGTCGCCCTCGGCCAGGTGGGGACGCGCGGCGAGGTGAAGATCGAGATGGCGAGCAACTACTGGGACGAGATGGGGAACGGGAAGAGCCACAAGGTGCACACGCACATGTTCCACCGTCTCGTCGAGGGGCTCGCCATCACGCCGCCGTCGGCCGACGAGCTGCCGTGGCAGGTGCTCTCCGGCGTGAACGTGATGATCTGGAGCTGTCTCGCGCGACGTAACGCGTTCCGCGCCCAGGGGGTGCTCGGCGCCGTCGAGCTGCTGGCGCCGCAGCGGTGCACGCGCCTGGTGCACGGCGCGCTGCGCGTCGGCATCGCGAAGCGCACGATGGGCTACTACGGCGCCCACGCGATCATCGACGTCGGCCACGCCGAGGGCTGGCTCGCTCACGTCGTGCGCCCGCAGGTCGCCGAGCTCCCCGAGTCGCGCGTCGGGATCGCGGAGGGTTTGCTGGTGCGGGCGGACGCGAGCCTGGACTACTTCGACTGGAGCTTGAGCGAGATGAGGAGGAGGGCCTAGGCCCTCCTATCTCGGATCCACGACGCCCACCTGCCGACAGTACTCCAGCACCGGGCACGTCGAGCACTTCGGGCGCGTGCCGGTGCAGACGTGCTTGCCAAAGGGGACGAGCAGGCGGTTGATCTCGATCCAGTACTTCTTCGGCAGGACCTTCTCGAGGGCGAGCATCGTCGCCTCGGGCGTCGGCGCCGACACGTAGCCCCAGCGGTTCGTCACGCGGTGGACGTGGATGTCCACGCTGATGCGCGCCTCGCCACAGGCGACGCCGAGGGCGAGGTTGGCGCACTTCGGCCCGACGCCGGCGAACGACATCAGCAGCTCGGCGTCGCACGGCAGCTCCCCGCCGAACTCCTCGGCCGTGCGCCTGGCGATGGCGACGATCTGCCGCGCCTTGTTCTCGTGGAACGTCGCGTCGCCGATCAGCCGGTCCACCGCCGGCGCGCCTAACGCGGCGATCGCCTCCGGCGTCCGCGCCCGCGCGAACAGCCGCAGCGCCGCCGGCAGGCTCACCTCGTCGTACGTGCGGATCGAGATGATGCAGGCGACGAGCTGCTCGAAGAGCGTCGTGTGCCCGCGCTCGTGCAGCTCGAACATCGCCGCGTTGGCGTAGCTCGCCACCTCGCGGCGGATGCGCGCGAGGACGGTGGAGATGCGGAACGGGCGCTTCGTCGCGGAGCGGGGCGACATGGAGTGTGTGAGGCGCACGAACCGGACCCGCGTAGCCGGGTAGCGCGTAGCGCGTAGCGACACCAACGGGCCGGTCTCTCCATGCGAGAGTGCCGGCCCGCCGTTCGTTGGAGTTCTCGCTACGCGCTACGCGCTGTCGGTCTCTACGCCGCCGCTGGCATCTCCTTCAGCCGCGCGAACAGCCTCCCCAGCGCGCTCACGACGCGGTCGTTTCCCTCGCGGAGCAGCGCGGCGAGGATGTGCTTGCACAGCTGCTCGCGCCAGAGGTGGTCGCCACAGTCGCAGCGCGGGTGCGACGTCGTGTAGAGATCCACCCAGTGATCCTGCGCGCCGCCCACGACGCGGTAGCGGCCGATCCCGACGCGCTCACCATGCAGTTGCAGGCTCCGCTCGAGCCGGTCGAGGTCGATCCCGCCTGCCTGATCGAAGTCGATCGCGGGACGCTGGGCCTGCGCCGAAGCGGGCGCGGCCGCGAAGGGCGTCGAGCCCCACGGTACCATCGGATGTGCCATCGGTGCTGCTCCCGAATCCAGTCTCATTAGTCGCATCGCCAACCAGTCATAACTCGCCACGAGTCAGCCGCTTGGCACGTGTTCATGGTACCCCTCGCACGGGCCGGAGTTCACCGGCGACGCGCGAATCCCGCCCTCGCGCCGAACGAGTTTTCACGAGGCGAGCGCGACGGTTGGTGGTCCGTCGGCACCCGCGCGAATCCTCCTGAAATAGTGACATGGGGCACGATCGCTGCGACTGCGGCACTCGTCGGCGCACTTCGCGCCGGCGACGGAGGACGGGGCCGAAGACGAGAAGTCGCCGGCACCGCCTTCACCACTCGATACCGGAGAATCCCGCATGATGAATCGCTTGTCGAAGCTGTGCGTCGCCACCGCCGCCGCCGCGCTCGTCGGCGCGCCGCTGGCCGCTGCCCACGCGCAATCGTCGAACGACACGATGGCGCCGAGCAAGTACACGCTCGAGCTGTACCTCGCCCAGTACTCGTTCGACGCGCCGGCGGGTGGCGGCCGTGACGGCATCGGCGGCTTCGGCGCGCGCCTGATGTTCGGCGGCGGCGACGTCACGAAGACGCTCAACACCTTCTTCAACCGCGCGCGCGCCGGCGTCTTCGCGACCTACACCGGCACGCAGAAGAACTACAGCACGTGGCACATCGGCGGGCAGGGCGACTTCCCGCTCTTCGTCGCGCCCATGGATGGCTGGCTCGACCCGTTCGTCTCGCTCGGCGCCGGCGTCTTCCACACGAAGATCGAAGCCGCCGCGTTCCCCGGCGGGACGATCCCCGCCGGCTTCAGCGCGACCGAGAACAAGTTCGCGCTCACTCCCGCGGCCGGCACGCTGATCCCGATCACCGGCGCGATCAAGTTCCGCGGCGACCTGCGCGACGTCATCGTCTTCGGCAGCAGCACGACGAACAACCTCGTCGCGGAAGGCGGGATCAGCGTTGGGTTCTGAAGAGCAGGTAAGCGGGAAGTGGTAAGCGGTAGGCGCTAAGCGCGAGCCATGAATCACGGAGGGGCCGGCATCCGATTGGGATGCCGGCCCCTCGTCCGTTCGTGCTTACCGCTTACCGCCCACCGCTTACCTGCTCATCGCTTACCCGGACTCTCCACGCCGCCCCCAGCCCGCGGACGTCGTGCGTCCACCGCGGCAGGACGAGCGACATCGCCAGCCCCTCGAGGTCGGCGACGATGCCGAGCGCGATCGCCGCGTCCATGAAGCCGCGGGGGCGGCCGAGGCCCATCGTCGCGACGAGCGCGGCGAACAGCGCGACGCCCCACGCCTTCGCGCTCCACGCGTGGTAGCTCGCCTCGCGCCCGAACTTCCAGTAGTCCACCGCGTAGCGCACGACCTCGAGCGCGATCACCACGAGCGCGCCCGTGCCGTAGTCGCGCACGACGTCGGGCCGCGCGATCCACACCGACCACGCGGCGGCGAGATAGAACAGCGTGTCCGCGGCGCTGTCGAGGCGGCGCACGGTCGGCCCGTCCACGCGCCACCGCCGCGCGAGCACGCCGTCGAAGACGTCGGAGACGAACGCGGCGACGCAGCACGCCACGTAGGCCACGCCGGCGAGCGTGGCGCCGTCCGACGGCTGTCCCGCGCCGTGTCGCGCGAGCAGCACGAGCACGGGGGCGAGCGCGACGCGCAGCGCGGTGAGCGCGAGGACACGCGCCACCGCCGATCGCTTGGTCAGCACGGTGATCTGAGAATGTCGGCCGGCTCCCGGCGTCCAAGGGATGTGGGAGGCGCCCGAAACCGGGAACCGTGCCCTGGCGTGCAGGCCCCTCCATTCATACAATAGCGCGCCCTCGGCCACGACGACGTGGCGGCGGCCGCAGCACCGTGCAGCGACACCACCACCGCGCCATGTCGCCGGTCGCCACCGGCGCCGACGTCCGTCGGAGGAAGTGAACCATGAATGCTCGACAGCTCACGCTCGCCGCCGCCACCGCGCTCGCCGCGGGGTTCGCCGTCGCGGCTCTCCCCGCGCCCGCCGAAGCGCAGTTCGGTGGCCTGCTGAAGAAGGCGAAGGAGAAGGCCGCCGAGAAGGCGGCCGAGAAAGCCGTGGACAAGGCCGCCGAGAAGGCCGGCGTCAGCGACACGAGCAAGGCCGGAGCTGCCGCGGGCGGCAGCAGCAGCAGCGCCGCCAATGGCGGTGGCCGTAGTCGCGTCGTGCGCGGCGGCAGCGCCGACGCGGCCATCGCCACCGGCCCGGCCCCGACCTACACGGCCAACCTCCTCGAGATCACGAACGAGCGCATCGACCAGCTCTTCAAGGGACTCAAAGCGGAGCGCGCCCTCGCGGCGCAGCGCGCGAGCGGGAACGACCCGGTGCGCAAGAAGTACGAGGCCGACATGCGCGCCTACGAGGCGAAGCAGGCGGCGTACGACAAGAAGACGGCCGACATCAACGCCCGCATCCAGGCATACACGGACTGCTCGATGAGCAACTCCGGCGCGGCTGGTCCGAACATGATGCCCGGCATGGCGAAGATGCGGGAGAAGATGGCGACGATGAGCGAGTCCGAGCAGCAAGCGTTCATGAACCGCCTGCAGGACCTCGGCAAGCGCGGCGAGGCGGCCGAGAAGCGCGGCGACAAGAAGACGATGATCGCGATCACCGATACGGTGAACACGCTCATGGGCATCACCGAGGCGGACCGCCGGGCCGCCGCTGCCGCGGCGAAGAACCGCAAGGACTGCGGCGCGATCCCCCCGGAGATGTCCAACCCGTCGCTGATGCCGACCAAGCCGGAGCGGCCGCAGGAGCCGCGCGAGAGCGAGCAGTCGGAGGCGCTCGCCGACAAGACGGGCGCGAACGCCGCCGGCCTGACGGTCGCCCAGTACGGCCTGCTGCGCGAGCGGGTCGCCGCCCTCGTCATCTACAACGGCCGCCCGGGCCGGCTCTGGGGATTCAGCGAGAACGAGCGCAAGGTCGTCGCGACGCGCCGCAGCGAGTTCAACAGCTGGGAGGACGTCCTCGGCGGCCAGGCGGTGAGCTGGCAGTTCTCGGGATCGGGCCACTGAGGCCGCGCCGGATCGGACGATGCGCGGAGCACGTCGGACGGCGGCGGTGGCGGTCGTGGTCGCCGCCGCCGCCGTCTCGTTAGGCGCCGCGACGGGCGGCGAGGCGGCCGCCGCCGCGCGCGATCTGCCGCGCTCCACGCTCGCCGTGCTCGGCCGCGACGGCGCGTGGATCGAGTGGTGGCGCGCCGACCGTGCGCCCACGCGCTGGGACGCGGCCGTCCCCGCCGTCGCCGGCGCGATCCGCTGGCGCACGGCGCGCCCCGGCCTCGAATGGGGCGAGCTGCGCCTCGCCGGCACCGGTGAAGCGTGGCGCATCCGCGCCGTCGTCGTCCGCGCCGACCCGCGGCAGCTCCGCTTCGCGCTCCACGCCGCCGTGGACGCCGCCGGACGCGCCGGCCCGTGGACGGTGGACGACGCGCCGGCCGACGCCGCGCTCGCCGTCAACGCCGGCCAGTTCACCAGCGGCGGCGGCCCGTGGGGCTGGGTCGTGCACCAGGGCCGCGAGATCCGCCCGCCAGGCTACGGCCCGATCGCGCCGGCCGTCGTCGTGGACTCGACGGGCGCCGTGCGCTTCGTCCCGTTCGACAGCATCGCCGCCGTCCGCGACGCGCACACCGCGGTGGAGGCCTTCCAGTCGTATCCGGCGCTGCTCGAGGGCGAGGGAACGATCCCCGCCGCCATCGCCGACACGGGGCGCGGCGTGGACCTCTCCCACCGCGACTCGCGCCTCGTCATCGGCGAGACGCGCGACGGACGCATCCTCCTCCTCCTCACGCGCTTCGAGGCGCTGGGCGGCGCGCTCGACGCCCTCCCCTTCGGCCTGACCGTCCCCGAGACGGCGGCCCTCGTCGGCGCCCTCGGCGCCCGGCGGGCGGTGATGCTCGACGGCGGGCTCTCGGGACAGCTCCTGCTCCGCGATGTCGATGGGACGCCACACGCGTGGCACGGTCTCCGCCGCGTCGCCCTCGGCCTGGTGGCGCTGCCCGCGCCGGGACGGCCGTAATCCGGCCAGCCGCGCCGGCCCGAATCTGGCGTTCGCGGAATCGTGCACGAAATGCACGACGGAAGGCGCACGGCCGCCGATTTGGTGGCATTTAATGCGATCGTGCGCCGGCCGCGTTGCATGAAATGCACGACCCGGCTACCATTACCGCGTACGGCTGCCGCTCGGCGAGGCGCTCCGGTGCAGCGCTTCCCACCCGTACGCCGCGCACCCTTCCCGGAGCTACCACCCCGATGCCCACGTCCAGTTCTTCCAGCCTGACCCCGCGGCAGGCCGCGCTGCGCGAGATCAGCGCGCGCGTCGCCGCCGAAGCGTCGGCGAACGGCGCCGCTGTCGCGCTCAACAACGGCGCCGGCCCGTATCAGACCTCGAAATATTTCGGCGTCAACACCTTCGGCGCGCGCCAGATGCGCGACAAGCTGCCGAAGGACGTCTACGACCGGCTCGCCGCGGCGATTCGCCTCGGCCGGAAGCTCGACGCCGACGTCGCCCCGACAGTCGCGCAGGCGATCAAGGAGTGGGCGGTCTCGCGTGGCGTGACCCACTTCACGCACTGGTTCCAGCCGCAGACCGGCCTCACCGCCGAGAAGCACGACGCCTTCCTCTCCTTCGACGAGAACCAGCAGCCGATCGAGAGCTTCACCGGCGAGCAGCTCATCCAGAGCGAGCCCGACGCGTCGAGCTTCCCCTCGGGCGGCCTTCGCAACACGTGGGAGGCGCGCGGCTACACGGCGTGGAACCCGGCGAGCCCGGTGTTCATCGTCGAGTCCGGGAACGCGCGCACGCTCTGCATCCCGTCGGTCTTCATCGGCTACAACGGCGAGGCGCTCGACGAGATGACGCCGCTGCTCCGCAGCTCGGACGTCCTCTCCGACAAGGCGATCGCGCTTCTCGAGCTGCTCGGCGACAAGGGCGTGCAGCGCGTCTTCACGACGATGGGCGCGGAGCAGGAGTACTTCCTCATCGACCGCTCGCTGCACGCGCTCCGCCCCGACCTCGTCATGGGCGGCCGCACGCTCGTCGGCGCGGCGCCGCCGCGCGGCCAGCAGCTCGAGGACCACTACTTCGGCGGCATCCCGGAGCGCATCCAGGCGTGCATCTCCGAGGTCGAGGGCGAGCTGTACAAGCTCGGCGTGCCGATCGTGACGCGGCACAACGAGGTCGCGCCCTGCCAGTTCGAGATGGCGCCGCACTTCGAGGAGACGGACATCGCCGTCGACCACAACCAGCTCGTGATGGCGACGCTGCGCCGCGTCGCGCTCCGCCACGGCCTCCAGGCGCTGCTGCACGAGAAGCCGTTCGCCGGCATCAACGGCTCGGGCAAGCACTGCAACTGGAGCATGGCGATCGCCGCCGACAACCCGGAGCTCGACGGCTACAACCTGCTCAAGCCGGGGAAGACGCCGCACCAGAACGTGCGCTTCCTGCTCTTCCTCGCCGCCGTGCTCAAGGGCGTCCACAAGCACGCCAAGCTGCTCCGCGCCGGCATCGCGACGTCGGGCAACGAGCACCGCCTCGGCGCCAACGAGGCGCCGCCGGCGATCATCTCGGTGTTCATGGGGCAGATGCTCACCCGCGTCATCGAGGAGATCGCCGAGGGGAAGACGTCGCAGAGCGCGAAGCAGGAGATGATCCGCCTCGGCGTCGCCAAGCTGCCCGAGGTGGTGAAGGACAACACGGACCGCAACCGCACGTCGCCGTTCGCGTTCACGGGCGCGAAGTTCGAGTTCCGCGCCGTCGGCTCGTCGCAGTCCATCGCCTTCCCGGTGATGCTCGTCAACGCCGCGGTCGCCGAGGCGATCGAGGAGCTGACCGGCAAGCTGCGCGAGGCGCTCAAGACGACGAAGTCGGTGGACGACGCCGTGCTCGCCGTCGTCGGCGAGGCGTTCCGCGAGACGGAAGTGATCCGCTTCGAGGGGAACGGCTACTCGCAGGAGTGGGTCGAGGAGGCCGCGCGCCGCGGTCTGCCGAACCTGCGCCGCACGCCGGAGGCCGCCGAGCAGCTCGTGAGCGACCAGTCGCGCGCGCTGCTCACGGGGCTCGGCATCCTCAGCGACGCGGAGCTCGAGAGCCGCTACCACGTGCGCATCGAGCGCTACGTGAAGGACATGCTGATCGAGCTGCACACGCTCGAGCAGATCGCCGAGACGATGATCCTCCCGGCGACGTACGACTACCTGAGCGGCCTCGCCGCCGGCGCCGCGCAGGCCAAGGCGGCCGGCGTGGACGCCACGCCGCTCGTCAGCGCCGCGAACCGCGCCTCGGGCATGGTCGCCGAGCTGCAGAAGGCGCACGACGCGCTCGAGGTGGCCATCGAGAAGGCCGAGGCGCTGCACGACACGCCCGACGAGCAGGCGCGCTTCCTCACCTCCGAGGGCGCGAACGCGATGGCCGAGGTGCGCCGCGCCGCCGACGCGCTCGAGCTGACGATCGCCGACGCCGACTGGCCGCTGCCGAAGTACCGGGAGATGCTCTTCCCGGTGTGATTGGCGGGCCCCTCTACCCTGACAGGTAGAGGAGATGGAAACGAGGGCCGCGGTCCCACCTAACGGGGGACCGCGGCCCTCGTTCCTTTTCTCGGTCTCCATGGGTGGTTTGGCCCATCCGCCACGCGACCGCTCCGGCTATAGAAGTGTGCTCGCGCGGCACCGCGCCGCCGAGCGGGCTTCAGAGGCCGTTCGCGATCCCACTGGAGGCTGTCATGCACACTCGTTCCGCTGTCTCCGTCGCATCGCTGCTCCTCATCGCGTCAGGCTGCACCGACCGTTCACTTCCGAGCGCGCCCCGGCGCGCCGCCGGGCCGAGCGCCACGGTGTACACCGCCACCGTGAGCGGACCGGTCACGCTCTCCGGTCTCGTCGGCTCGACGCAGAACATCGCGTTCGGAATCAACGCCGCCGGCATCGTCAGCGGCACGAGCGGCGGGCACACGGTCGTCTGGACGACCGGGACCGGCGTCGCGCCGTCGTCCACGGCGCCGATCACGGTGGACTACGGCCTCGGGTACGACATCAACGCCGCCGGACAGATCGCCGGCGAGTACGCGAGCCAGGCCGCGCTCTGGACGCCGGACGGCTCCGGCGGCTACGTCCGGACCGACATCGGCGCCCAGCTCCCATCACCGGTCTTCAGCGACGCGTGGGCCGTCAACGACGGCGGGAAGGTCGTCGGCTACTTCCGAACGATCGAGAACGCCGTCGCCGTCGATAAGTGCTTCCTGTGGACGCCTAACGTGGCCAATGGGACGGTCGGCACGGTGAGCATTCCGTCGAGCGACTTCGGCGGCGGGTTCTGCGTCGCCAACGACATCAACAGCGCCGGCACGATCGCGGGCGCGAGCAACCTTCCGTCGGGAGGATCACACGCGTTCGTGTGGGACGGCGGCGCCAGCCTCACGGACCTCACGCCCGGCGGCGATCCGAGCTACGGGACGGCGATCAACGACGGCGGGCAGGTGGCGGGCTGGCGCGTCGCATCGCCCACTCTCGGCGGAGTGACCAACGCCGCCGTCTGGACGCCGACCGGCCCGTCGAGCTGGAGCGTCCAGGACCTCGGCACCTTCGGCCACGACGAGAGCCAGGCCGCGGACATCAACGACGCCGGCTTCGTCGTCGCCTTCGGGCGCAACAACACGACCACGGTGGACGACGCGTTCTTCTGGCAGAACGGCGTCGCCACGCCGCTGCCCGGCATCACCGGCTACACGACCGCTCCCACGGGCGCACTCAACAACCTCACCAACACGGGCGTGGTCCTCATCGTGGGCGCGAGCACGAACACCGTCACGGCCGACCGCATCGCGCTGCGCTGGGCGGTGACGCTGACGCCGGTCACGCCGCAGGGGTGCATCGCCGACCTCGTCGCGCTCGTCGGCCAGATGCAGACCGACGGGACGCTGCGCACCGGCGAGGCGAAGTCGCTGCTCGCCAAGCTCGACGCCACGACGCGGCAGATCGACCAGGGGAGGACGACGCCGGCGACGAACCTGCTCTACGCCTTCATCAACGAGGTGAACGCGCTCGTCGCCTCGGGGCGGCTCACGGCCGCGCAGGCGCAGCCACTGATCGACGGCGCGAGGTGCGCCATCGACGCGTTGTGATGGGATAGCCCTCGACCGGGACGTGAGAGGGGCAGGAACCAGGCATCAGGTATGGGTGGCCAGCATCCAACCTGATTCCTGGTTCCTGCTCCTTTCGCGTCCCGGTCGAGCGGGCGGCACCCCGCTGCTCCGTCCGTTTGCGGCCCTTCGAACCGTGCCGTACCTTCGCTCCGCCCCCGTACACGCGGAGCATGACCTCGCCTCCCGACCCTCCCTTCGCCGCCCTCGAGGCCGTGATCGCCGACTTCGCCGAGATGGTGCGGCGGGTCGCGTGGCGGCACCGGCTCGTGGACGCCGACGTGGACGAGGTGATGCAGGAGGTGCGCATCCGCCTCTGGCGGTCGCACGGCACCGGCGTCGAGGGGAGTGAGCAGATCCAGCGGGCGCCCGCGTCCTACGTGTA
>DATMHT010000467.1:0-2869 GCA_035554795.1 Gemmatimonadaceae bacterium | reverse complement strand
CAGCGCGGCGGTGCGCTCACCGCGCAGCTCGTCGCGACGGCGCGGCGCAAGCGCCTTGCGATGGAGGCGGTCGATCTCAACGAGGTCGTACGCACGACGCTCGACCTCTTCCAGCGCGCGCTCGACGAGCGCGTGCACGTGGTGCAGCGCCTCGACGCCCGCGGCGCGCCGGCGCGCCTGAACTGGAGTCAGGCGGAGCAGGTGGTGATGAACCTCCTGCTGAACGCCCGCGACGCCGTCGCGCTGCGGGGCGGCACGATCACGGTGTCGACGATGCGCCGGCACGCGCGCACGACCCTGCGCGTCGACGACGACGGCGTCGGGATGTCCGAGGCGGTGCGGCGGCGCGTCTTCGAGCGCTTCTTCACCACCAAGGAGACGGCCGGCGGGACAGGCCTCGGCCTCGCGACCGTGCACGCCGTCGTGGCGCGGGCGGGCGGGCGCGTGCTGGTGGAGAGCGCTCCCGGCGCCGGCGCGTCGTTCGGCGTCGAGCTGCCGGCCCCCGAATCGATGGCCGCCGCCGGCTGAGGAGAGGGCGCGCCAACCTTCCGCCCCCTGGCCCCGGTGCTAGCTTCGCCGCGTGAGCCAGACCAACACCGACTACGACGCGATCGTCATCGGCTCGGGCATCTCCGGCGGCTGGGCGACCAAGGAGCTCTGCGAGCACGGGCTGAAGACGCTCGTCCTCGAGCGCGGGCGCGACGTCGCGCACGTCAAGGACTATCCCACGGCCAATCTGATGCCGTGGCAGCTCCCGCACCGCGGCGCCACGCCACGCACCCTCGTCGAGCAGAACCCGCTCATCAGCAAGGCCGCCGGTTACGGCGAGGACACGGCGCACTTCTTCGTGAAGGACGCCGACCACCCGTACGTGCAGGAGAAGCCCTTCGACTGGATCCGCGGCTACCAGGTCGGTGGTAAGTCGCTCATCTGGGGACGTGCCTGCCAGCGGTGGAGCAAGTACGAGTTCACCGCGCCCGAGCGCCAGGGCTACGGCATGAGCTGGCCGATCGGCTACGACGACGTGGCGCCGTGGTACTCGCACGTCGAGCAGTTCGTCGGCGTCTGCGGGAACGCCGACGGCATCGAGGCGATGCCCGACGGTGAGTTCCTCCCGCCGTTCGACTTCAACTGCGCCGAGCGGCACCTCCGCGATTCGCTGCGCGCGCACTACCGCGACCGGCACGTCGTGCAGGGGCGGTGGGCGCACCTCTCGCAGCCCAAGCCGATCCACCTCCAGCAGGGGCGCGGCACCTGCCAGGCGCGCAACCTCTGCATGCGCGGCTGCCCCTTCGGCGGCTACTTCGCCTCGAACTCGTCCACGCTGCCGTGGGCGGCGAAGACGGGGAACCTCACCATCCGCCCCGACTCGGTCGTCCACTCCATCCTCTACGACGAGGCGAAGGGGCGCGCCACCGGCGTCCGCGTGATCGACGCGCACACCCACGCGGTCACCGAGTACAACGCGCGCATCGTCTTCGTGAACGCGTCGGCGCTCAACACGAACCTGATCCTTCTCAACTCGACGTCGTCGCGCTTCCCGCACGGGTTCGGCAACGACCACGGCATCCTCGGCCACTACGTCTGCCACCACAACTACCGCACGGGCGCGAGCGGGCGGCTCGAGGGGATGTTCGAGGATCAGTACTTCTACGGCCGCAATCCGACCGAGTGCATCCTCGTCAACTTCCGCAACCTGGGGAAGCAGACGATGGACTTCGTCGGCGGCTACACGACGTTCACGGGCGGCTACCGCGAGCGCGGCATCCCGGCGCCCGATCACGTCGGCGGCGCGTACAAGGACGCGCAGTCGCGGCCGGGACCGTGGGGCCTCTACATGTACATGCAGGGGGAGACGATCCCGAAGCAGGCGAACCACGTCCGACTCCACGAGACGGAGAAGGACCAGTGGGGCATCCCGCGCCTCGTGACGTCGGTGGGCTACGACGACAACGACGACCGGATGATCCGCGACTGGCGCACGCAGGCCGAGGAGATGCTCGGCGTCGCCGGCTGCACCAACATCGAGTCGCACGACAACCACCAGGCGCCGGGCCTCGACATCCACGAGATGGGCGGCTGCCGAATGGGGCGCGACCCGAAGACGTCCATGCTGAACGAGTGGAATCAGATGCACGCGTGCAGGAACGTCTTCGTCACCGACGGCGCCTGCATGACCTCGACGGGGAACCAGAGCCCGTCCATCCTCTACATGGCCCTCACCGCCCGCGCGACCAACCACGCGGTCGAGGAGATGAAGCGGAGGAATCTGTGACGGGTGTGGCGCTCGGCGAGAAGGGGCGCCGCGGATTTTCGCGGATGGCCGCGGATACTGCTCTTGCTCGATTTCGCCGCAGATCAACGCAGATGCACGCAGATTTCTTGCTGTCACCCTGAGGAGCGAAGCGACGAAGGATCTCCAGGCGGTACGGTCCGGAGATCCTTCGGTCTCGCGTCGCGCTCCCTCAGGATGACAACAGGAAAGCGACTATCCGCGTTCATCCGCGTAAATCCGCGGCGCACGTTCTGGCAATTGATACATCGGCACACAGAATCTCATGACTCCACTCAACAGACGAGAAGCGATCAAGGCCGGGACGACGCTCGTCGGCGCTGTGTTGGTGGCGTCGTCGGGACTGCTGACGGCGTGCGGCAAGGAGGGCGAGCGGGGCGCGCACGAGGAGAAGGGCGCGGCGGCGCCGGGTGTGCTGAATCGCGACGATCAGGCGCTGTTCGCGGAGATCGCCGACACGCTGCTCCCCGACACGCCGTCGTCGCCCGGCGCGAAGGCGGCCGGCGCGGGCGCGGCGATCCAGCTCCTGCTCACCGACTGCTACGAGCCGGCGGCGCAGCAGCGCGTCGTCCGCGG
>DATMHT010000466.1:0-18558 GCA_035554795.1 Gemmatimonadaceae bacterium | reverse complement strand
CTACCCGAGGGGCGAGTTCCGCATCGGGCAGCGCGACGTCCTGCTCGGCCGCATCGAGGACACGCCCTTCTACATCGGCGCGGCGCAGTTCGAGTACTGGGAGCACACCCACCTGACGGTGGACGCGGTGCCGGGGCGGGGGAGCGGTTTCTCGCTCGAGGCGCCCGAGGGGGTGCGCTTCCTCACGCGCTCGCGGCTCTACGAGGACGACGAGTGGCGCGCGCTGCAGGCGGAGGGGCCGCCGCCGCGGGGCGCTGACGCCTAACGCGGCCGGCCCGGCAGCCGCCCGACGTTCCACACCGCGCCGGCGTAGACCGTGTTCGGCGCCGGGCCGCGCAGCGTCGCCGTCGCGCCGGCGTCCACGGCGAGCCACGGGACGACGAGCAGCGTCGGGCCAGTGAGGAAGGCGACGACTGGCGGCTGGCCCGCGACGCCCGACGTGCCGGGGTAGCCGTACAGCTCCGCGACCCAGCCGAGCCGGCCGCGGACGGGGAAGCCGGTGGAGATGGTCGCGAAGGTCGCCGAGCGCGGCGCGATCGAGCCGTCGCCGGAGCGGCGTGTGTAGCCGGCGTTGACGTCGAGCGAGACGGGGCCGAGTGCGTGGCTCGAGATGAGGAGCAGGCCGGCGTCGGTCGTGCCCGTGCCGGTGCCGTCGTTCACCGAGCCGGTCGGAAGCTTGATCGTCGGCAGCAGCGCGAGGTCGCCGACGAGCGGGGCGCCGTCGAGCACGCGCCACTTCACGCCGACGGCGAGGTCGGTCGCGCCACCGGTGAAGCGAGGCGACGTGGTGCCGCTCGCGTCGCGTACGTACGCCGCGCCGGTGAAGACGCCGAGCTGCGCGTGCGACGCGATGCCGAACTTGAGGACGACGGGTGCCTGGAGCTGCGTGACGCCGCGCGTCGGCCGGCCGCCCTGCGCGCCGGCCTCGATCTCGACCCAGCCGGGCGCGACGGTGCCGGCGTTCGTCGCGACGGTCGGGCGCTCGGGATTGACGGCGTGCGGGTCGCGCGCCGTCGCGGCGGCACTGGCGCGGCTCGTGTCGGGCGACGGACGCTGCGCGCGGGCCGTGGACGCGGCCAACGCGAGTGTGGCGGCGCCGGCGAGCGCCGTGGCGAGCCTGACGAGAGGCGCGGACGGTGTCGGGGGGACGCGCCTGATCGAGCGACAAGGCATGAGGCGGCGGATCGGATGACGGGAGAGCGAGCGCGCGACGGCCGCGTCGCGCGCCCGCGAGTCGCTTGCCACGTCCGTGGAGGCGACATAGCGTCAAAGGTACGACGATCGCCCGCGTCGCACTGCCCTTCGCCGCGCCCTTTGCCCACGGACACCTTCCTCGTCATCGACGACGAGCCGCAGATTCGACGCGTCGTGCGCCGCGCCCTGTCGGCCGACGGGTCGCGTGTCTTCGAGGCGGCGACCGCTGCGGAAGGGCTCGACGCCGCCGCCGCGCAGCGTCCCGACCTGATCGTCCTCGACCTCGGCCTTCCCGACACGCCCGGCATCGACGTCTGCCGCGAGATCCGGCGCTGGTCAGGCGCGCCGATCATCGTCCTCTCGGCGCGCTACGCCGACGAGGAGAAGATCGCGCTGCTCGATGCCGGCGCCGACGACTACGTCACGAAGCCGTTCAATCCGCAGGAGCTCGTCGCGCGCGTGCGGGCCCAGCTCCGCCGTGCGCGCCTCGCCGCGCCCGACGCGGCGCCGGGGCCGGTGCGGCTCGGTGATGTCACCGCGGACCTCGCCGCGCGCACGATCACGCGCGCCGGCGCACCGGTGCATCTGACGAAGACGGAGTGGGAGCTGTTCCGCGTCCTGCTCGCGCACGCCGGCCGCACCATGACGCATCAGCAGCTCTTCGTCGCGGTCTGGGGCGGCGCGGCCGGCGACGCGCAGCAGTACCTGCGCGTCTACGTCGCGAACCTGCGGCGCAAGCTGGAGCCCGACCCGGTGCGGCCTCGCCTGATCCTGACCGAGCCGGGCGTCGGCTACCGCCTCGAGCGGCCACGCTCGTGACCGCGCGGCCACCGGTCGCGCCACCGCCGCCTCGCCCCTCGTGGCGAATCGCGCTCGGTTGGCTCGGCTGGATCGCGCTGTTCGGCGGCGTGACGCTGCTGATGCTCGCGCTGCGCGACCGGCTCGACAAGGCGCACGTCGCGCTCGCGTACCTGCTCGTCGTGCTCGGCGCCAGCGCGCGGCGCGGGCGCGCGCTCGGCCTGCTGCTGTCGGTGCTGTCGTTCGCGGCGTTCAACCTCCTGTTTCTGCCGCCGTACTACACCTTCGTCATCGCGAACCCGCTCGATTGGCTCGCGCTGTTCGCCTTTCTCGCGACGAGCACGGTCGCGACGCAGCTGCTCTATCGCGCGCAGGCCGAAGCCGAGGCGGCGCGCCGTCGCGCGCGCGAGGTGGACCGCCTCGCCGCCGTCGGCGCCGAGGCGATCAACGCGGCGCGTGCCGACGACGCGCTCGCCGCGATCGCCGCCGTCATCCGCGAGACGCTCGACCTGGAGTCGTGCGACGTGTACCTGCGCGAGGACGACGGGCGGCTGCGCGCGGTCTCCGCGACTGGCGCCGACGTGCCGGCGGCACCGGGGATCGCCGACTGGGTCGCGGCGAACGCGCGGGCGGCGCTGGAGGGTGTCGACGGCGTCGCGCACCTGACCGCCGCGGGCGACGACCTGGCCGCCACCGCGGCTCCAGCGGCGGCCTCGCGGGTGCTGTACCTGCCGCTGCTCGTGCACGACCGCGTCGTCGGCGTGCTCCGGGTGACGGCGCGCGACACGCTCGCGCTCGATCCGGCGCGCCGGCGGGTCCTGTCGGCGCTCACCTACTACGCCGCCCTCGGCGCCGAGCGCGTACAGCTCGCGCGGGAGGCGGGGCGGGCGGAAGCGCTCCGCGAGGCCGACCGCCTGAAGGACGCGCTGCTCGCCTCGGTCTCGCACGACATACGCACGCCGCTGACGACGATCAAGGCGCTCGCACACGACATCGCCGGCGGCGGTGACGAGCGCGCGCTCGTCATCGAGGAGGAGACCGACCGCCTGACGCGGTTCGTCACCGACCTGCTCGACCTGTCGCGGCTGCAGGGCGGTGCCCTCCACGTGTCGCCGGAGCTCGCCGCGGCCGACGACGTCGTGGGCGCGGCGGTGCAGCGGCTCTCCGGCACGCCGGGGAACGAGCGGCTGCACGTGACGCTCGACACGGAGCACCCGCTGCTGGTCGGACGGTTCGACTTCGTGCACACGCTGCGCATCCTCGTCAACCTCGTCGAGAACGCGCTCAAGTACGCGCCGGGCGCCGCGCCGGTGGAGCTCCGCGTCCGGCGCGACGGCGCCGATCTGGTGTTCGACGTCGCCGACCGCGGCCCGGGTGTGCCGCCTCACGAGCGCGAGCGCCTGTTCGAGCCGTTCTACCGCTCGCAGGGCATGGCGCCGGACGTGGGAAGCGCGGGGCTCGGCCTCTCGATCGCGCGTCGGCTCGCCGAGGCGCAGGGCGGCTCGCTCGCGGTGGAGGATCGGCCGGGCGGCGGCAGCGTCTTCCGGCTGCGCGTGCCGGCGGCGGACCTCGGCCCCGGCAGCGACGGGGGCGGGATGCCGCCGTAGCGACGCACGCCACGCGCCCGATCTTCACGAACATTTTGTGCGCCCTCGCGGGCGCTTTGTGCAGCCTTCACGCCGCTCTCGGTAGCGTACATCGCGCCCGAAAGCGGCGTTGCTCTTTTCGTCGTCACCCGGGGAGGTCGCCCATGTTCGATGTCGTCTATGTCGCCGCGACGGTCGCCTTCTTTGCGCTCATGCTCGCCTACGTCGCCGCGTGCGCCCGACTCGGCCGCGGTGCCCCGGGCGACGAGCACGAGCCATGAGCGCCGACGCACTCGTCGGGGGAGCGGTCGCGGTGGGTCTCCTCGTCTACCTCGTCTACACGCTTCTCCGACCGGAGAAGTTCTGAGATGACCGCCGCCGGCTGGCTGCAGATCGGCGTCTTCTCGCTCGCCGTGCTGCTCGTGACGAAGCCGCTCGGGCTGTACCTGGTGCGCGTCTACGACGGCACGGCGGGCTGGCTGCGGCCGGTCGAGCGGCTGATCTATGGACTTTCGGGCGTGGATCCCGACGACGACCAGCACTGGACGCGCTACGCGGGCGCGATGCTGCTGTTCAGCGCCGCGTCCATGCTGCTGACCTATCTCGTGCTGCGCCTCCAGGGCGCCCTGCCGCTGAACCCACAGCAGCTGCCGGCGGTGGCCGACCGGCAGGCCTTCGAGACGGCGGCGTCGTTCACGACCAACACGAACTGGCAGTCGTACGGTGGGGAGTCGACGATGTCGTACTTCTCGCAGATGACCCAGCTCGCGTTCCACAACTTCGTCTCGGCGGCGGCCGGCATGGCGGTGGCCGTCGCGCTCGTGCGCGGCATCGCGCGCCGCGGGAGCGAGGCGCGGGGACGGCTGGGCAACTTCTGGGTGGACCTCGTGCGGGGCACGCTGTACGCGCTGCTGCCGCTCTCGCTGCTGCTCGTGCCGATCCTCGTCCAGCAGGGCGTCATCCAGAACTTCCGGCCATACGTGCAGCTGACGACGCTCGAGGGCGCGAAGCAGACGCTCGCGATGGGGCCGGTGGCGAGCCAGGAGATCATCAAGCAGCTCGGCACGAACGGCGGCGGGTTCTTCAACGCCAACTCGGCGCACCCGTTCGAGAACCCGACCCCGTGGACGAACTTCTGGTCCATGTTCGCGATCTTCATGATCCCGTCGGCGCTCACCTACATGTTCGGGCGCATGGTGAGCAACCAGCGACACGGCTGGGCGGTGTGGGCGGCGATGTTCGCGTTCTTCGCCGCCGGCGCCTCGACCGCGTACTGGGCGGAGGCTCGCGGCAACCCGATCCACGCGGCCCGCGGCGTCGACGTCGCCACGACCGGGGCCAACCCCGGCGGCAACATGGAGGGGAAGGAGGTCCGCTTCGGCATCGCCAACTCGGCGCTGTTCGCGGTCGCGACCACCGACGCCTCGTGCGGCGCGGTGAACGCCATGCACGACTCGTTCACCCCGCTCGGCGGGCTGGTGCCGCTGCTGAACATCCAGCTCGGCGAGGTCGTCTTCGGCGGCGTCGGGGCGGGCCTGTACGGGATGATCGTGATGGTCGTGCTGACCGTGTTCATCGCCGGCCTCATGGTCGGACGCACCCCCGAGTACCTCGGCAAGAAGATTCAGGCGCGCGAGGTCCAGATGGCGATGCTCTACGCGCTCGTCTTCCCGGCCGCGATCCTCACCCTGACCGCGCTCTCGGCGGTGCTGCCGGCGGGGCTCGCCGGGCTCGGCAACGCCGGACCGCACGGGCTGTCGGAAATTCTCTACGCCTTCACGTCCACCGCCGGCAACAACGGCAGCGCCTTCGCCGGGCTCACCGGCTCGACCTACTACTACAACACGATGTTCGGCATCAACACGCTCGTCGGCCGCTTCGCGATGATGGTGCCGATGCTCGCGCTGGCCGGCTTCCTGGCCGAGAAGAGGATCGCCCCCGAGTCGGCCGGCACCTTCCCGGTCACCGGCCTGCTCTTCGTCACGCTGCTGGTCGGAGTCATCCTCATCGTCAGCGCGCTCACCTTCTTTCCCGCGCTCTCGCTCGGGCCGATCGTCGAGCAGCTGCTCATGGGCGCGGGGAGGGTCTTCTGATGGCCGCGCAGAAGCGTGCGCTCTTCGACCCCCCGATCGTCCGGCGGGCGATCGGCGACGCGTTCCGGAAGCTGGATCCGCGCCACATGGTGCGGAACCCGGTGATGTTCGTCGTGCTCGTCGGCAGCGCGTTCACGACGGTGGTGCTCGCGCGCGACGTCCTCGGCGGCGGCCACGCGGTCGGCTTCACGTTGCAGATCGCGCTCTGGCTCTGGTTCACGGTGCTGTTCGCGAACTTCGCCGAGGCGATGGCGGAAGGGCGCGGCAAGGCGCAGGCGGACGACCTCCGTGCGTCGCGCACGCTGACGCAGGCGAAGCGCCTCGATGCGTCCGACACCGGCGGCGAGCCGGACAAGCTGGAGTTCGAGCTCGTGCTGGCGTCCTCGCTTCGCAAGGGCGACCTGATGCTCTGCACGCCGGGCGACATCATCGCCAGCGACGGCGAGGTCATCGAGGGCGTCGCGTCGGTGGACGAGTCGGCGATCACGGGCGAGAGCGCGCCCGTCATCCGCGAGTCGGGCGGCGACCGCTCGGCGGTCACGGGCGGCACGAAGGTGCTCTCCGACTACCTCGTCATCCGGATCATCTCCAACCCCGGCGAGACCTTCATCGACCGCATGATCGCGCTCATCGAGGGCGCACAGCGGCAGAAGACGCCGAACGAGATCGCGCTCACCATCCTGCTGTCCGGGCTCACCATCATCTTCCTCTTCGCCGTCGCGACGCTGCAGCCGTTCGCCATGTACAGCCACGGCTCGGCGGCCGTACCGGTGCTGATCGCACTGCTCGTCTGCCTCATCCCGACGACGATCGGCGGGCTACTCTCCGCGATCGGGATCGCCGGCATGGACCGGATGATCCAGCACAACGTGATCGCCATGAGCGGCCGCTCGGTGGAGGCGGCGGGCGACGTCAACACGCTGCTCCTCGACAAGACCGGCACGATCACGCTCGGCAACCGCCAGGCGGTGGAGTTCGTGCCGATGCCGGGCGTCGAGGAGAACTACCTGGCGGACCGCGCGCAGCTCGCGTCGCTTCCGGACGAGACCCCCGAGGGGCGCAGCATCGTCGTGCTGGCGAAGGAGAAGTTCGGCCTCCGCGGCCGCGTCCTCGCCGAGGGCGCCCGGCTCGTCGCCGTCGGCACGGGAGCGCTCGCCGAGGCACATCCGCCGCAGCACATGGCGTTCGTCGCCTTCTCCGCGGCGACGCGCATGAGCGGCGTCGACGCTGGCGGTGTCGAGCTGCGCAAGGGCGCTGGCGACGCCGTGTCTCGCTGGGTGCGCGAGCACGGGGGGGATGTGCCGGAGGCGATGGGAGCCGTCGTCGAGCGGATCGGCCGCGCGGGCGGCACGCCGCTCGTCGTCGCCGAGCGATGCGCTGTGGGCGAAGGACGCGCGGCGCGGCCCGCAGAGAACGGCGCGGCGCGCGTCCTCGGCGTGATCTACCTCAAGGACGTCGTCAAGGGCGGGATGCGCGAGCGCTTCGACCGGCTCCGCGCGATGGGTATCCGCACGGTGATGATCACGGGCGACAACCCGCTCACCGCGGCGGCGATCGCGCAGGAGGCGGGGGTGGACGACTTCCTCGCCGAAGCGAAGCCCGAGGACAAGATGGCGCTCATCCGGCGCGAACAGGCCGGCGGCAAGCTCGTCGCCATGACCGGCGACGGCACCAACGACGCACCCGCGCTCGCGCAGGCCGACGTCGGCGTGGCGATGAACAGCGGCACACAGGCGGCCAAGGAAGCGGGGAACATGATCGACCTCGACTCAAACCCGACGAAGCTGATCGAGGTCGTGGAGATCGGGAAACAGCTGCTGATGACGCGCGGCTCGCTGACGACGTTCTCGATCGCCAACGACGTCGCCAAGTACTTCGCGATCATCCCGGCGATGTTCGCCGCGACGTACCCGGCGCTGAACGCGCTGAACGTCATGCGCCTGCACTCGCCGGAGTCCGCCATCCTCGCGAGCGTGATCTTCAACGCCCTGATCATCATCCTGCTCATCCCGCTGGCGCTGCGCGGCGTACGCTACCGCCCCGCGCCGGCGTCGGCGATCCTCCGCCGCAACCTGCTCGTGTACGGGCTCGGCGGCCTCGTCGTGCCTTTCGTCGGCATCAAGGCCATCGACGTCCTCCTCGTCCTCGTCCGGTTGGTGTAGCGATGCTCCGCAACCAGCTCCGGCCGGCGATCGTGATGACGGTCGTGCTATGCGTGCTCACCGGCGTCGTGTATCCCGGCGTCGTCACCGGCCTCGCCCAGCTGTTCTTTCCGTGGCAGGCCAAAGGCTCGCTCGTCACGGTCAACGGCCGCGTCGTCGGCAGCGCCCTCATAGGGCAGCCGTTCGCCCAGCCCTGGTACTTCCACCCGCGCCCGTCGGCGGCCGGTACGGGCTACGACGCGACCGCCTCGGGCGGCTCGAACAGGGGGCCGACCGACGCGAAGCTCGCCGACACGCTGATCGCCGGGCGCGTGGACAGCGCGGTCACGCTGGACGGCGCGACGAAGGGTCACGTGCCGTCCGACATGGTGACGGCGAGTGGATCCGGCCTCGACCCGCACATCTCGCCGGCCAACGCGCGGCTCCAGGTATCGCGCGTGGCACGTGCCCGGAGCGCGTCGCCCGACGCGGTGAGGGCACTCGTCGAGCGACACGTCGAGCCGCGACAGTTCGGCCTCTTCGGCGAGCCGCGCGTCAACGTCCTCCTCCTCAACATCGCGCTCGATTCGGCGTTCCCCCGCCGGGCCGCGCGATGAGCGACGCGCTCCGCTCGTGACCGCGGTTCGCCTGCCTGCCGTGGCGGTTCTCGCGGCCGTGCTCGTCGCCGGCGCTCCCGCCGCGCTGGCGGCGCAGGCGAGCGTGCCGGCGGCCGACACGGCGGTGCGGGTGACGTTCGGCGCGTTCCTCGACGCGTACTTCGCCTACGACTTCGACCACCCGCGCACCCTCGACCGCGCGTTCACGACGCAGGCGGCACGGCACGACGAGTTCAACGTCAATCTCGCGTACGTCGAGGCGCTGCTCACCGCGCCACGGCTGCGCGGGCGCTTCGCGGCGCAGTTCGGCACGTCGGTGCAGGCGAACTACGCCGCCGAGCCGAAGGTCGGCACGCTGAGCGGACCGGACGTGAGCCGCTTCATCCAGGAGGCCACCGCCGGCTACGAGGTCGCGCGTGGTCTCTGGATCGACGGCGGCGTCTTCTTCTCGCCGTTCGGCAGCGAGAGCTGGATCAGCCGCGACAACTGGACCTACACGCGCTCGTTCATCGCCGACAACTCGCCCTACTACGAGGCGGGCGTGAAGGCGACCTGGCGGGCGACGCCGACGGTCAGCGCGCAGCTCCACCTCATCAACGGCTGGCAGAACATCTCCGAGACGAACAGCGACAAGGCGCTCGGCGCGCGCGTGGACTACATGCCGCGCGACGGCGTGGACGTGGCCTACGATGCGTTCGTCGGCAACGAGCAACCGGACAGCGTGCCGTCGCGCCTCCGCCTCTGGCAGGAGGGGATCGTGCAGCTGAAGCCGGCGGCGACTCTGCAGCTGCGCGCGACGTACGACTACGGCGTCCAGCGCCGGAGTGACGCGGACGGTGGCATGGCGAACTGGTTTGGGTGGGCGGCGATCGCGCGCTGGCAGTTCCGGCCCACGGTGGCGCTCGCGCTGCGGGGAGAGCAGTACTCGGACGCGGAGCAGGTCATCGTCGCGACCGCGCGTCCATACGGATTGCGCGTCTCGGGCGGATCGCTCAACGTGGACGTGTCGCCGGTGGCACGCCTGCTCTGGCGCACGGAGCTGCGGGCGCTGCGGGCGCGCGACCCGCTCTTCACGCACGGCAGCGGCACGGTCACCGACGCGTCGAACCACGACACGTTCGTCGTGTCGTCGCTCGCCCTCACCTTCTGACGCGCGCCGACGCGCAGGGGTACGCCATCAGCACGCCGGTCGAACGCCGCCACGCGCCGCGGCCGAAGGAGCCGAGCTTCCTGGAGCTGGTGCGCCCGAGAGGGCGGCTCAAGCTCTACGTCGGATCGGCCGCCGGCGTCGGCAAGACGTACCGCATGCTCACCGAGGCGCACGAGCTCCGGGGGCGCGGCGTGGACGTCGTCGTCGGCTTCGTCGAGGCGCACGGCCGCGCCGAGACGGAGGCGCGGATCGGCGACCTCGAGGTCGTGCCGCGGCGGCGGATCGCCTACCGCAACGTGACGCTCGAGGAGATGGACGTGGACGCCGTCGCCGCGCGCCGCCCGGAGGTCGCCATCGTGGACGAGCTGGCGCACACGAACGTGCCCGGGTCGCGCCACCGCAAGCGCTGGGAAGACGTCATGGAGCTGCTCGCGCGCGGCGTGAACGTGATCTCGGCCGTCAACGTCCAGCACCTCGAGAGCCTCAACGACGTCATCCAGCGCGCGCTCGGCGTCACCGTGCGCGAGACCGTACCCGACTGGGTGGTGGCGCAGGCGGATCAGGTGGTCAACCTCGACATCAGCGCCGAGGACCTGCGCCAGCGCCTGACCGAGGGGAAGATCTACCAGCCGGAGAAGGTGCCGGCCGCGCTCGCGAACTTCTTCACGGACGAGAACCTGACGACGCTGCGCGAGCTCGCGCTGCGCGAGGTGGCGAGCTCGGTGGACCGGTCGCGCGAGCAGATCGTGCGCCGCGAGTCGGGCGCGACACCGGCCGCCGCGCCGCGCACGGTGGACCGCATCCTGGTCGCGCTGTCGAGCAACCCGCCCTACACCGCGCTCCTCCTCCGCAAGGCGAGCCGCATCGCCGGCCGGCTCAACTCGGACTGGTACTGCGTCTACGTGCAGATGCCCGAGGAGCGCGCCGACCGGATCGACGCCACGGTCCAGCGGACGCTGGTGGACAACATCCAGATGGCGCAGCAGCTCGGCGCCGAGGTGGTGAAGCTGGAGGGAACCGACGTCGCGGCCGCGATCCTCGCGTTCGCGCGCGAGCACGGTGTCACGCTGGTGATCGTCGGGCAGAGCCGCCGCTCCCGGTGGCATCGCCTGCGGCGCGGCTCCGTCGTCGAGCGCCTGACGAGCAATGACCAGGGCGTTGACGTGCTGGTCGTCTCCTTCGACGCGGCCGCGTCGTCGGCGCACGAGGCCCGATGAAGGTCGGTCAGCGGCTCTTCGTCGCCGTGCTGCCGGCGGTGCTCGGCTGCGTCCTCGTCGCCGCGCTCGCGTACTGGGGACAGTACGCGCACCGCGTGCCGGCCACGGTGCTGGCCGTCGCCGGCGTGGCCGCCGTGGCGTCGCTCTTCGTGTCGTGGGTGAACACGCGCTACGTCGCCGAGCGGCTGGAGCGGCTGGCGGGCCCGGTGCGCGGCGACGGCTCGGGCGTCGCCGTCGTGCCGCGGCAGATCGCGGCCGCGGTCACCGGCACGCGCGCCGGCGGGGGCCCGGACGAGCTGGACGTGATCGAGACGGTCGTGGACAAGCTCAGTGGCGCCGTGAGCGACGCGACGGCGGCGGGCGCACGCACGAAGGCGGAGGCCGTGGCGCGGGTCGACGAGTACGCGGAGCTGCTCGCGGCGACGACGGCGGCGATGTCGTACCGGCTCGACGAGGTGCGAACGCCGCTTCACATCCTCCTCGAGAATCGCTTCGGGGATCTGAACGACAACCAGGAGGAGATGCTGGGCGCGGCGAGCCAGGCGGCCGAGGAGGCGGAGGTCGCCCTCGACCGGCTGCGGCGGATCGTGGATCTCGATCGCGGCGCGGTCGCGCCACGGCGCGAGGCGGTTCGACTCGGCGACCTGGTGCCACCGCTCGCGCAGGCGGCGGCCGCCGCCCGCGCTGACCGTGGCACGAACGGCGCGGCGCGCGTCGCCGTCGAGCTCGCGCCCGCGCTCCCGCGCGTGCTTGCCGATCCGACGCTGACGTACGAGGCGCTCTCGCTGGTGCTGCGGGACGCGGCGGAGCGCGTCGCGCCCAGCGAGACGGTGACGGTACGCGGCGAGGTGGACGCGGACCGCGCCGTGGTCACGCTCGACGTCGAGCTCGTCGCCGACCGGCCGCCGACGCCGGCGCTCGCGCTCGCCCGGCGATTGATCGCCGTGCAGGGCGGAACGGTCACCGCCGTCGCCGGCGCGACGCGGATCGCGCTGCCGGTAGCGCGGCTGGCGCGCGGCAGGGCCGTGTGACCGGGGACGATCGCGGCGGCACCGGTGCACGAGCGGGGTGGGCTCTTTGCGTCTTCTTAACGCCCCGCCCAATCGCCTTTGTGCGTAATTCACGGCTCGGCGGCTATGGTCCGTGGTGGCGTGGGCGACGCGGGAGGAGCTGAGCGGCCCGCCGGCGCGTAGTCGCCGCCGCGTGGGAGGGCTCGGCCGGCGACTCGCCCAGGCCGACACCCATTAGCCCCGGACGATGCCCACCCCGTTCACGCACGCCAAGCGCCTGATCTTCGGCCGCCCGCTCGCGAGCGAGCGCCTCGAGCACGAGCGGCTGAGCAAGAAGACCGCGCTCGCGGTTCTCTCCTCGGACGCCATCTCGAGCGTCGCCTACGCCACCGACCAGATCCTGTTCGTGCTCGCCGTCCTCGGCGCGGCGGCGCTCACCTACGTCGTCCCGATCTCGGCCGTCATCGTCGGCCTGCTCGCGCTCGTCGGGATCTCGTACCGCCAGACGATCTTCGCCTACCCGGGCGGCGGCGGGTCGTACACGGTCGCGAAGGACAACCTCGGCGTCCGCGCCGGGCTCGTCGCGGCGGCGGCGCTGCTCACCGACTACATCCTCACCGTCGCCGTCAGCATCTCGGGCGGCGTCGCGGCGATCACGTCCGCCTACCCGTCGCTCGCGCCGCACACCGTGACGCTCGGCGTACTCTCCATCGCCCTGCTCATGATCGTCAACCTGCGCGGCGTGCGCGAGAGCGGCGCGGCGTTCAGCGTGCCGACCTACCTGTTCGTCGCGATGATGCTCGCGCTGCTCGGCGCCGGTCTCTTCCGGCTGGCGACGGGACACGAGCTCGCGCCGCTCGCCGGCACGATCAAGGTGGACCCGGTTTCGGCGCGGCACTACGGCGGCGGCCTGTCGCCGATCACCGGCTTCGCGCTCTTCTACCTCTTGCTGCGCGGCTTCGCCGAGGGGTGCGCGGCGATGACCGGCACCGAGGCGATCTCGAACGGCGTGATGGCGTTCCGGCAGCCCGCGCCACGCAACGCCGCGACGACGCTCGGCTGGATGGTCACGATCCTCGCCGCGTTCTTCCTCGGCGTCAGCTACCTGGCGCGGCATTACGGCGTCTTCCCGACCACTGACCAGACGGTGCTGTCGCAGCTCGGCCGGCACGTGTTCGGCGGCGGACCGCTGTACTACGCGCTCCAGTACACGACGTTCGCGGTGCTCGTGCTCGCCGCGAACACCGCCTTCGCCGACTTCCCGCGGCTCGCCGGGATTCTCGCCGACGACCGCTACATGCCGCGCCAGCTCGCCGCGCGCGGCGACCGGCTCGCGTTCTCGAACGGCATCGTCATGCTCGCGCTGCTGGCGATGCTGCTCGTGCGACTCTTCCACGGCAGCACGAACGCGCTCGTGCCGCTCTACGCCGTCGGCGTCTTCGTCTGCTTCACGCTGTCGCAGGCGGGGATGGTCGTGCACTGGCTGCGCACGCGGGAGCCGGGCTGGCGCTGGCGCGCGGCGCTCAACGGCATCGGCGCGGTCGCGACCGCGCTCGTCTCGCTGATCCAGGTCGTGACGAAGTTCACGAGCGGCGGCTGGATCGTCGTGCTGCTCATCCCGGCGATCATCTGGCTGCTGAACGCCATCCACTCGCACTACACGCGCTTCGCGCGGGAGATCGCCTTCCACGGGCAGAGCCCGATCCTGCCGCTGCATCACACGGTCGTCGTGCCGGTGAACGGCATCACCAAGGCGACGGCCGGCGCCCTCGTCTACGCGACGACGATCTCCGACGACGTCGTCGGCGTGTACGTCGAGGTGGACCCGCGCGAAACGCCGCGGATGCGCGCGGAGTGGGACGCGTGGGACATCGGCGTTCCGCTCGTCGTGCTGCCGTCGCCCTACCGATCGGTCCTGCGCCCGCTGGTGGACTACGTGGACGGGCTGCGGCGGATCGCGGTCGGCGAGCTCGTGACGGTCGTCGTACCGGAGATCGTGCCGCACCGGTGGTGGGAGCACCTGCTGCACAACAAGACGGCGCTGTACATCCGGACCGCGTTCCTGTTCCGGCCGAACGTGGTCGTGACCGCCGTCCCGTTCCTCGTCGGCCACGCGTACCGGCTGCGCGACCTCGTCGCCCGCGACGAATCGCTCGACGAGGCCGAGGAGACCGAGGTCGCGACCGACCATCATGCCGACGCAGATACGCCGGCCGCGCCGGGAGCGGCAGTCGGAGGAGGATGAGGTCATGCGCGCGCTGTCACGAACGATCCGACCGTCACGCGCGGCGGCGACGCGAATCGCCCTCGCGCGAATCGCGCTCGCACCGATGGTGCTCGCGCTGGTGATGGCCGGCTGCAGCATCGGCGGCGGGCGGCGGCGCGTGGAGAGCGCGCCGGCGCGGCGCCTCGTCGGCACCTGGGACGTGCGCTTCCACGTCGAGCGCACGAGCGACGGCCCCGTGTCGCGCGACCTGCGCGGCGAGCTGGCGCTGCTGCCCAACCGCTGGGTGACGCACGACTACCCGCAGCTCGACGTGCCGACGCACTACGGCAGCTACGACGTGAACTTCCGCGCCGCCGGCTTCGAGCCGCGCGACCGTGGCGCGATCCCGGACGCGATCGCCCTGACGACGGGCCGCGACTCGGCGATCGTCGTCCTCGACCCGGGTGAGGGGGAGACGTCGGTGATGATGCGGGGCGCCTGGTCGGGCGACTCGCTCGTCGGCCGCTGGTGGGTGGACGCGGGGCGCGGGGGCGCTGTCGCCGACGGGCACTTCGTCATGGCGCGCCACGGCGGCGGCTGAGATCGCCGGCCGGACCGGCGCGGTGGCTGGCGTCCTCGCCCGCCGCGCTGCATATCAGTGACGCTCAGTGCCGCCGCGACCCACGTCCGCGGTCGCGACGCCTCTCACTCCGGAGGTGTGGAATGCGTCGTCTCACGCCGATCCTGTCCGCCACCCTCGTCGTCGTCGCGCTGGCCGGGGCGCAGGTGCTGCCCGCGCAGGGCGCCGCCGCCGCGACGAAGCTCAAATGGGGACCCGCGCCTCCGGGCCTGCCGGCCGGCGCCAAGCTCGCGGTCGTCGACGGCGATCCGTCGAAGAGTGGACCGTTCACCGTCCACCTGCTGCTGCCGAGCCGCTACACCATCGCGCCGCACTCGCACCCGACCGACGAGACGATCACCGTCGTCCGCGGCACGTTCCGCTACGGCATGGGCGACAAGTGGGACACGAAGGCCATGCAGGCGCTGCCGCGCGGCGGCTCGGGAACGATGAAGGCGGGCCAGACCCACTACGCCCGCGCCGTCGGCCGCACCGAGCTCTCCATCCAGGGCACCGGCCCGTTCGAGATCAACTACGTGAACCCGAAGGACGACCCAAGGAACAAGAAGGGGATGAAGCCGAAGGTGTAGGTGAGCGGTTGGCGGTCGGCGATTGGCGCCAACGTTACGAGGGGCCGGCTCCCGTGCTGGGATGCCGGCCCCTCTGCTTGCGCCCACCGCCGACCGCCCACCGCCCACCGTTCAGAACTCGATCTGCGTCCCCAGCTCCACGACGCGGTTCGGGGGCAGGCCGAAGAACTCGGTGGCGGAGCGGGCGTTGCGGGCCATGAAGACGAACAGCTTCTTGCGCCAGAGCCGCATCCGCGGCAGCGGGGCTTCCTTGAGGCTCGTATGCTCGCGGCCGCGGGTCGGGATGAGGCGCTCGCGGCCGAGGAAGAACGACGTGTCGTTCGGGCGGTTCTTGAGGCCGCGCTTGTTGCAGAAGCGCATGATGTCGGGGACGTTCGGCGTCTCCATGAAGCCGTAGGTCGCCTTCACGCGGTAGAAGCCCTGGCCCAGTGGATCGACCTGCAGCATCGCCTCCTCGTCCACGTCCGGCACCTCGGCCGACGCGACCGAGAGGAGCACGACCTGCTCGTGCAGCACCTTGTTGTGCTTGAGGTGGTGGAGCAGCACGACCGGCGCGCCCTCCGCCTCGGACGTCATGAACACGGCCGTGCCGCTGACGCGCACCGGCTTCCGCCGCGCGACGTCGGCGAGGAACATGTCGAGCGGCAGCGTGCCGCGGCGCAGGATCTCGCGCAGCAGCTCGCGGCCGCGCTTCCACGTCGTCATCAGCGTGAACATCGCGATCGCGACGACGAGCGGCACCCAGCCGCCCTGCGCGACCTTGAGCGCGTTCGCGCCGAAGAACGCCAGGTCGATGACGAGGAAGCCGGCGGCGAGGCCGATCGCCTTCCACAGCGGCCACCCCCAGCGGTGGCGCTCGATCTGGTAGAAGAGCAGCGTCGTGATCGCCATCGTGCCGGTGACGGCGATGCCGTACGCGGCGCCGAGCGCGGTCGAGCTGCGGAAGCCGAGGACGACGAGCACGCAGCCGACCGCGAGCGCCTTGTTGACCTCGGGGATGTAGATCTGCCCGGCCGCGTGGTGCGAGGTGTGGACGATCGTCACGCGCGGCGAGTAGCCGAGCTGCACGCTCTGCTGGGTGAGCGAGAACGCGCCCGAGATCAGCGCCTGCGAGGCGACGATCGCCGCCAGCGTCGCGACGACGAGCAGCGGGTAGAGCAGCACGCGCGGCGCGAGCAGGTAGAACGGGTTGATCGCCGCCGACGGGTCGCGCAGCAGCAGCGCCCCCTGGCCGAAGTAGTTGACGAGCAGGCAGGGGAAGACGAACGCGAACCAGGCGAGCCGGATCGGCCGCTTGCCGAAGTGCCCCATGTCCGCGTACAGCGCCTCGGCGCCGGTGACGGCGAGCACGACCGAGCCGAGGATGACGAAGCCGTGGAAGCCATGCTCGCCGAAGAAGCGCAGCCCGTAGAGCGGGTTGATCGCCGAGAGGATCACCGGCTCCCGCATGATCTCGGCGGCGCCGAGGCCGGCGATGGAGCCGAACCAGATCAGCATCAGCGGCCCGAACGCCTTGCCGACCTTGTCCGTGCCGAACTGCTGGAAGTAGAACAGGACGGCGAGGATCCCGACCGTGAGGATCACGATCCAGTCGGAGAGCCGCGGCGTGATGACGTTGAGTCCCTCGACCGCGCCGAGCACGGAGATCGCCGGCGTGATGATCCCGTCGCCGTAGAGCAGCGCCGCGCCGAAGAGACCGAGGGCGACGTAGAGGAAGCGGCGCCGCGAGTCCTCGACGCGATGCTGCCGCTGGAGGATGAGCGCGAGCAGCGCGAGGATCCCGCCCTCGCCGCGGTTGTCCGCGCGCATGATGAAGGTGATGTACTTCACGCTGACGACGAGCGTCAGCGACCAGACGATGAGCGAGAGCACGCCGTACACGTTCGGCACCGTCGGCGGCACCGCGTGTGCGCCGCCGCTGAAGCACTCCTTGAACGCGTAGAGCGGGCTCGTCCCGATGTCGCCGTAGACGATGCCGAGCGCGGTGAGGGTGAGGACGGCGAGCCGTTTGCCCTTCGGCTTGTCCTCCGCGTGCGGGCGGTCGGGCGACGCGGGGAACTCGGCGGTGACGCTCGGCGGCGGCGCGCCGGGCGCGCCCCTAGTCGCGGTCGCTGACGGCGGAGTCGGCGAAGCGGCCGAAGTCGACGGGGAAGGCGACGCGTCGGCAGCGGTCGCGTCGGTCGACGGATTCCCGTTCGCGGCCGCGCCCTTGGCGCCGCCGGGTCGAGCGGATTCTGCTGGCATGATCGGGCGTTGAGGCCACGGCCCCGGGCGCGGCGAACGATGCCTCGCGCCGCACGGGACCGCGGCCGATCCATGCAAAAAAGGGTCGCGCCGACCGGCGCGACCCGGAGGAAGCTACTCGCGTGGGCGACGCCGGGGCCAGCGCCACCGCGAAGGCCACCTCCGGCACGGCCCCGGCCGCCGCCGCATGATCACGCATGTTTGCGGTCCGGCGGCACGCGGCCGCGGCCGCCGGCGCCGCCCGGTGCACCGCCGCCGGCTGCACCGTCTTCATCGTCCGCTAATGGTCCCGTCAGCCTGGCTTCATCGGCGGGCAACCCACTCCTAACGCGGCGATCAGCGACGCCTAACGAGGCCGCCACGGGGGAGCAATCCGGCGGTGCTACTCTCGTTCCCGGAGCGGCGCGGGGCGCCGTTCCGCGGCCGGCGCCACTGCCGCGAACCCGCTGGCGCCGCCGCGATCGGTGCAGGCCACCGTCACGGGAGGGAGCACGATGCCGAGACTGCTCGCGAAGTTGCCCGAGTCCAGCCGCCACCGTTCCGGCGCCGCCAGCCGCGTCGGTACCGCCGCCAGCGTCGTCGCCCACGCGACGCTCATCACGCTCGCCGTCGTCGCGACGGGAATGGGCAGGGACGCGCCGCCGTCGCCGCCGAAGCCGAGCGGCGAGGGCGTGGTCTGGATCCCCCGCACGCCGCCGGAGCAACCGCGCGAGCACCGCGGTGCGACGTCGGGCAGTGGCGGTGCGCCGCGGCGCGACGGACCGAGCGACCCGATGCCACCCGGCCCCGTGTTCCCGACGCCGACGATCGACGTGGACGGAATCCCGACCACGACCGGGCCCGGTCCGGTGACCGAAGACTGGCGGACGACCGCCACTGGCGAGCGGGGGGGAGGACCGGGGACCGGCGTCGGCCCCGGCGACGGCGCGCCGTTCGACGCCCGCGTCGTCGAGGTCGAAGCGTCGCTGCCTCCCGGCTCGCCCACGCCGCGCTACCCGGACGAGCTGCGGACCGCGCGCCTCGAGGGACGCGTGCTCGCGCGCTTCGTCGTGGACACGACCGGCCGCGTCGAGCCGGCGAGCGTCCGGATCGT
>DATMHT010000465.1:0-5939 GCA_035554795.1 Gemmatimonadaceae bacterium | reverse complement strand
CGCGGCCGACGCCGCCCCGCGGCAGCGGCCGCGCCAGCCGAAGCTGAGCTTCGACGCACCGAGCCGACGCAGCGGCAAGCTCGTCGCCGGCATCGGCATGGCGGCCGCGGCGCTCGGCGCGGCGGCCTACCTCCTCGTCAGTCGCGGCGCTGGTACACCGGCGGCGCCGGATCCGGTGGTCGCCCAGCGTCCGGCCGAGCGTCCGGACGCGCAGCGCACCGTCGCCCCCGCCGCGGTCGCGACGCCGACGGTCGCTCAGGCAGCACCGCTGAAGACGGTGCCGCAGACCACTCCAGCGGTCGCGTCGCCGGCGACGCCGGGCGCGGCGCCGGCGAGCAACGTCCCGACCGGCCCCGTCGTGGCCGCGCTTCCGTCGGCGCGGCATGCCCCGGCACGCCGTCCGAGCAGCACCGATGCGCTACCGGAGCCGCCGATGCCGCACCTCAAGGCGATCCGCCTCGACGGCGTGACGCGCGATATCGAAGCGCGCGCGAAGAAGGGTGTGGATGACGCGACGCGCGTCGTCGTCAAGCAGAACTTCAAGCAGCCCTAGCGCGGTTCGGCCGCGAGCGAGAGAGGGCGCGCCGGCGATGCTGGCGCGCCCTCTCTCATTTCTTCGGCGCCACGCGTTCTCGCGCGCCGCCTACTTCTTCTTCCCTTCGCGTCCCTCGTCGCGGGCATGCGCGTGCGCCGGCGGCGACGTCGCTTCGACGGCCGTGAAGCGCTCGAGGATCTTGTACGAGTGCGACGCGCCGCGCGGCACGACCCACGAGTTGCCCGGCTCGAGCAGGACCATCTGCCCCTCGACGTGGAGCTCGGCGCGTCCGCCGATCACGTAGCCGACCGTCTCGTAGTCGCGCGTGGCGGTGTGCCCGTCGCTCGGCTCCTCGTTCTCCCAGAGCCGCATCGCGACGTGCACGCCCGAGGCCAGATACTTCTGTCCCATCTGACCGCGCGGCGAGTGCCTCGAGTCGATCTTGGTGATGCTCGTGTCCCCCATTCCTCCTCCCCTGTTCGTGGTCGCATGCGAGGGCGAGTACGGGTCCGCGCGGCGCGCGGCCGGCGCCCGGACGCCTGCGCCGCGTGGAAGTGCCGTGCCAGCGTGCGCCGCGGCGGGAGCTAGCCGGCGCGCGTGCGCTGAATGTCGTACTTCTTCGCCACGATCAGCGCCTGGTAGATGGACTTCATCACGCAGAACACCAGGCCGTCGCGCCCGTCGAGGAAGCCGCGACGCACGATGTAGGAGTAGAGGAAGTAGGCGAGCGGGCGGCCCGGCATGCGCCAGGCGAGCCGCTTGAGCGCCGCGCGACGGACGAGAGGATCGCGCGAGGCCAGCCGCGACCAGATGCCACCGGAGGCCCTTCCCTCCTCCGCCAGCTCGTGCTCGGCCTCCTTCCGCGCGTAGCGTCCCTGCCGCTCGAACCACTCGTCGATCCCCTTGAGGTTCTCGTCGATGAGGTCGTGCTCGAGCTCGCGGATCGCGCCGCGCACCTCCTGCGTCTCGGCGTGGCCGCGGTTCACGTACCGCACTCGGTCACGGTGCACCACGCGGACGACCCAGTTCGGGTAGAGGCTGCTGTAGCGGAGCCACCGTCCCCACATGTAGAAGCGGCGGCGGAGCCGGAACGCGCCGACGTCGTCGAGGGGCGCGCAGAGCACGCGCCGCATCTCGTCCACCAGCTCCGGCGTGACGCGCTCGTCGGCGTCGAGCACGAGCACCCAGTCGTGGCGCGGGGTCGTCTCGTCGAGCGCCCAGTTGCGCTGCGAGCCGAAGCCCTCGAAGCGGTGCTGGAAGAAGCGGGCACCGTGCTCGCGGGCGACCGCCTCGGTCCGGTCGCGGCTGAACGAGTCCACGACGATGACGTCGTCGCACCACGCCAGCGCGGCAAGGCACGATGGGAGATGGATCTCCTCGTCGAGCGTGAAGATCATCACCGAGACCGGCGGCGCCGGGAGCGGCGCGGCGGCCGGGACGCGCGCGGCAGCCTTGTCGTCGGCGGTGGCGCTGGCGGCGGACTGTGAAGCAGCCACGAGGGGGAGGACGGTGGGGGCGGAGGTCGGCGCCGGGGCGGATGCGATCCGGGCGTCCCGGCGCCTCGAACGTCGAGGAAAGGTAGCCCGCCTCGCGGGGCCGGACAGCCCGTCCGGAGGGCCCAAGGGGCCGGGCGCGGGGCACCGGGCCGGGTTAGGCATTTCTCACAAGTCTCTGGCGGGCATGGGCAAGGATGCCTATACTTGCGCCAACCTGCGGCCCCCGGAGCACTCGTGAGCGATCTCCTCACGCGTCTGCATACGGCCCTCGCCGACCAGTACGCGATCGAGTGTGAGCTCGGTCGCGGCGGCATGGCGACGGTCTTTCTTGCGCGCGACCTGCGGCTCGACCGCCAGGTCGCGATCAAGGTGCTCCATGCCGACCTCGCCCAGGCCCTCGGCGCCGAGCGCTTCCGCCGCGAGATCGAGATCGCCACGCGGCTCAGCCACCCGAACATCCTCCCCCTGTACGACTCGGGAGACGCGGACGGGCTGCTGTTCTACGTGATGCCGTATGTCACGGGCGAGTCGCTCCGCGCGCGCCTCAAGCGCGAGCAGCAGCTCGCCGTGGACGAATCGGTGCGCATCACCTGCGAGGTGGCGGCGGCGCTCGACTACGCGCACCGCCAGGGCGTCGTCCACCGCGACATCAAGCCCGAGAACATCCTCCTCGAGGACGGCCACGCCGTCGTCGCCGACTTCGGCATCGCGCGAGCGATCTCGGCATCGCAGGATCAGAAGCTGACGCAGACCGGCGTCACGCTCGGCACGCCGATGTACATGAGCCCCGAGCAGGCGTGCGCCGAGCGCGACATCGACGGGCGCAGCGATCAGTACAGCCTCGCCGCCGTCACGTACGAGATGCTCGCCGGCCAGCCGCCCTTCGTCGGGCCGACGGCGCAGGCGATCATCGCGCGACAGATGCTCGACCAGGTGCCGTCGCTGACGATCGTCCGCAAGACGATCCCGCCGGACATCGAGGACGCGGTGATGCGGGCGCTGAGCAAGGTGAAGGCGGACCGCTTCCCGACGGTCGGTCAGTTCGCCGAGGCGCTCACGAACCCCGGTTCCACGCAGAGCTGGCGTACGACGCGCATGACGACGCGCCAGCGCGCCGCCTGGTCGCCGGCGAAGCGACGCGCGGTCGTCGCCGCGTGGGCGCTCGCCTTCCTCGGCGGCGGCGGCGGTCTCGGCTACGCCGGCTGGAAGCTGTTCCTCCATCCCGAACGCGCCTCCGCCGCGGCCGGCGGCGCCTACGCCGCGAGCGGCATGGATCCGCGGCACGTCGCCGTTCTCTACTTCACCGACGAGAGCAAGGACAAGTCGCTCGGTTATCTGGCGGACGGGCTCACCGAGGGACTGATCGACCAGCTGTCGCAGGTGCGGACGCTCGACGTGCTCTCGCGCGGCGCCGCGGCGTCGGTCCGGAGGCTCGACGTCACCCGTGACAGCGTGCGCGACAGCGTCGTGCACGCGCTGAAGGTAGGCTCGCTCGTCACCGGCGAGGTCGAGCCGGGAGGACGCGGCTACAAGGTCACGGTACGCCTCGTGGACGCGTTCAGCGGCGCGGAGATCACGCGCAAGAGCTTCGAGGCGCCGACCGAGAACCTGCTCGCCATCCGCGATACGCTCGCCTCGTCGGTCGCCGAGTTCCTCCGCCCGCGCATCGGCGACGAGGTCGCGTTGCGCGAGCTCCGCGGCGGAACGTCCAACACGCAGGCCTGGTCGCTCGCGCAGCGCGCCGAGCGCGCGCGCAAGGACGCGGAAGGGCTGCTCGAGGACGAGAACATGGACGGCGCGAAGCGGCAGTTCGTGCTCGCCGACTCGCTGCTCGCCGCCGCCGAAGCACTCGATCCAGCCTGGGTCGCGCCGACGATCGCGCGCGGCAACCTCCTGCTCCGCCAGGCCAAGCTCGTCACGACCCCCGAAGAGGTCGGGCGGCTCACCTCGGGGGGGCTCACGTTCGCTGAACGGGCGCTCGCACGCGAGCCGCGCAACGCGGACGCGCTGCAGCTTCGCGGCACGCTCGACTACCTCCGCTACCTGCGCCAGGTCGAGCGCGATCCCGCGCAGGTGAAGGCACTGCTCGACGGCGCGGAGAAGGACCTCAAGGCGTCGGTGTCCATCTCGCCGTCGAACGCGGACGCCTGGCAGGTGCTCAGCCACCTCTACTTCCAGATCCCCGACTTCACCGAGGCCAAGGTCGCGGCGCAGCGCGCGTACGAGGAGGACGCCTATCTCGCGAACGCGCCCGACGTGATCTGGCGCCTCTATCTCGCCTCGTACGAGCTGGAGCAGTTCGCGGACGCCGACCACTGGTGCGGCGAGGGCTCGCGCCGCTTCCCGAGACACCCCCGCTTCGTCGAGTGCCACCTGATGCAGCTGACGACGCCGGTGGCGGAGCCCGACGTCAAGACGGCGTGGAAGCTGGTGGACTCGCTGCACGCGATCGCGCCGCACTTCCCCGGCAGCTTCGATGGTCGCCGCTACCAGATGTGGGCGGCGGCGGTGCTGGCGCGCGCGAAGCTCGCCGACAGCGCGCGCCACGTCGCGCTGCGCAACCGCGCCAACGAGCAGGTCGACCCCACGCACGACCTCGAGGTCATGGAGACGTACGTCCGCGTCGTGCTCGGCGACAAGGACGAGGCGTTCCGGCTGATGAAGAGCACGATGGCAGCGAACCCCGAGCACGACATCGGCAACGACAAGGCCACCGCCTGGTGGTACCGTCCGCTGCAGTCCGACCCACGCTTCGCGGAGATACGCCGCGCCAAGCGCTAGCGCGCCCCGCCCGCTCCACCCGATCTACAGCTCCGATTCACACGGTCCGGCGACGCCGCCGCCGCGCAAGTGCACGTTCCGCCCCCACCCCCGCGGAGGACGAAGTGCCTCGTCACGTACCTGCTGTTCTGCTGCTGTTCACTGCCGTTGCTCTACTCGGCGCCTGTACCGATTCGCTGACGCCGAGCGGCTCCAGCGCCAGCCCCGGTCTCCACGCCAACTACATCGGCGCGCCCGACACGGCTAGCGTTCGGAGCGCGTTGAACGCGCTCTACCCGGCCGGCGCCGGCTTCACGACGGCCGCGAACGCCCAGCTCACGAACGTCTTCAAGTCCATGAACGGCGGCAGCGTCAAGGCCGCGCAGCAGCAGGCTGTCGCGCTCTGCAAGTTCACGGAGAAGCAGGCGTCGGCCGGCAAGCTCACGTCTGGGAATCCTTCCGACGCGCTCACCGCCTTCTGCAACGACGTCTACGCGACGGCGCAGCTCGCGCCCGGAGGGATCGACGTGTCGGGCGAGGACGCTCTCGCCATCGTGGTGCCCGCCTGCACGGGGGTGACCGCGATCGTCAACACCGGTCTCGCCGGCGTGCAGTGGAGCGGCCACCAGAACCCGGACGGCAGTGGCCCGTGCACGTTCGATCAGGAGGAGACGCTCGTCATCAGCCCGATCGACTACCACAAGTTCCCCGCCGGCAGCGGCCCGCTCGCCTACAAAGGTACGCAGTGGGGCTACTTCTACGAGATCACGGTCTACCCGTACACCATCCCGCACAACCCCGTGACCGTCTCGCTCTGTCAGGTGGAGGACGGTACGAGCTATACGCCGCCGGAGAACATTCATGGCAATCTGCGGGTTGCGCACAACGTGCCGGCCGAGACTGGCGGCGTCGTCGCCGAAGTGCTGCCATACGCGACGCCGTTCATCAATTGCCTGCCGCCAGGGGTGATCGGCCAGGCGGACTTCATGAGCAACCTGCGTGAGCGCGGGCCGCTGTTCGCGAGTCGGAGCGCTGCCACTCGGGCCGGAAACGCGCTGCTCTCGCTCGTGACGCCCACGCCTCTCTACGCCGCGCACGTTGCCGCCGCCGGGCTCGCTGGATCGTTCAGCCCCTTCGGCGCCGTGGAC
>DATMHT010000464.1:0-2759 GCA_035554795.1 Gemmatimonadaceae bacterium | reverse complement strand
CCTCCTGCTCGCCGCCGACCTCGCCACCCCGACGGAGACCGTCGGCCTCGACGACTCGCTCATGGAGGCGATCCGCCGCATGGGCGTGCGCGGCGCCAACGCCCTCCCCGTCACCGAGCGCGGCACCAACCGCCTCCTCGGAGTCGTCAGCCGCGCGCACGTGCTGGCGGTGTACGAGCAGGCGGTCAGTCAGAGATGATGGGTGGCGGGTAGGGGGTAACGGGTAAGGGGCCGCGCTCCGCACACCGGCTACCCCCTACCCGCTACCCGATCCTCACCGACAGTCCACGCAATCCGCGTCCACGCTGTGGTGCTCGTCGCCGGCGTGGCCGTCGGGGCAGACGTGGATGACGGCGGCGGAGACGTGGGGGACGTGGCGGAGCATGCGGTGCTGGACCGCCGTGGCGATCGCGTGCCCTTCGCTCACCGACAGCTCGGAGGCGACGATCACGTTCGCCTCGGCGTGCAGCCGATGGCCCACCCAGCGGGCCCGCACTCCGGTCACGTCGCGCACGCCGTCCACGCCGAGGGCGGCGGTCTGGAGGTCGACGATGGTGGACGGATCCACCGCATCGAGCACGCGCGAGAAGATCGTCTTCGCGGCACTCCAGACGACGGCGAAGATCGTCACCGTGATGAGCAGCCCGATGATCGGGTCGGCGAGCGGGAAGCCGAGGTAGATGGCGACCGCGCCGGCGAGCACGGCGAGCGACGTCCAGCCGTCCACGCGCGCGTGGTGGCCGTCGGCGACGAGCGCGGCGCTGTTGATCTCCTTGCCGACCTTGATGCGCAGGATCGCGACGCCCTCGTTGCCGATGAAGCCGATGATCGCGGTCGCGGCCACCGCCCAGAGGTGCGTCACCGGCTCGGGGTGGAACAGCCGCTCGAGCGACTCGTAGCCGGCGAGGAGCGCGTTCACGAACAGCGCGATGACGACGGCGACGCCGGCGAGGTCCTCCGCCCGGCCGTAGCCGAAGGAGAAGCCCGCCCGCGGCGCGCGGCGCGCGAGCGCGAACGCGATCCAGAGCGGGATCACGGTCGCGGCGTCGCCGAAGTTGTGGATCATGTCGGCGAGGAGCGCGGCGCTGCGCGACGCCGCGTACACGCCGAGCTCCAGCAGCGCCACCGCGAGCATCACGATCCCCGACACCTTCGTCACCCAGAGCCCGCGCTCCGACGTCGCGATGGACGGGTCCACGACGCCGTGCGAGTGCCCGTGATGATCGTGGCCGTGACCGTCGTGGCCATGACCGGAATGGTCGTGGCCCTCGTGATCGTGGTCGTGGCCGACGGCGGTGGTGACGGGCGCGTTCGAGTGCAGTGGTGACATCCCGGGTGGGGCGACGCGAGGGAGTGGGCCGGGCGCTGACCGACCCTGGTCCAATATACCCCTCAAGACGGCCGACGGCCGTCTCTGGTCATCCGACGTTGACCAGCCGTGTCCCGACCCGACATGGGCAGCGCCGCCTTGTCGCGGCGCGGCGGTGCGGCCGGGCCTCCACCAGCTCGCTCGGCCGACGCCGACTCGACGATGCCGTACGGCGTCTCGAGCGCGCGTTCCGCCAGTCGCAGCCGGAAGAGGAGCTGGGCGTAGGCGACGTCGGCCGCCGTCAGCCGGTCGGATCGGCCGGGCGCGTTCGTCATGAGCGACGGCCACGATTCGGTGTGGCCGAAGCCGAGCGCGTGCATCAGCTCGTGGAGGACGACGTCCTCCTCGCGCAGCAGCGCGGCCGACTTAACGCGCAGCTCGGCGCTGCCGATCACGCCCTCGCCGTTCCACGACGCGAAGGTGTAGCCGGCACTGGGGATCGAGGGATCCACGACCACCTGGATGACAGGGCGCTCGGCTTCGTCGTCGCCCGGGCGCGGCGTGGCCGGCGTGAAGAGCGACATGCCGAGCTCGCGCTCGAGCGTGCGCGCCCCACGCCAGAAGCCATCCGAGTCTGCCGCCGAGATGGAGCCGCCGCCGGCGTCGCGCCGGAAGGTGACGGCCACAGGGAGCGCTTCGGCGGGCCAGCCGACGCCGGCCCAGGTGGCCAGCGACCGCACCCGCTGCAGCCGCCAGAAGCGTGTGCCGTCCCCAGAGCGCGCGGTGGCGGCGGCCGCGCTCACGGTCACGTGCTCGCCGCGAAAGGAGCCCGACGTCACCGTCCACGTGTCCGGAAGGAGGAGCACCCGCAGCGAGCCGAGCTCGCGCGGGTCGCGCACGCGGAGCCGTGCGCCGCGGAAGGGCGGCGCCGTCGCCACCGAGATCTCCACCGTGTCGCCGGGCGTCGCCGGCAGTCGCCGCCCGAAGCGACCGACCGCGTCGGTCGCGAGCGTGTCCTCGCGGCCGCCGGAGCGGACGAACACCGCGGCGCGGGAGACGGGCGCTCCATCGAGCGTGACGACGCGGCCGGCGACGACGGGAAGCACCGTCACGGTCACGGGCCCGCTCGCGACGCCGCCGTTGGCGTAGGCGACGACGCGCGTCGTGCCGGCGCCGACACCGACGAGCATGCCGCCGAAGACACTCACGCGCGCGACGCTGCTGTCGTCCGACTCCCAGCGCACAGTGCCGCCGGAGAGCCCGTGGCCGGCCGCGTCGGCGAGCGTGGCGCGCAGCAGGACGCTGTCGCCGGGCCAGAGCGACGGGGCGCGCGGCGACGCGGCCACCGAGGTCGCCGGCACCGTCGCGCGCAGCTCGACCGCGCCCGCGCCTGGCGCCTCGACCGCGACCGTCTGCGCGTCGGCCGACGGGCCCGGCGCCCACGACGCGG
>DATMHT010000463.1:0-6423 GCA_035554795.1 Gemmatimonadaceae bacterium | reverse complement strand
CGCCGACCCGTGCCTCGCGCCTTCTCCGCTCTCGACCTCTTCGTCCTCGTCCTGTACCTGGGCGGCACCACGCTTCTCGGCGTGCGCCTCGGCCGGCGGCAGCGCGACGCGCGCGACTACTTCGTCGCCGACCGCGCCATCCCGTGGTGGGCGGTGCTGTTCTCGGTCGTGGCCAGCGAGACGAGCGCGCTGACGTTCATCAGCATCCCGGGCCTGGCGTACCTCGGCAACCTCGGCTTCCTCCAGGTCGTCGCCGGATACATCGTCGGGCGCGTCGTCATCGCCTACACGCTCCTGCCACGGTACTTCCAGGGCGAGCTGGTGACGGCCTACGCGCTCCTCGAGCGCCGCTTCGGCCTCGCGACGCGCCGCTTCACGTCCATCGTCTTCATGGTCACCCGCGCCGTCGCCGACTCGGTGCGTGTCTTCGCGACGGCGATCCCGGTCGCGCTCATCATCGGGCCCGTGCTCCCGCGGCAGTACGTCATGCCGACGGCGATCCTCGTCCTCGGCCTGCTCACCGTCATCTACACGTACAAGGGCGGGATGCGCGCCGTGGTCTGGACGGAGCTCGTGCAGGCGGGCGTCTATCTTCTCGGCGGCATCGCCGCCGTCGTCCTCCTCGGCCGGGCGGTGCCCGGCGGGTGGCACTCGATCCTCGCGACCGCGACCTCGGCCGACAAGCTGCGGGTGCTCGACCTCTACACCGGCGTGGATCGCCCGCACACGCTCTGGGCCGGTCTCCTCGGCGGCGCGTTCCTCTCCATGGCCTCCCACGGCGCGGACCAGCTCATCGTCCAGCGCCTGCTCTCCTCGCGCAGTCTCCGCGACGCCCAGCGCGCGCTCATCGGCAGCGGGATCGCCGTCTTCGTCCAGTTCACGCTCTTCCTGCTCATCGGCGTCGGACTCTGGGTGCTGTACGGCGGTAAGGCCTTCCCTGCTCCCGACGCGATCTTCCCGACGTTCATCATCGAGCACATGCCGCCCGGGCTGCTCGGTCTGATCCTCGCCGCCATCGTCGCGGCGACGATGAGCACGCACTCGGGCGCGATCAACGCGCTCGCCGCCTCGACGACGCACGACATCTACCTCCCGCTCACGGGACGCTCGGCGGACGATCCACGCACGCTCCGCGTCGGCAAGCTGTTCGCGCTCATGTGGGGTGTCGGGCTCACCGCGGCCGCGTTGCTGTACAAGGAGCAGGGCACGCCCGTCGTCGTCGTCGCGCTCTCGATCGCGTCGTTCACCTACGGTGGGCTGCTCGGCGGCTTCTTCCTCGGCATCCTCTGGCGCCGCGCGGTGCAGCGCGACGCGATCTTCGGCATGAGCCTCGGCATCCTCACGATGACGTTCGTCGTCTTCGCCAAGCAGCTCGCCGCCGCCTACCCGTCGCTCGGCGCTACGCTCGGGCCGTTCGCGCGCATCGCGTGGCCCTGGTACGTTCTCATCGGAACCACGATCACCATGACCGCCGGCATCCTCTCCTCGCTCACGCACGCGGCGCCGGCCGACGTGCCCGACTTCACCGCCGCCCCCGCTCCGGCCCGGGCCGAGGCGCGCTCGTGAGCGCGATCGTCGTCGGAGTGGACGGAGGCGGGTCCAAGACGCAGGTCATCGTCGCCGACGAGACTGGGGCCGAGATCACCGGTGTACAGGGCGGCGGCAGCGCCGTCCGACCCGGCGGCGTCGACGCGTCCGCCGAGGTCATCGCCGGGCTCGTGAAGGACGCGCTCGCCTCCGCCGACATGACGCACGTGATGCCGAAGGTGCTCTGCGTCGGCGTCGCCGGCGCCGGCCGCGAGGCCGAGCGTCAGGCGCTCTGGCAGGCGCTCGCCAGCCGCGAGCTCGCCGAGGACGTCGTCGTCCACGCCGACGCCACGATCGCGATGGACGACGCCTTCGGCGAGGGCGCCGGCATCCTCCTCATCGCCGGCACGGGCTCGGTGGCGTTCGGGCGAAGCCCGGCCGGCGTCAGCGCGCGCTGCGGCGGCTGGGGTCCGTTCTTCGGCGACGAGGGGAGCGGCGCCTGGATCGGCCGGCGCGCGCTGAGCGTCGTCACCGCGGCGTCGGACGGCCGCGAGCCCGAGACCGCGCTCACCGGCGCCGTCCTCACGGCGGCGCAGGCGAACGAGGTGCGCGACCTCGTGGCTTGGGCGGCGACCGCGACGCCGGCGACGCTCGCCACGCTCGCGCCCGCCGTCATCAGCGTCGCCGAGTCGGGCGACCTGCGCGCGAACTCGATCCTCAGCATCGCCGCCGAGGAGCTCGTGATCCACGTCCGGACGCTCGCGCGGCAACTGTTCGTGGACGAGCGCGCGGCGATGCCCGTCGCCCTCGCCGGCGGGCTGCTGCGCCCGCGGTCGCCGTTCCGCAAGCGCGTCGAGCAGCGCCTCAAGTCCGCCGTCCCCGGCGCCCAGATCCGCTCCGACGCCATCGTCCCCGCCCGCGGAGCGGTGCGGAGTGCGTTGAGGATGCTGGGCGTGGAGATCGGCGGATAGTCGTTCGCGGCGACGCGAAAGTGCGGGTCGGGGGTCGCCGGTCGGGGCTGCTCTGCAATGGCCCCGACCCCCGACCCCCGACCCGCTCTCGCACTCCCAGCGCTCTACCGGTCCGCCTGCAAATGCGCCTCCACGAACCACAGCCACTGATCGGTCCCGCGCGAGATCTCGGTGAAGACGTCGGCGGTGTCCTTGTCCTCGGCGTCGTCGGCGGTGTCGATCGCCTCGCGCGCGGCGGTGCCGAAGGTGGACAGCGCCTCGGAGAGCGCCTTGGCGTGCGCCATCCCGTCCTTGATGTCGTGCGGGTACTCCGGGAGACGTGACCGCTCGGCGACGACGCGCGCCGTGCCGAGCACCGTACCGCCGAGCTGCGCGGCCCGCTCGGCAAGGAGGTCCACGTACTCCTCGACCGCCTCGTTGATCTCGTCGAACAGCTTGTGCAGCCCCCAGAAGCTCGGGCCGCGCACGTTCCAGTGCGCCTGCTTCGTCTGCGTCTCGAGGTCGATGCAGTCGGCGAGCGCCTGATTGAGGAGCTCGATCATCTCCTTGCGCGTCTCCGCCGGGAGATCGTTACGGGTGCGCGAAACGCGCTTGGTGGCGACGCCACCGTCGTTCTTCGCGGCCATGGCCGGTATCCTCTGCGTTCGGGTCCGAGTGCGACGAGTTGCGTATCGTCGCGACGAACGCGCGGAGGGGACGACGGGTGCCCGGTTCCTCGCCAACCGGAGAGCGGACGCAACCGGACGCGCGCCGCCGCGCGCGCCAGCGAGCATCCGGCTCAGTCTCCGGTCGCCATCCCGATCTCGGCCGCCTGCTCGGCGGTCGTCGGCAGCGCCGGCTGACCCTCGCCGAGCTCGCCCTCCCACCGCGCCATCACCACCGATGCAAGGCAGTTGCCGACGAGGTTGATGGACGTGCGAGCCATGTCCATCACCGCGTCCACGCCGAGGATGACGGCCACCGCCTGGAGCGGCAGCCCGAACGTCGCCAGCGCGCCGGAGAGGATGACGAGCGAGGCGCGCGGCACGGCGGCCACGCCTTTGCTCGTCAGCATCAGCGTCAGCATCATCAGCAGCTGCTGGCCGAGCGGCATGTGGATCCCCGCCGCCTGCGCCGCGAAGATGGACGCGACCGCGAGGTAGAGCGTGCTGCCGTCGAGGTTGAACGAGTAGCCGGTGGGGATGACGAAGGCGACGATGCGGCGTGGCACGCCGAGCGCCTCCATCGCCTGCATCGCCCGCGGCAGCGCCGCCTCACTCGACGCGGTCGAGAAGGCGATCAGCGCCGGCTCGCGAACGGCGCGCACGAAGCGGCGCAGCGGCACGCGCGCGATGAGCGCGACCGGGATCAGCACGATCAGCACGAACACGGCGAGGGCGCCGTAGAGCGTCAGCACGAGCTTGGCGAGGTTCGCCAGCACGCCGAGGCCGCTCTTCCCCACCGTCACCGCGATCGCCGCGCCGATGCCGATCGGCGCGTAGGCCATCACGATGCCGACGAACTTGAACATCACCTCCGACAGCGCCTCGCAGAACTGGAGCATCACCTGCTTCGGCCGAACCGGCACGCGCGACAGCGCGACCGCGAAGATGATGGACCAGAAGACGACCTGCAGCACCTCGTTCTTGGCGGCGGCGTCGAAGAAGCTCTGCGGCACCGTGTGCTCGAGCACGCCGCTCAAAGTGGGCTGCGCGGTCGCGAGCTGCGCGACGCCGGCATCGCTGGCGGTGCTGACGTCAACGCCGACACCGGGCCGCGCGAGGTTGACGGCGATTAGGCCCACCGCGAGCGCCAGCGACGTGACGACCTCGAAGTAGATGATCGACCGCAGCGCCAACTTCCCGACCTTCTTCATGTCGTCGCCGTGGCCGGCGATGCCGATCACGAGAGTGCTGAACAGCAGCGGGACGATCAGCGACTTGATCATCCGCAGGAAGATGTTCGACAGGACGTTGAGGTCCGTCGCGGCGAAGTGGTGCACGCCCCCGCCGACGCTGAACGTCAGCGGACGCGAGTCGGGCATCGCCCAGCCGAGGAAGATCCCGATCACCATGGACACGACGATCCACTGGGTGAGCGAGATGCGGCCGAGCGGTCCGCGACGCGGCGCCGGCGCCGTGCCGCCGGCGGGGGGAGCTGCAGTGACCATCATCTGCTAGGGCTCCATCGGGGCGGGCGCTTCGACCGGCACGGGGCCGGTGCCGCGACGCAGCGTCGAGTTGCGGTAGCCGTACACGAAGTAGAGCGCGAGGCCGGCGGCGAGCCACCAGCCGAACCGCTCCCACGCGAGCCGCGGCAGTCCGCGCATCACGAAGACGCAGAGCAGCGCGCCGGCGATGCCGACGAAGTGCACGAACGGAACGCGGAACGGGCGCGGGCGCTCGGGGTCGGTGTGCCGCAGCACGATCACGCCGATGCAGACGAGGGCGAAGGCGAACAGCGTCCCGATGTTGGTCAGGTCGTACGTCTCGCCGGCGTCGCCGATCAGCGACCAGAGCGCGACGAAGGCGCCCGTGAGGAGCGTCGTCGCCCACGGCACGCGCGTCCGCTTGCTGACTCGCGCCGCCCACTTCGGCAGCAGCCCGTCGCGCGCCATCGCGAAGAAGATGCGCGGCTGTCCGTACTGGAAGACGAGGAGCACCGCGGCCATCGAGAACACCGCGCCGAGCGCGACGATCTTGGCGATCCCCGTCATGCCGGTGGCGTTGAGCGCGTAGGCGAGCGGATCGGCCGACTTGCCGAGGTCCTGCGACGGCACCATTCCGGTGAGCACGGCCCCGATCACCACGTAGATCAGCGTGCAGATCGCGAGCCCGCCGAGGATGCCGATCGGCAGGTTGCGCTGCGGGTTCTTCGTCTCCTCGGCGGCCGTCGAGATCGCGTCGAAGCCGATGTAGGCGAAGAAGACGATCGCGGCGCCCTGGTGCACGCCGCGGAATCCGTTCGGCGCGAACGGGTGGTAGTTCGCCGTGTTGATGTGCTGCAGCCCCATGACGATGAAGAGGGCGAGCACGAGCAGCTTGACCGCCACCATGACGTTGTTCGCGCGCGCGCTCTCGCGGGCGCCGAAGAGGAGCAGCGCGGTGATGAACGCGACGATCGCGAACGCCGGCACGTTCACCAGGAACGGGAACCCGGCGACGCGCGGCGCCGTCGCGAGCAGCCCGTGCACGGCCGGGTCGGAGCTCAGCAGGGCCGTGCGGTATCCCGTCGTGAGATACGCGGGCAGATCGAGCCAGCCGCCGGTGAGCGACTTGAAGTAGTCACCCCACGAGATCGCCACCGCGACGTTGCCGACGGCGTACTCGAGGATCAGGTCCCAGCCGATGATCCACGCGACCAGCTCGCCGAGCGTCGCGTACGAGTACGCGTACGCGCTCCCGGCCTGCGGGATCATGGACGCGAGCTCGGCGTAGCACAGCCCCGCGAGCGCGCAGCAGGCGCCCAGCAGAAGGAAGGAGATGACGAGCGCCGGCCCGGCCCCGTAGCGAATCACGTGGCCCGCCGCGTCCACCTGCCCCGCCGCCGCCGAGCCGATCGAGCCGAAGATGCCGGCCCCGATCACCGCGCCGATGGCGAGCATGATGAGATCGCCGGCGCCGAGGACGCGCTTCAACCCGTGGGGATTCTCCCCCTCGGCGATCAGCGCCGCGATCGGCTTGCGTGAGAAGAGTGAGGGCATGGCGAAGAGAGAGGGCCCAGGGCCTGAGGGCGTAGGGCGTAGACGAGCGATCGGGATGCGTCCCGAGGCTCGCTAGGCCCTAGGCCCTACAGCCCTAGGCCCTGAAGGTGACTAGATGAACAGCGGCGCGAGAACGAGCGTGATCGTCGAGAGGAGCTTGATGAGCACGTGCAGCGACGGCCCCGCCGTGTCCTTGAACGGGTCGCCGACGGTGTCGCCGACGACGGCGGCCTTGTGCGCGTC
>DATMHT010000462.1:0-7487 GCA_035554795.1 Gemmatimonadaceae bacterium | reverse complement strand
CCGCGAGAAGTAGAAGCGCGCCGTCGCCAGCTTGCTCGCGTACTTCCGGTCGCCGTCGCCCTTCGCCGCGGCGACCTTCGCCATGCGGAGCCACATCCACCCGGTCGTGACGAGGCCGAACATGCGCAGGTAGTCGGCGGCCGCGGCGCCGATCTCCTCCGGGTTCTGCTGCGCGCGGGCGAGCACGCCCATGGTCGTCTTCTGCAGCTTCTCCGCCGCTTTGCCGAGCGCCGCCGCCATCGGCTGGAGCGTCGGGTCCTGGAGCGCGGCCTCGATCTCGGGCTGCATCTGCGCGAAGAGCCGCTTCGCCATGCGGCCGCCGCCGTCGGGAATCTTGCGGCCGAGCAGGTCCATCGCCTGCACGCCGTTCGTCCCCTCGTAGATCTGCGCGATGCGCGCGTCGCGGACGAACTGCTCCATGCCGTACTCCCGGATGTAGCCGTGCCCGCCGTAGCACTGCAGGCCGAGGTTCGCGACCTCGAAGCCGACGTCGGTGAGGAACGCCTTGATGACCGGCGTCATGAGGGCGACGAGGTCCTCCGCCTCCGCGCGCTTCGCCGAGTCGGGGTGCTTCTCCTCGACGTCGATCAGCAGTCCGACCCAGTAGGCGAGCGCGCGCATCCCCTCGTTGTACGCCTTCATCGTCATCAGCATCCGGCGCACGTCGGGGTGGACGATGATCGGGTCCGCCTCGCCGTCGGGGTTCTTCGCGCCGGTGAGCGCGCGTCCCTGGAGCCGCTCCTTCGTGTACGCGACCGCGTTCTGGTACGCGACCTCGGCGAGCCCGAGCCCCTGCATGCCGACGCCGAGCCGCGCGCCGTTCATCATCGTGAACATCGCGCGCATCCCCTTGTGCGGCTCTCCGACCAGCCACCCCTTGGCGTTGTCGAAGTTCATCACGCAGGTCGCGTTGCCCTTGATCCCCATCTTGTGCTCGATCGAGCCGACGGAGACGCCGTTCGGCGTGCCCGCCTCGCCCTCGTCGGTCGGCAGGCGCTTCGGCACGAGGAAGAGGCTGATCCCCTTCGTGCCCGGAGGCGCGTCGGGCAGCTTCGCGAGGACGAGGTGGATGATGTTGTCCGTGAGATCGTGGTCGCCGGCGGAGATGAAGATCTTCGTCCCCGTCACGTGGTACGCGCCGTCGCCGGCGGGCACCGCGCGCGTGCGGATGATCCCGAGGTCGGTGCCGGCGTGCGGCTCCGTGAGGCACATCGTCCCGCCCCACGTCCCGTCCACGAGCTTCGGCAGGTAGCGCCGCTTGAGCTCCTCGTCGCCCCAGCGCTCGAGCAGGTTCGTCGCGCCGTGCGCGAGCTCGGGATACATGCTGAAGGAGAGGTTCGCCGAGCAGAGCATCTCGTCGAAGACGAAGCGCGTCAGATGCGGCAGCCCCTGGCCGCCGAACTCGGGCAGCGCGGTCATGGAGGGCCAGCCGCCGGCGACGTAGGCGTCGTACGCCTCCTTGAAGCCCTTCGGCGTGTGCACGACGCCGTTCTCGTAGCGGCAGCCTTCGGCGTCACCCTGCTGGTTGAGCGGCGCGAGCACCTCGGCGCACATCTTCCCGCCTTCCTCGAGCACGGCGAGCAGGACGTCCGCGGTCGCGTCCTCGTAGCCGGGCAGCTTCGCGAGCTGACCGACGTCGAGCACCTCGTCGAGCACGAAGCGGATGTCGTCGATCGGGGCGTTGTAGGTCGGCATCGGGAGATCCTCGGCGTTGGACGAAAAGCAGTGCTCAGTTCGACGGAGAGTCGTTGGTCGTTGGTGGAGAGTGATTGGTTCCCAACGACGGCGCGCGGAAAGACGCCCTCGCGCTGTCGTTGTACACTCACGACCAGGGACCAACTACCGACCACTCTCGGTTGAACCGACGACTGGTGTTGAACAGGCGGTCGGTCGCCGGACCCGCGACAGATCCGATGTTGACAGTATGTGAGGCGATCCTCAGGTTGTCAAAGGCGCCCCGGCCGACCCAGCCGTACGGGGCGCGTGCCGACCCACGTCGCCGCCGCCGAGCGAGCCCCGCGATGCCCTCCCCCCGTTCATCGAGCCCGACCCCGCGCCGCGTTCCGACCCAGCAGCGCTCGCAGGAGCGGCTGGCGCGGATCGCCCGTGCCGCCGGCGAGCTGTCGGTGGAGGTTGGCGCCGACGCGGTGACGATGGAGGCGATCGCGGCGCGGGCGGAGACCTCGATCGGGTCGCTCTATCAGTTCTACCCGAACAAGGACGCCCTACTGCACGCCGTCGCCGAGCGCTACGTCGGCGACCTGTTCGCGCTGCTCGACGCGAGCGACGCGGCCGAGCTGTCGGCGGCCGCCGATGCGACGAGGCTGCCCCTCGAGGCGCTCGTGGACGCGGTGCTCGAGCCGTTCGTCGTGTTCCACCAGGCGCACCCGGGCTACTTCGCGATCCTCTTCGCGCCGCAGGGATCGGCGGCGCTGCGCGCCGTGCGCGGGCGGCTGCGCGAGCGCCTCACGCGTCGGGCGGAGCGGCTGTTCGAGGCGCGCGCCCCCCGCCTGGACGCGACGAAGCGGCGACACCTCGCGCTCACCGCGGTCGAGGCGGCGCGCGCGCTGCTCCAGTTCATCGTCACCGGCGTACCGCGCGGCGAGCAGCGAGCGATGCGCGACGAGCTGCGGGCGATGCTGGTGGCGTACCTGCGACCGTGGCTGGACGGCGCCCGTGAGCGTTAGCTCGTGCGCGGTGAGCGCGTGAGGGGCCGCGCCCGGTGGGTCATCCTGCTCGCCGCCGCCGCGCTCGCCTGCGACCCATCGCGCGAGGCGTCGCACCCCCTCGACCCGCTCAGCGCGAGCGAGATGGACGTCGCGCGCGGCGTGCTGACGGCGCGCGGCGTGATCGGCGGCGGACGCCGCGTCGTCATGCTCGACCTGCGGGAGCCGCCCAAGGACGACGTGCTCGCCGCCCGACCGGTCGCGCGCGAAGCGCGCGCGGTGCTGTACGACGCGCGTCGCAACCAGACGAGCGAGGCGGTCGTGAACGTGTCCGCGCGTCGCCTGGAAAGCTGGCACGCCGTGGCGGACGCGCAGGCGCCGCTCGACGCCGCCGACGGCGCGCTGGCGGACACGCTCGTCGGCGCGAGCGCGGCGTGGCGCGCGGCGCTCGCCCGGCGTGGCGTGAAGCCCGGCGACGTGTTCGTGGGCGCGTGGAGCGCCGGCTACTTCGGCGTCGAGGATGCCGCGCGCGGCCGGCTCGTGCGCGCCGTGCCGTACGTCCGCGCCGCCGCCGGCAACGAGATGGCGCGACCGGTCGAAGGCGTGGTCGCGCTGGTGGACCTGAGCGGGCGGCGCGTCGTCCGCGTGGACGACGCCGACGTCGGCGCGGTGCCGGACGCGTCGAGCGAGCGCGCCGCGTGGCGTCCTCTCCCGCCGCCGGCCGCGACGACACCGGCGGCCGCGCCGTGGGGCGGCTGGCCCGTCGCCGGCGGCGCCGCGCCGCGCGTGGACGGGCACGCCGTGCGCTGGCGTCGCTGGCGCCTGCGCTTCGGGGTGCGACCGCGGGAAGGACTCGTCCTCTACGACGTCGGGTTCGACGATGGTGCGCGCGTGCGCAGCGTCATGTATCGCGCCTCGCTGTCGGAGATGGTCGTCCCCTACGGCGACCCGGGCGCGGGGTGGTACTTCCGCAACAGCTTCGACGTCGGCGAGCTCGGGCTCGGCGCCGGCACGGCGGCGCTGACGGCGGGCGTGGACTGCCCCGAGAGCGCGGCCCTCGCCGACGCCGTCATCGCCGACGCGCGCGGCGCTCCTCGTCGGCTCCCGCGTGCCGTCTGCGTGTTCGAGCGCGACGGCGGCCTCGCGTGGAAGCACGGCGACGCGGCGCGGCGCGCGCGCGAGCTCGTGCTGCTCTACGTGAGCCGACTCGGCAACTACGACTACGGCTTCGAGTGGGCGTTCCACGAGGACGGCACGATCGCGCATCGCGTGCTGCTCACCGGCGTCATGGCGGCCAAGGGGATGAACGGCGGCGGCGACGACTCGCTCGCCCACCGCGTCGCCGGCGGCGTCGCGGCCGTGCACCATCAGCACTTCTTCAACTACCGGCTCGACCTCGACGTGGACGGCGCTGCACCGAACGAGGTGGAGGAGGCGGAGACGCACGCGCTCGCGGACGGCCCCGCCAATCCGTACGGCGGCGGCTTCGCGATGCACACGCGCGTGCTCGCGAGCGAGCGCCAGGCGCAGCGGCGGCTCGACCTCGCGAGCAACCGGCACTGGCTCGTGGTCCACCCGGCGGTCGGAGCTGGCGGCCGTCCGACGGCATACGCGCTCATCCCCGGCGCGAACGCCGTTCCGTTCGCGAGCGATGGCTCGTGGCTGCGGCGCCGTGCCGGCTTTCTCGACGCGCACCTGTGGGCGACGCCCTACGCCGACGACGAGCGCTACGCGGCTGGCGACTACCCGAATCAGTCGCGCGGCGGCGACGGGCTCGCGCGCTGGACGGCCGCCGACCGGCCGCTCGCCGGCGACGTCGTGCTCTGGTACACGCTCGGCGTCACGCACAACCCGCGGCCCGAGGACTGGCCGGTGATGCCCATCCACGCCGCCGGCTTCTCGCTCGTGCCGGTGGGGTTCTTCGACCGGAACCCGGTGCTGGACCGCCCTTGACGGCGCCGGCAGGTGGGCCGCATGATCTGCCCTGTCCGCCGGGTGCAGCTCCACTTCCATCGCCGAGGCTCGTCATGAAACGCGTCGCCACCGCAGTCGCGCTCCTGCTCGTCGCCGCCACGCAGGCCCACGCCGGCATTGCCTCCCCGCCGCCGACCGTCGCTCCCGAGCCGGCGACGCTCGTCCTCCTCGGCACCGGTATCGCCGCCGTCGGCGCGGGCGCGTGGTGGCGCGGGAGAAAGGGCGGGAAGCGGTAAGCGGTAAGCGCGAGCGTACGAGGGGCCGACTTCGGATCACTGAAGCCGGCCCCTCGTGCATTCGCGCTCCTGTGTATCGCGCTCCTGCGTATCGCGTCGCCGCGAGGGCGCGAAAACACATGATTGACATCCGGATGTGCCGCCCGCACCTTTGGCCCGGCCTTGGAGCCAGCTAATCCATCGCGGCGCGCATTCCGGAACGATCGCTGGATCGCGCCGCCGGCGTGGTGGGCTCCATCGCAATCCTGCTCCCCGGCTGCCGGCGGGTGGTGCCCGGCGTCCCGACATTCGAGTTCATGGAGCTCACGGAGCTCCCGCCCGACCTCGAGTCCGACCGTCCGAAGGGTGGATGGCGGATCTCGAGATCGTCTGTCCCTCGCACGTCGTTCGCCCCCTCTCCCCCCAGAGTCCGCCAATGCACCGCACCAGACTCCTTCCGTTCCTCGCGGGAGCGCTCGCGCTCGCCGCCTGCTCGGCCGACCGGCCCGAGCTCGTCGCGCCGACCTCGCCGCCGCGCGTGAGCGCCAACATTGGCGGGACCGTCAACGGCCGCTTCCTTGTCCTCGCCGGTACCGGCGGCTTCACGTCGGACTTCGCCAGCCGCGTCGCGGCACTCGGCGGATCCGTCGAGAACCAGCACGCTGCGTCGGGCCTCGCGGTGGTGTCGGGCCTCGGCGCCGACGCCGCCCAGCAGCTCGTCGGCACCGGCGGGGTGAGCAGCGTCGGCGCCGACATCGACGTCGCGCTCGACTCGCCGCTCGCGGCCGCGGATGCCGACGCCTCCGACGTCGTCGCCGACGCGACGATCGCCAGCCAGGGCAACCCGGCCGCAGCCGTCTTGTACGCGAGGCAGTGGAACATGCGCCTGATCGGCGCCGACAGGGCGTGGGCGGCCGGGAAGCTCGGCGACCCAGGTGTGACCGTGGCGATCCTCGACACGGGGCTCGACTACGACATTCGCGAGCTGAACGGCCTCGTGGACCTGTCGCGCTCGACGTCGTTCGTGCCGAGCGACGACGCGATCGCCACGGCGTACTTCCCGTCGCGCCACAAGGTGACCGACTTCCACGGCCACGGCACCAACGTCGCCGAGCAGGTGAGCAGCAACTCGCTGATCTTCGCCGGCGTCACGTCGAAGACGACGCTCATCGGCGTCAAGGTGCTTGGCCGCACGGGCGGCGGCTCGCTCGGCGGGATCCTCAACGGCATCCTCTGGGCGGCCGACCACGGGGCCGACGTCGCGAACCTGAGCCTCGGCGGCGGCTTCGCGAAGGCCGACAGCGGCCGGTTCGTGGCGATGATCAATCGCGTGTTCAACTACGCGAACGCCAAGGGCGTGCTCATCGTCGTCGCCGCCGGCAACGACGCGGCCGACCTCGATCACAACACCAACTACTCCTCGAACTTCTGCGACCAGCCGCACGTCATCTGCGTCACCGCCGTCGGTCCGACGACCTACGCGGGGTCGTGGGACACGCCGGCGTACTACACCAACTACGGCCGCTCGTCGAGCGACGTCGCCGCACCGGGCGGCAACGCGAACTTCGATGCCAACGGCAATCCGGTGCTGTCGGCGTGGCCGTGGGGCACGGACTTCCGCTCCTGGGTCTGGTCGTTCTGCTCGAAGACTCTCATCACGACGTTCACGAGCGCGGGTGCGCCGGTCACTCCCTGCGCCGCCGGCAACCGCATCACGGCCTTCATCGGTACCAGCCAGGCGACGCCACACGTCGCCGGCCTCGCAGCGCTGCTCGTCGCCGCGCAGGGGCACGGCCACCCGTCGCAGATCAAGGCGGCGATCCAGCAGTCGGCCTTCGACGGCGGCCAGGTGGGCGACGACCCCTACTTCGGCAAGGGCCGAATCGACGTAGCGAAAGCGCTCGGGTTGTAGCGAGGGGCGCCGGCTGAAGCGGGTCGGGGGTCGGGGGTCGAGGCTGATGCGTGACAGCCTCGACCCCTGACCCCCGACCCGCTTTCACCGGTCGCGCACGGTTTGCCGGTAGCTACTGCACCGTCTTCCTTACCGTCGGGTACGCGATGCCGAGCTGCTGCAGGTACGTGTCGTACTTCTTCGGGTCGTAGTAGTACTTCCGCATCTCCGGCCGGTAGCGGGCCATGATCTCGGCGTTGAGCCAGGTCGGCGGGCGGTCGGTCGGGGCGAAGAACGGGGTGTACTTCACGGTCTTCGTCTGCACGTCGTTGAAGAAGCTCCACGCGTCGGCGACGACCTGCGGCGTCAGGAGGATGTCGAGCATCGTCATCGCCTGCACCTTCGCGCCGGCGACGACGCCCTTGTGCGCGATCGGCGTCGCCATCGAGATCGCGTTCGCCCAGTTGTGGCCCGGCAGGTTCGGGATGTTGGACGGGTAGACGAGCGTGATCGTCGGCACGTTCCAGCTCACGTCGCCGATGTCGTCCGAGCCGCCGCCGGTGCGCCGCGACTCGTCCACCGGGCCGCCGAGCCGTCCGCGCTTCGTGCTCAACCCGCTGTCGGGAACGCCGAGCTCGCGCTGGATGCCGCGCGCGAGCGTCTGGTCCTTCTCGTCCCACGCCGGCGTGCCGACGGCGACGATGTTCCGGTACATCGCCTCGGCGATCGGCCGCGAGAAGT
>DATMHT010000461.1:0-1877 GCA_035554795.1 Gemmatimonadaceae bacterium | reverse complement strand
CTCGTGCTGCCGCCGAGCGCCGTGATCGAGGTGGAAGCGATCGATGGCCCGGAGGAGCTTCTGGTGACGGTGGACGGCCAGGTCGGCACGACCTTCGCCAGTGGCGAGGCGCTCACCGTCCGGCGGTCGCCGCACGCGGTGAAGATCGTCCGCTTTCCCGACACCACCTTCTTCGGGCGGCTCCGTCTGAAGCTCGGGTGGGGCGGACTCCAGGAACGGGACTAGCGGGCGCGGCGCCGGGCCCGGCACCGGCAAGACACCGAAGAGCGCGCTAGATTTCGGAGCCGCGCGGCCTGCGCTTCCGCACCTCGTCCTGCGTGCCGCGTCTCACGCCTCAGGGTCATGCTCTCCGAACTCCGCATCAAGAACTTCGCGATCATCGAGTCGCTGACGCTTCCGCTCGCGCGCGGCTTCAACGTCCTCTCCGGTGAGACGGGGGCGGGGAAGTCCATCATCGTCGGCGCGCTCGGCCTGCTGCTCGGCGAGCGCGCGAGCGCGGACCTGATCCGGAGCGGCACCGACCGCGCCACCGTCGAGGGCGTCTTCGAGGCCGGCGACCGCCCGGAGCTCGCCACGCTGCTCGACGACCGCGGCATCGACAGCGACGACGGCGACCAGGTCGTGCTGAAGCGCGAGATCTCGGCCAACGGCCGGGCGCGCGCGTGGGTCAACGGCACCACGGTCACCGCGTCGGTGCTGGCCGAGATCGGCCGGCTGCTCGTGAACCTGCACGGCCAGCACGAGGCGCAGACGCTGCTCGACGCGGACTCGCAGCGCCGCATCCTCGACGCCTTCGGCGGCGCGACCGAGCAGGCGGCGAAGGTGAAGGACGCGTTCGCCGCGCTCAGTGACGTGCGGCGCGAGATCGCCGACCTCGCGTCGCGTAAGGCGGAGGCGGAGCGGCGCGCGGACTACCTGCGTCACGTCGTGCGCGAGATCGAGGACGCCCGCCTGGTCGAGGGCGAGGACGCGCGGCTCGAGGAGGAAGGGCGACGACTTGAGCACGCCGAAGAGCTGCGCACGCTCGCCGACGGGATGGCCACTCTGCTCGACGGCGACGAGGAGGACGCGGTCCTGCAGCGCCTCGCGGCCGTGCAGCGCTCGCTCGGCACCATCCAGCGCATCGATCCGTCGCTCGAGCGACTCCAGGAGATCTTCGACAGCGCCTTCTACTCGCTCGAGGAGCTGTCGCGCGAGCTCGTGGACTACGAGCGCTCGGTGGAGCTCGATCCGGAGCGGCTCGCCGAGGTCTCGCGCCGCCGCGACCTGATCTTCCGCCTGACGAAGAAGTACGGGCCCGAGCTGAACGACGTCATCGAGACCGGTCGGCGCTCGCGCGCGGAGCTCGACCTCGTGGACTCGGCCGGCTTCGACCTCAAGCAGCTCCAGGCGCGCGAGGCGGCGGCGCGCGAGCGGCTCGACGCCGACGCGGCCGCGCTCACGTCGCTGCGCACGGCGGCGGCGGAGCGCCTCGGCAGCGCCGTGGACGCGGTCCTGCCCGACCTCGGCATGCCCGACGGCCGCCTGACCGTGGCGCTCGTGCCGCGCGGCGAGGTGGGCCCGACGGGCGCCGAGGATGTCGAGTTCCGCGTCGCGCTGAACGTCGGGCACGACGCGCGGCCGCTGGCGCGCGTGGCGTCGGGCGGCGAGCTGTCGCGCGTGATGCTCGCGCTCAAGACCATCCTCGCCCGACTCGACCGCGTGCCGACGCTGATCTTCGACGAGGTGGACGCCGGCATCGGCGGCCGCGTCGGGCTGCAGGTGGGCGAGACGATGCGACGCGTCGCGGCACACCACCAGGTGTTCGCGATCTCGCACCTGCCGCAGATCGCCGCCCGGGCGCACCATCACATCCTCGTCGCGAAGGGCGCCCGCGG
>DATMHT010000460.1:0-2370 GCA_035554795.1 Gemmatimonadaceae bacterium | reverse complement strand
CTTCACGTCGCCTGAGGCGGGCTACCTCCGGTGACCGCACCTCGCGTGACGCCGACGGGGCCGGCGGCGGTCGGGCCCTTCGTGGACCTCCACACGCACTCGACGGCGTCCGACGGTGCCTTCGCCCCGGCCGACGTCGTGGCGCACGCCAGCCGCGCCGGGCTCGCCACGATCGCGCTCACCGACCACGACACGGTCGCCGGCGTCGAGGAGGCGCGCGCCGCCGGCGAGCGGCTTGGCGTGCACGTCATCGCCGGCATCGAGCTGAGCGCGGTGGACGGCGCGCGCGAGATCCACCTGCTCGGTCTGCACCTCGAGAGCACCGCGCCGATCGACCGCGAGCTGGCGGCGTTCCGCGAGACGCGCATCTCGCGCGCCGAGGAGATCGTCGCCCGGCTGAACGCGCTCCAAGTGCCGGTGACGTTCGACGCCGTGCTCGCCGAAGCCGGCGAGGGCGCGGTCGGTCGGCCGCATGTCGCGCGCGCGATCGTGCGCGGCGGCTGGGTGCGCGACCAGCGCGAGGCGTTCGACCGCTTTCTCGGCAACGGCCGTCCCGCCTTCGTCCCCAAGCATCACCTCGCGATCGGCGACGCGATCCGCCTCGTGCACGACGCCGGCGGCGTCGCGGTCGTCGCGCATCCCGGCGGCGACGGCACGCGCGCGCGCATCGAGCCGCTCGTCGGCCTCGGCCTCGACGGCCTCGAGGTGCGGCACCCGAGCCATTCGGCGGAGGACAACGCCCGGCTGGGCGCGCTCGTGGATCACTTCGGCCTCGTGCCGAGCGGCGGCTCCGACTGGCACGGAGCGGTCGAGGGGCCGCGCGTCATCGGAAACCAGCGCGTCTCGGCCGAGTGGGCCGAGCGGCAGGAGGCGCGCGCCGTCGAGGTGCGGGCCGCGCACCGGGCGGCCTGATGCAGCGCGCGCCGGCCGGAGCGATCGCGCCCGGTCGGCGCGCGTTTGGCGAGCGGTAGCCGCATGCGCCTCGGCGGCCGCGTTGCGCTCGTCACGGGCGCTGGGCACCGGGTCGGGCGCGCGCTCGCCGTCGCGCTCGGCGTCGAGGGGATGCGCGTCGCCGTCCACTACCACGGTGCGGCCGAGGGGGCGCGCGAGACGACGCGGCTCGTCACGGCCGGCGGCGGCGAGGCCGAGGTCTTCCACGCCGACCTGACGGCGCCTGGAGCACCGGGCCGTCTCGTCGCTGACGTCGTCGCCCGATTCGGAGCGCTCGACGTGCTCGTGAACTCGGCCGCGGTCATGGAGCGGACGCCGGTGGACGAGGTGACGGAGGAGCAGTGGGACGCGATGTTCTCCCTGAACTTGCGCGCTCCCTTCTTCATGACGCAGGCCGCCGCGCGCGTGATGACGGACGGCGGCGCGGTCGTGAACGTCGCCGACCTGGCCGCCTTCGAGACCTGGCCGGCGTACGTCCCACACGGCATCACCAAGGCCGGCGTCGTGCAGATGACGCGGGCGCTGGCGCGCGCGCTCGCCCCTCGCATCCGCGTCAACGCGGTCGCGCCCGGCGCCGTGCTCCTGCCTAACGACTGGAGCGAGCGCGACGCCGAGCGGCTCGTGAGCACGACTCCGCTCGCGCGACTCGGCAGCCCGGCGGACGTGGCCGGCGCGATGCTCTATCTCCTCGAGGCCGACTACGTGACCGGAGAGACGATCATCGTGGACGGCGGTCGGCATGTCCGCACCTGACGGCGAGACTCGCGTCGGCGTCGTGGCGGTGGAGAGCTCGGTGGCGGACCCGGGAGCGCGACGCGGCGCGGCGGTCCCGCGTGAGCCGCGGCGCTTCGGAACGATCGTGATCGTCGGGGGCGGCTGCTACGGGTCGTACTACCTGCGGCAGCTCACACGGGCGTGCGACGCGGGCGCGATCGTGTACGACCGCCTGCTCGTCGTGGACCGAGACCCCGAGTGCCGCGTGGCGCGCGCGGCGCGTGCGGCGGCTGACGACCGGTTCGTCGCGCCAGCCCGGGCAGGGCAGTCCGGGGGCCCCCCCCAAATGGAAGGTACGACCGACTGGCACGTCGACCGGCACCACTTCGCCGCCGTCCGCGTCGAAGTCGCGCCGTGGGAGGAGTTTCTCCCGGCGTATTTCGATGCCGCGTGCGCCGATCCGCAGGCTGTCGCGCGGGACGCCGTCGTTCCGTCGCCGCTCATGCCCCACCTCGCTCACGAGTGGATCATGGCGCGGGCGCGACGCCGCTGGCCGGAGCGCAGCGTTCGATCGCCGGCGCTCGATGTCGCCCCGTCCACGCCCTGGCACCGCGCGGCGCCGGACGGCCGCACGCACTACGTGAGCTTCGCGACGTGGATGTGCCCGATCAACTGCATAGAGCCGCCGCGTTGTCCGGAGACGCG
>DATMHT010000459.1:0-2132 GCA_035554795.1 Gemmatimonadaceae bacterium | reverse complement strand
CGGCGGCGGCCTCCTCGGCCGGCAGCGTCGTCAGCGTCGCGGGGTCGGCGAGGACCATCGCGGGCTGGTGGTACGCGCCGGCGTAGTTCTTGCCCTCCGGGAGGTCCACCCCGGTCTTGCCGCCGTAGGCGGAGTCGACCTGGGAGACGATCGTCGTCGGCGCCTGCACGACCGGGATGCCGCGCTGGAAGCAGGCGGCGCAGAAGCCGGCGAGGTCGCCGACGACGCCGCCGCCGAGCGCGACGACCACCGAGTCGCGGCCGAAGCCCGCGGCGAGCATGCGGTCGGTCATCGCGCCCCACGTCTCGCGCGTCTTGTGCGCCTCGCCGGCGGGGAAGGCGAGCAGCTCGGCGCGGAGGCCCGCGTCCGCGAGCGACGCGAGGACGCGCGCGCCATGCAGCGCGGCGACCGTCTCGTCGCTGATCACGGCGTAGCGATGCGCGGCCGCGGCGTCGCGCACGCGCGCGCCGAGCGTGTCGAGCGCGCCAGGTTCGATGGTGACGCGCGAGGGACCGATCGCGATCTCGGGCATCAGACGAGGGGCGCTCTCGGCTCTCGGCTCTCGGCCCTCGGCCGTCGTTGGACAGGATGAACGGGATGAACGGGATGACGGCAGTGCCACATCCTGTTCATCCTGTCGAACAGCCGAGAGCCGAGAGCCGCCCTTCTCACCACGTGACCTCTCCCGCCCCCGCGCGCTTGTTCGCGACACGGGCGAGGACGAAGAGCAGGTCGGAGAGGCGGTTCAGGTACACGACGACGACCTCGGGGATGTCCACCTCGCGGCGCAGGTGGACGACCTTGCGCTCGGCGCGGCGGCAGACTGTGCGCGCCACGTGCAGCGCCGATGCCTTCGGCGTGCCGCCGGGGAGGATGAACGCCTTGAGCGGCTCCAGCTCGCGCTCGCCGTCGTCGATCGCGCGCTCGAGCTGCGCGATGCGGTCGGTGTCGATGCGCGCCTTGGCGAGCTGCTCGTGCATGCGCTGGAGGTCGGGCGTGGCGAGCAGCGCGCCGAGGCCGAAGAGGTCGCGCTGCACGGGGACGAGCACCTCGTCGATGCGCGGCATCATCTCGACCGCGCGCGCCATGCCGAGGACGGCGTTGAGCTCGTCGACGTCGCCGTACGCCTCGACGCGCGGATGGTCCTTGCCGACGCGGCCGCCGCCGAAGAGGCCCGTGTCGCCCTTGTCGCCGGTCTTCGTGTAGATCTTGAGGGTCATGGGCTGAAAGATAGGGCCTAGGGCCGTAGGGCCTAGGGCCTGGCCACTTCCATGCAGCGTCCCAGTCGGTGACTTTTCAGGAATGGCGACTGACGACATCAAGGACATCACGATCATCGGCGGCGGCCCCACGGGGCTGTTCGCGCTCTTCTATGCCGGCATGCGCGGCGCGACGGCGCAGATCGTCGACGCCCTGCCGCAGCTCGGCGGGCAGCTCACGGCGCTCTATCCGGAGAAGTACATCTTCGACGTCGCCGGCTATCCGAAGGTGCTGGCGAAGGACCTCGTGAAGCAGCTGGCGGATCAGGCGGCGCAGTTCCAGGCGCCGTCGTTCCTCAACCGGCGCGTGACGGGGCTCGAGGAAGTCACCGACGGCGCCGACGGCCATCACTTCGTGCTCGTCACCGACGACGGCCGCTTCCGCTCGCGCTCGATCGTCATCGCCGCCGGCATCGGCGCGTTCTCGCCGCGGCGTCTGCCGCAGCCGTGCGCCGAGGGCTGGTACGGGCGCGGCATCTACGACGTCGTCACGAGCCCGGACGATTACGTCGGGCAGCGCGTGATGATCATCGGCGGCGGCGACTCCGCGTTCGACTGGGCGGCGCAGCTCCGCCACCGCGCCGAGAGCGTCACGCTCGTGCACCGGAGCGACCGCTTCCGCGCCCACGCCGCGACGGTCGCCGAGGTGCAGCAGGCGGCGACGAACGGCGGCAACGTGAAGATTCTCACCTTCCACGAGCTCGCCGACATCCAGGCGGACGGCGAGAAGATCGGCCGCATCGTGCTGAAGGACATCAAGGCGAAGACGACGCGCGAGGTGGACGCCGACGTCATCCTGCCGATGCTCGGCTTCGTCAGCGACCTCGGTCCGCTCGCCGAGTGGGGGCTGTCGCTCGAGAAGGACGAGATCGT
>DATMHT010000458.1:0-15791 GCA_035554795.1 Gemmatimonadaceae bacterium | reverse complement strand
ACAACGGCGCCGCGGATTGCCGCGGATGAGCGCGGATACTGCGGATTCTGTTGAAGAGCTTGAACCACGGAGGTCGCGGAGGACACGGAGGCTTTCCTCTCCCAGTCATCCCGAGCGCTAGCGAGGGATCTTGTGTGCGGTACGTGGAGCACGCTCCGCGACCCGGACGGAAGATCCCTCGTCGCTGCGCTCCTCGGGATGACCCGGAAAGGGATCCGCGTTCATCTACGTTGATCTGCGGCGCCAGCGCTCTTGCCGAGCGGCTGTATCGGCGGCGATCCGCGAAGATCCGCGGCGACGCTTCTCGCCGAGCGGATCACGACAGCGCGTTCAGCAGCGCGTCCACGTCGCGGTCGTCGTTGTAGAGCGACGGCGAGACGCGCATGCGGTCCGGCTCGAGGCTGACGTCCACCTTCGCCTTCGCCAACCGCCGCGCGGTCGCGTCGCGGTTCGTCAGCGTGAACGACGAGATGGAGGACCGGCTCTCGGGCGGCGTGAGCGGCGCGTAGCCGAGGCGCGGCAGCTCGGCGCGCACGCGGCGGGCGAGGGCGAGGTTGTGCGCCTGGATGCGCTCGACGCCGGTGCGCTGGATGAAATCGAGCGAGTGCGTCAGCGCCGCGATCGTGGACGTGGACCACGTGCCGACCTCGAAGTGCGCGCCCGCGTCCGTCCCGCGCGCCCACGTCACCGGCGCACCGCCCGGCGCCGGCGGGTCGCCGGGGAGGAAGTGGTAGTCGAACGCCGTGACCTGCCGGTGGCCGTACTGCGTGCGTGGGAGCACGCGGTCGAGGAGGTCCTCGCGCACGTAGAAGAAGCCGATGCCGAGGTCGCCCTGCAGCCACTTGTAGCTCGAGCAGGCGCAGAAGTCCACGCCGCTCGCGCGCACGTCGATCGGGATCGCCCCCGCGCCCTGGATGACGTCGGCGTAGACGTAGGCGCCGTGCGCGTGGGCGAGGTCGCAGATCGCCTTCAGGTCGTGCTCGAAGCCGTTGAGGAAGGACACGAGCGAGATCGCGACCAGCTTCGTGTCGCGGTCCACCGCGCGCTCGAGGTCGCGCATGTCGATGCGCCAGTCACGCGGCATGACGAGGCGCAGGTCGAGCCCGCGGTCGCGCTGCAGCGACTGGTACATGTACAGCGACCCTTCGAAGTGCAGCGCGTCGGTGACGACGTTCCCCTTCCCCGCCGCGATGCCGAGTCCGGCGACGACGAGGTTCTCGCCGACCATCGTGCTCGGCACGTACGAGATCTCCGTCGGCTTCGCGTTGACGAGCGCCGCGAACTTCGCCTTCACGTCGCGCACCGGCACGGGGGGATCGGGCGAGTGCGCGGCGCCGGCGCCGAAGGTGCGGCCGTCGAGGTACTCCCGCACGGCGCGCATCGCGCCGCGGCTCATCGGGTGGATCGCGGCGTTGTTCAGGTAGGCGAGGCTCTTCGCGATCGGGAACTCGTCCCGCCACGAAGGCTCGGCGGCGGCGCTGGTATCGTCGGGCACGAGAGAGTCGGGCACGAGGAGGCGCGGAGAGACGGCCGACGCGATCGCCAGGCGGCCGGCCGCCGCGAGCCAGTCGCGCCGGCCGCAGGGCGCCCCCGCGCGATCGCCCTCGGCGCCGCCGCTCAACTGACCGCTGCTGCAGTGGTCGAACGGCCGCGCGCACGCGCGGCGATCGCGTCGACGACGTGCGCCGCGTCGCGCTCGACGCCGTGGATCATCGTGGACGAGAACGCGTGCAGGAAGAGCAGGCCGACGAAGTACATCCCGTCGCACGTCGTGCAGACGCCGCGCTCGTGGCGCGGATTGCCGGCGTCGTCGAAGATCGGCAGGTCGATCCAGGAGAAGCCGGGCTCGAAGCCGGTGCACCAGATCACGTTCGCGACGTCGAGCGCGCGGCCGTCCTCCAGCACCGGGCGGCCGCCGCGCACGCCGACCGTCCGCGGCACGCGCTCGACGCCGGCCGCGGCGAGGTCGCCCGACCGGGTGCGGATCAGCGGCCCGCCCTTCGTGATCACATGTGGGCGCGCCTTGCGCCCCATCGGCGTGCTCGTCGTCAGGACGCGGTGGAAGAGAACGCGGAAGATCACCGGCACGACGAGCCGCAGCACCGCGGGGTTCGTGACGTCGAACGGGATCTGGCCGACGTCGCGGCCGGCCACGTAGGTGCGGCGGCCGGTGCGCGCGAGCTCCACCGCGATCTCGGCGCCCGAGTTCCCCGCGCCGACGATCAGCACGTCGCCGTCGCGGAGCTGCGCCGGGTTCCGGTAGTCCTCGGAGTGGAGCTGAACGATGTCCGGGTCGAGCTCGGCGGCGAAGGCCGGCACGCGGCGGCGCTGGAAGCTCGCCATCGCGACGACGACATTGTCCGCCTCGTAGCGCCGGTCGCTGGCGGTGACGACGTAATGGTCTCCCTCTCGCGTCACGCGCTCCACCCGCGTCCCCGTGCGCACCGGCAGCGCGAAGCGCGCCGCGTACGACTCGAGGTAGTCCGCCATCTCGTCCTTCGTCGGGAAGGAGTGCGGCGGCGCCGGAAAGGGCATCCCGGCGATCCCGTCGTAGCGCGCGGGGGTGAAGAGACGCAGCGAGTCCCAGCGCTTCCGCCAGGAATCGCCGACGCGCTCGTTCGCCTCGAGGATCACGAACGGCCGCTCGCGCCGCGCCAGATGGTACCCGACCGACAGGCCGGCCTGCCCACCGCCGACGACGACGGTCTCGACACGCTCGGATTGGGACGTGGTGCTCATCTTCTTCTCCCTCGCTGGCAGACAGCGGCTCTCGGCAAAGCGGCGCCGCGGATTTGCGCGGACGAGCGCGGATACTACTGCTTCGTAGGATCCGCCGCAGATCGACGCAGATGAACGCAGATACTGCGATTCATTGACGGCCAACGCTGGATCTGCGGCGATCTGCGTCGGGTGCCCGCTGAGCGGGCAGCTGCGGCGAATACGAAGAGAGAAGTCCCACCCGCGTGAATCCGCGCAAATCCGCGGCGCCGCTTCTCGCCGAGCGCCGAGTGCTTTCATCGCCCCGCGTCATCGCGGACGAGAGTACGGTTCTATCACCGCGCGGACGCGGTGGCAAGCGCGGCCGAGAGCCGCCTCCTCACCGCACCCCAAGCCGCGACAGCATGTATTGCACGGCGAGGTCGGCGCTGCTCCAGAGCTGGAGGTCGGAGCTGATGCCGTAGCGCTCGGGGCGAAGCGTGCCGCCCTCGATGCGGTAGCTCCACAGCTCGCTGTGCTCGAACCCCGACGCGGCGACGGCGGCGTGCGTGCGGCGGATCGCGTCCGTGAGCGCGGTGACGTACGAGGCGAGCGCGGGCGTGCGCGCGCGGCCCGCGCTGTCGGTCGCGGTGGCGAGCTGGCCGGCGACGCCGAGCAGGAGGAGGTTCACCTCGCGTCCCCACACCACGCGCGGACCGTGATAGCTGTCCTCGCGGAACACGTTCCACACCGAGTCCGACGCGTACGCGTCGTTCGCCACGAGCGGGCCGATCTCGCGCACGTAGAGCCCTACCGGGTAGTCGCGCAGGAACGGGTCGAGCAGCCGCGTCACGGAATCGGCGCGCATCTCGCCACGCATCACCGCGCCCGTGAGATCGTTCAGGAAGATCCGCTCGGCGGGGTCGGTGTTGACGACCGGGATCGGCCGGCCGGCGGAGTCGAGCGAGAGCGCGAGGAAGGTGAGCGAGTCGCGCCCCGCGTTCGTCTCCGTGAGACGCCGCCGCCAGAAGGCGCGCTCGGCGTCCGGCATCCAGGCGAGCTTCGCGTCCACGCGGGCGGCGATATCGCGAGGCGACAGCACGACCGTGAAGTGCCGGCCGGCGCCGCTCCACGTGTCCACGGCGCGGCGGAGCCTGGCCGAGTCGAGGCCGTAGTCGGCGAGCGCCCAGTAGGTCTGCTCGGAGTTGCCGACCATCGCCGGCGCGATGTCCACGCCGAGCGCGCGCAGCGACGAGAGGATGCGCTCGGTGGCCCGCAGCGCCGCCGGCGCCCAGATGGCGTTGATGTCCATCGCGAAGCGGCCGTTCGCGTAGCCGGCGCGGCTGTCGCGCCAGCTCGCCGAGCGCCAGTGCGTCGAGTCGAGCTTCACGAACGAGACGAGGCTGTCGGCGCGCCCGCTGCGCGCGTACGGCGCGGTCAGCATCGTCACGCGTCCGAGCTCGCGAATGAGCAGGAAGAGGCGCGTCCGCGACCGTTGCTGCGGCTCGGTGCCGGCGAGGAAGGCCCGCTTGCGCTCGGCCGTCACCGACGGGTCGTCGAGGTAGCGGGCGACGAGCACCGGGAGCTGGAACTCGCCGTCGAGCATGTGGTAGTTCTCGCGCGTCACCTGCAGCCCGCCGAGCACCCGGCGCGCGCGCGCGAGCGCGGTGTCGCGCGCCGCGCCGCGCGCGCCGAGCGCCGAGTCCACGAGCGCGACGTACTCGCCCGCGTGCTCGCGGATCGCCTGGCCGGCGAGCGCCTCCTCGTGGCTCACGTGGCCGTCGAACGAGAGCTTGCGCAGCACGCTCCCGATCACGGCCTCGGACATCGCCGGCGTCCAGACGGGCCGCATCATGAGCGCGGTCATCATCTGGTCGCGGCCGAAGTACGTCGCGTAGTTCGGCATCCCGGCGAGCAGCTTCTCGCGCGAGGCGAGCAGCTCGACGCCGCGCACCTCGCGCTCGAGCCGCCGGTAGCGCGCGACCACCGCCGAGTCGGCACCGTGCGGCGATGCGCCGCCGCCGCCCGCGACCCGCAGCGCGCTGTCGCGGCTCGCGCGCGCCGCGGCGAGCCAGTCGAGGAAGCCGCGGTTGAACATCTCCTCGCGCGCGATCGGCGTCAGCGGGGGCTCGTCGGTCACGGTGCGCACGGTGAGCGCGAGACGCTGCTGCCCCGGGCGCGCCGTCACGACGACGGTCCGTCCGGTCGAGCTGATCGCGGCGTCGCGCGCGGGGACGCACAGCGCGAGCGCGAGGTGGTTGCGCCCGTCGAGCGACGGCCGCGCCACGTACGCGCACGTCGTCCCGCCGCCGACCGCGTGGACCGCGAACACCGGCTCGAGCCGCGAGCGCAGCTCGGCGACGCTGGACGCCTTCAGCACCGCGAGGTGGCGCGTCCGCTCGCGCTCCGGGAGCCGCGCGACGGCGGCGACGAGCGACGACTCCTCGGCGACGCGGAAGGGCGGCGCCCCGTACGGGCGGAGGTGCAGCTTCCCGTACTGGAAGTCGCGCTCGACGCGCATCGAGCCGAGGACGAACCAGCCGATCTCGAGACGCTGTGCGTTCGTCGCGAGCCGGTAGGAGAGCGTCCGCGCCGCGCCCGAATCCGACACCAGCGCCGTGTCGCCGGCCCACGTCAGCGGCGCCGCGGCGCCGGTGGCGGCGTCGCGCGCGGTGAAGCCGACGCTCTCGTTGGCGGCGTCGCCCCACACCTGCACGACGCGGCCGCTGCGCCCGTCGAGGTAGACCTGGACCGCGTTCCCCTTGGCGTCGCGCCAGAAGCGCGTCCGGTAGCCCTGGTACGCGGCCGTGTCGTCGAGGCCGGGCTCGGGAAAGGTGAGCACCGCCGGGCTCGGCGTCTGGGCGCGCGCGGGCGATGGCGCGAGAAGGGCGCAGAGCGCGAGCGCCACTCCGCCCGCCGTCATCCTGAGGCCCGCGGGGCCGAAGGATCGGTCGGACGTACAGCGATCCTTCGGGCCTGCGGCCCTCAGGATGACAGGTGCACGGAGCTTCACCGCTCGCCTCCCGAAGTCTGTTTCACTGATTGCGCGCGCTCGACGATGCGCCGCCCGCTCGCGTCCACGATCACGTCGTACCGCTTGCCGCGCGCGTGCACGTTGCGCAGCACGAGGCGGGTGACGTGCGACGGGAGCACCGGCGCGAACGCGGGCTCGAGGCCGTGCTCGCCGAGGCGCAGCCCGGTGTAGCCGTAGATCACCTGCTGCAGGAAGCCGCCCGCGCCGGTGACGAAGCTGACGGCGTTGTTGCGTGGCGTTTCGGAGATCATTAGGAAGGGACCCTTGAGGTAGCCGTCGTAGCTCGCCGGGAGCAGCGTGTCGACGAGCGCGCGCTCGCCGAGCTCGGCGGCCACCACGCTCAGCAGCGTGCCGCCCATCATCGCGCCGCGCCGCTCGTGCAGCGCGCGGTCCACGGCGTGGCGCAGGTTCGTGCGCTTCACCGTCGGCGCCATCGGCATGCCGAGCGGATAGCTGAGGAGCGCGGTGACGGAGCCGAGGGTGGAGTCGGGCGCGCCCTCGTAGGTGCGATAGGTGCCGCGCGCCGAGTCGAAGGCGATGTGAAGGCGCGACGCGATCCGCGTCCACCGCGCGTCCGGCGCGCGGCCGAGGCGGCGGGCGGCGGCGACAGCGCTCTCGAGGGCGCGACGCGCGACCGCGTTCGTGTAGGCGTCGTCGCTCACGCCGATGAGCCCCTCGTCCACCGAGACGACGTCGCGGATGTGATAGACGTCGCGCGCCGTGTCGTGGGTGGCGCGGCTGACCCAGAAGTCGGCCGTTGCGCGGAGGATCGGGTAGCCGCTGCGCGCGAGCCACGCCGAGTCGCCGGTGGCGAGGTAGTACTGCCACGCCGCGAGCGCCACGTCGCCGGTGACGTGGATCTCGGACTTCGCGTTCTGCACGGCGAAGCGCGGCGTCGTCTCGCGGCCGCGCTCGTCGGCCTCCCACGGGTACATCGCGCCACGGTAGCCGTTCGCCCGCGCGTTCGCCCGGGCCGCGTCGAGCGTGCGGGCGCGGAAGGCGACGAGCGCGCGCGCGACGTCGGGGTGCGTCAGCACGAGCGCCGGGAACATCCACGTGTCGGAGTCCCAGAAGACGTGGCCGTAGTAGCCGCCGCTCGAGAGTCCCATCGGCGGGATGCCCATCGCCGTGCCGCTGTCGGCGCTGGCGAGGAGCTGGAAGAGCATCGCGCGCACCACGCGCTGGAGCGCCGGGTCGCCCGTGATCTCGATGTCGCTCTCCCAGCGCCGCTCCCACGCGGCGACGTGCGCGGCGCGCACCGCCTCGTAGCCGCGAGCGCGTGCCGTCCGTGCGGCGCGGCCGGCGCGCGCCAGCGGCGCGGGGCCGTCGCGCGACGTCGCGATGCCGACGAGCTTGTCGAAGGTGTAGCTCCGCCCGGCCACCGCGTCGAACGACAGCTCGACCGACGCGCTGTCCCCGGCGGCGCTGGTGACCGGTGTCGCGCTCGCGAGGTCGCCTGGCCAGATGACGGCCGCCAGCTCGGCGACGATCGTCGGGCGCCCGTCGGGCGTGCCGGTGACCGAGAGCTCGGCGCCGTGGCCGCCGCTGAGCGCCGCGGTGCGAGCGAGCACGGTCACGTGCCCCGGATACCAGGTGTCCGCGGGCCCCCACTTCGGGTCGGCGCGCGCCACCCTGCCTAACGGGAGCCGCTTCGGCTCCGGCCATCCCGCGAGCGGGAAGGCGACGCGCGCCGGTCCCGACCAGCTCGGCGTGAGGCGGACGCGGATCGCCGCGGTCTGCGGGTCGGCGCGCGAGACGAACGCCTCGACGTCCACCGCGGTCCGCCGGTCGCCGTCCGTCCAGTCGTACGTCGTGCGGATGATGCCCGCCCGCATGTCGAGCGTCTGCGCGTAGTGCTCGAGCGCGTGCGCCGGCTCGGCGTTCAGCCAGCGCGCGCCGTCGTGGACGTCCACGACGTTCCACGCCGGGATCGCGGCGATGCGCGGCACGTCGTTCGGCGCGCTCTCGTAGAGTCCCGCGACGAACGCCGGCGCCGGCGCCGTGCCGGTCGCGGCGATCGTCCCGCCGAGCCGGCCGTTGCCGATGAAGGGCGACGGCGACCGGTCGGCCGCGCGCGCCGTGAGGAGAAAGGTGGAATCGGGCGCCGCCTGCTGCGCGGCCAGCGTCCGGGAGAAGGAAGCGAGAAGAAGCGCGAACGCGCACCCGAGCCGGAGCCCGGGTGCGCGCGCGCGGAAAGAGGAAATCGTCGGCTCTCGGCTCCCGACTCTCGTTCGACAGGATGAACCGGATGCACGGGATGAAGAGCACACCCACATTCCGTTCATCCCGTTCATCCTGTCAGACCGCCGAGAGCCGACAGCCGCACTAGAAGTTGTAGCGGATGCTCGACGTCAGCCGCCGCGGGAGCAGCGGCCGGGCGAGGTAGACGTTGGCGGCACCGGCGCCGCTGATGATGCGCGGGTTCCCCTCCTCGAGGCCGTGCGACTGGAACGCGTTCAGCACGTTGAAGTCGATCGTCGCCGAGTTGGTGCCGGGGAGCGTGTACGACGCGCCGAAGTTGAAGTAGTTGTACGCCGGGAGGCCCGTCTTGGTCTGGAGGTTCTGGATGCGCTTGGCGACGTAGTGCCAGTCGCCGAGCAGCCGCACGGGGCCGGCGTTGTAGGTTCCCGACAGGTTGCCGATGGACGCCGGAATACCGGTGAGCCGCTGGCCGATGTCCGACCCCGCGCCCTTGCCGAGCTCCGCGCGGAGCCACGTCGCGCTGCCGCGCAGCTGGAGCGCCGTGATCGGGCTGACGAACACCTCGAACTCGCCGCCGTAGGAGCGGTTGTCCGCCCCCGACACGATGATCCACGTGGTCCGCCCGGTGACCGAGTCGACGACGGAGCCCTGGCTCGTGATGTTCTTGAGCTGCGTGTAGAAGGCGTTCACCGTCACGCCGACCGGGCCCGACGCGTACTTCACCCCCGCCTCGGTGCTCTGCACCGTGCGCGACTCGAACACGTCGACCTGCCCCTGGGACTGGGGCCCGAGGAACTCGTCGAGCGCCGGCATCTTGTAGCCGCGCGAGCCCGACGCGTAGAGCGCGAGCTCCGGCGTGAGCGCGAAGTTGAGGCCCAGCGACGCCGCCCAGTCGTCGAGGCTGCGGCTGAAGTGGCGGAAGCTGCCGTTCCCCCACGTCACGTTGTCGTAGGGCGTGTTGGGGTTGTTGTCGAGGTCGAAGTCCGAGGCGTTCTCGCTGCTCTGCACGTAGTTGTCGTACTCCCACCGTCCGCCGAGCGACGCGCGCAGCCGCGGCGTGACGCGGAAGTCGCCGCCGAGCACACCCGAGACGATGGTGGACTGGCCGGAGCCGTTCAGGTAGTTCGACACGTAGCGCCGGAAGCCGTTCTTGGTGATGTCGATGGCGCTCCCGCCCGGCGGGGTCACGACGAGGTCGAGGAAGTTCGTCTGGTCCTGGACGTCGGTGAGGATGTCCGTGAAATACCAGTTGTTGGTCTGCGAGTAGTTGGCGAAGTACATGCCGGCCGAGACCGCGTTGTCGCCGAAGTGCTTCGTCAGCTGGAGCTGGTCCTGGAACGCGGCCAGCGGCTTGTTGACGTGCCACTCGCCGCCCGGCGCGACGAGACCGTTGGGCGAGTTGAACGCGATGTGTTCGCCGAGGCCGTTGAGCTGGTTCGTGTACGTGTACTGGTACGTGGTGCCCGCTGGCATCCCGAGGCCGCCCTGGCCGAGGGGCGCGGTGATGTAGTCGGCGGCGCTGAAGGCGTTGAAGGGGACGATCGCGTTCCAGCCCTGCGCGTCACGCATGATCTGCCCGGTGTTCTGGAGCGTGAAGCCGTTCTTGAGATCGAACTGCGCGTCGACCGTGAACCACGAGGCGCTGGTCCGCAAGCCGTCGCCGAGCGGCAGGGTCAACGAGCCGTCGGGCGTCGGGACGCGGAGGTCGAGGCCCTGGTTGGTGTTGAACGAGCCGTAGTTGCCGAAGCCGGTGACGTACTTCGGGTCGTTCACGCCGGTGAACGGCAGGTCGAGGATGAACTGGTTGCGGTCGTCGATGACCTTGGCCGAGAAGCGCAGGTAGCCGTTCGGCAGCAGCCGCGTCAGGTTGCCCTTGATCTGGCCGCCGCGGATGCCCGGGTAGCCGGGGTCGCGGACGCCGTGGTCGTAGCGGTAGAAGCCGCCGAGGTTGAAGCGCCAGCTCTCGCCGAGCGGGCCGTTGACGTTCAGGTCGTAGCGGCCGAGGCCCTGCGTGCCGGCCATGAGCCGCGTCGTGCCGGCGAACTCGGAGCCGCCGGTCTTGTTGATGAAGTTGATGATCGCGCCCGGCGTGTTCGACCCGAACAGCGCCGACGCGCCGCCGCGCACGACTTCCATGTTCGCGATGTTCTCGTCGGGGCGGAACAGGTTGTCGGCGTTCATGAAGAAGGTGTGCATCGTCGGGAAGACGGGCATGCCGTCCTCCATGAACATCACGTACTCGACGCCGAGGATGCCGCGCATGGCGATGTTCTGGTTCACTTCGCCGCCGGAGCTCTCGACGCGGGTGAAGCCGGGGACGTAGCGCAGCATCTCCGTCGTGCTGCGGGGCGCCGCCTGCTCGATGACCTGGGGTGACAGCGTCGTGATGGCGACGCTCGACTCGAGGTTCGAGCGCGGCGCGACCGTACCGGTGACGACGACCGCGCTGAGGCTGAGCGGGTCGCGCACGAGCCGGAAGTCCTGCGTGCTCGTCTGGCCGTCGGTGACCGTCACCGTCGCCGACTGCGCGCGGTAGCCGACCGTGCGCACCCGGACGACGTGCGCGCCCGCCGGCACGCGTGCCATCCGGTAGGAGCCGTCGGCGCCCGTTCGCGCGCCGCGCCCGAGCTCCAGGATGTAGACCTGGGCGTTGTCCACCGGCGCGCCGCCTTCGTCGCTGACGCGCCCGGTGATCGTGCCGACGGGGCCGGCGGTCTCCTGCGCGCGCGCGGCGACCACCGGGACCGCGCTCGTCGCGCCGAGCGCGACGAGCGCCGCCGCCCACAGCACTCGACCGCATCGCGCGTAGCGTGACGAGAACTGACTCGATGAACCAGTCATACCAGTCCTCCTCGCATCAGGCCGTGTTCTCCAATGCGATGGGCGGGGCCGGCCCAGCCTTCCTCGAAGCGACGCGGCATCTCCGCGGCGCTCCGATCGGGTACCCGCACCACCAGCCGCGACGGCGTCGCCGCGGCCCGACCTACGCTCTACGACGACACGACGTCAGGGACGTCGATACAACACTCCAACTTCCGCCGGCGTTCGGCTAGCCCGGCCGCGAAGTCGCGGCCGCGCCGGAGCAAGGGTTGTGGATGAGCTCGCAGCTCGCACGGGTCAGCGCGATGGCGCGTCCAATCATGCTCCCGCGGTCGCACGGCCGCAATGCGCGCGCACGATGCACGCGCACGATGCGCACGCGCAATGCGCACGCGATCGGGCCGGGCACGCTGCCTAACGACGCGGCGGCGCGAGGCGGCGACGCAAGGGTCTGGCCACGAGCGCGCGCGGCCGGCATCATATCGCATCACATCGCACGCGGCATCCGCGCGTCCCGCGTCCCGTGTCCCGCGTTTCCCGCGCCCACCCGCACCACAGCTGGTGATCCATTGCGACGCACCACACCCGGCATCGCCGCCGTCCTGCTCGCGCTGACGAGCGCGCTCGCCTGCGCGCGGTCGGCGGAGCGATTCCCCGCCCCGATCCCGCCCGTTCCCGCCACGCCGCGCACGCAGTACGTGATGCGCTACGTGGACATCGCGCCCGGCACCGGCGCACCGGCGGAGGCGCGGAAGTGTCTCTACGCGCACTACACCGGCTGGCTCACCAACGGGACGAAGTTCGACTCGTCGCACGACACGACCGACGCCGGCGCGCCGCGTCCACCGCTCGCCTTCCCGCAGGGCGCGCGCCGCGTCATCCCGGGGTGGGACGCCGGCTTCGAGGGGATGCGCGTCGGCGGGCGGCGGCGGCTGATCATCCCGTACCAGCTCGCGTACGGCGAGCGCGGCCGTCCGCCGCGGATCCCGCCGAAGGCGACGCTCGTCTTCGACGTCGAGCTGATGGGCGTCGCCGACACGCTCGCGCGCCCCGACACGACCGAGCCACCGCGCACGCCAGCCGCCGCCGCGCCGCAATGTCCGCCGTGGGCCGCGGTCAGCGGCAGGCCCACCTGACACGACGTCACGCCACGACCGCAGGCCATCCATGCCGACACTCATCGCCCAGCCCACGGTCATCCAGGCCGCGGGCAACAAGCCGAAGCAGATCGAGGAGTACGCCGGCCGCGTCGCGTCGGGTCACACCGCCGTCAGCGTCGCGCGCATGGTGTCGCCCGAGGGATGGCGGGAGCCGGGCCAGCGGCCGGAGTTCGAGGAGGTGACGGTCGTGCTGCGGGGAATGCTGCGCGTCGAGCACGAGGGCGGCGCGCTCGACGTGCGCGCCGGCCAGGCCGTGGTGGCGCATCCGGGCGAGTGGGTGCGCTACGGCAGCCCCGAGCCCGGCGGCGCCGAGTACGTGGCGGTGTGCCTGCCCGCGTTCTCGCCGGCGCAGGTCCACCGCGATCCTCCGGGCTGAGCGAGCGGCCGGGCGTCGTCAGGCAGCGCCGCGGCCGGCCGCCCACCGGGCGACGGGAACCCGGGTCCGCCGACTCCGCTTGGTCGCCGGGGAATCCCTCTCGCGGTCATGAGACCGCGCTCATATCTTCTTGCCCCGCGGTCGAGGCTCCGATGCCGGACACCGACCGCTCGCCGACTCCCGGACGATGCGCGCGGGCGCGAGCGCGTTCTGGGGTAGGATCGCGTTGGCGTGTAGGTAGAAGCGTGGACGCACGCCGGGAGCACGGCGCACGTCGCGACCGCGTGAGGCGAGGCCGCGGCGGACTTTCGGGTACGGGAGAAGTGGCAGCATGGATCCGCTGAGGAATCGCGTGGGCGCCGTCGTCGCGGACGTCGCGGACAGGGGCGCGGCCTTGTTCGCCGCGGTGTGGCCGCGGAGCATGGCCCGGTGGGAGGTGGAGCGGCTCACGGCCGATGGCTATCCGGCCGGTGAGGTGTGCGACGTGGACTTCTCGCTCGCGTTCGACGACGGGCTGGCGGACGTCGCGCTCCCCGCGGTACGGCACGCGGGCTTCGTCGTCGGCGACCGCGCGAAGGCGGAGCGCGGCTTCGTGACCGTGCGCGGGCGCGTGCGGCTGCGCGCCTACGACCTCTCGCGCGCCGCGGCTCGGCTCAACCGCCTCGTCGCGCCCTACGGCGGATCGGCCGCCGTCATCGGCCCGTCGTCACCGCCCCCGCCCGCCGCCGTGCTCGCCGACCGCGCCCCGTCCACGGAGCCCGAGGGACGCGTCGCCTGACGAGCGCGGCGCCCTTACGAAAGCGGCGCCGCGGATTTCCGCGGATGAACGCGGATACTGCTGCCCTTTGGAATGCGCCGCAGATCAACGCGGATGAACGCAGATCGACCCTGGATCCCCGGACAACCCAAGCTCCCCTCGCCGACCCGGCCGAGGGGAGCTCGGGTGTTCTCAGGAGCTCGCCGTATCTGCGTTCATCTGCGTTGATCCGCGGCGAACACGTTCTTACACAGCGTCCCATCCGCGCCCTTCCGCGCAAATCCGCGGCGAAAACCGCCGAGCGCGCGCCGCCTCAGTAGAACTGCCGCAGCTCGACGCGCGAGTTGTTGAGGAAGACGCCGTACAGTCGCACGTAGTCGCCCGGGCGCAGGTTGTTGAAGCGGTCCACGTCGGCGCGGCGCGGGTTGTACGGGAGCGTGACGGTGAGCGTCGCGTTGCCGACGTCCATCGTGAACCAGCCGTTGGCCGTGTTCACCTGCCGCACGTTCCCCTGCAGCGCCTGCACCGTGCCCGACGTCGTGCCGCCCGTGGTCGTGCCGGACACGGACTGGTCCACCTGGACGAGGTCCGTGTAGTAGCCGCCGTTGTTCGTGCTCTGGACGCGCGCCGTCACCTGGTCGCCGCGCTCGAGGTTCGTCACGGCGTACTGCTGGTTCTGGTAGATCACCTGCGTCTGGTTGTCGTACTGCAGGCCGACGGTCTGGCCGTCGGACGTCTGCAGGACGATCTGCTGCGCGCCGGTGTCCACGCCGCGCACGACGCCGCTGACCTGCCCGTTCTGGCCGCTGCCGCCGAGGACGCCGCCGAGGACGTTGCCTAACGTGGAGCCCGCGCAGGCGCCGAGCAGGCTGGTCGCGCCGATCGTGAGGATGGCCGCGGCGCCGCGCGCGGCTCGTTGCACACTGGTCATCGTCCCCTCCCTGGTTGACGCCGCTTGGCAAAGCAAAGCGGGTGCCGGATGATTGGGGCCGATGCGGTCGTCGAACCCTTCACGCACGGGATGCGGATGCTCTACATGATCGTCGAGCACTTTCGCGGCGGCGACGCGGTGCCGGTGTACCGCCGCTTCCGCGACCAGGGACGGCTCGCGCCGGGCGGGCTGCGCTACGTGAGCAGCTGGGTCACCACCGACTTCCGGCGCTGCTACCAGCTCATGGAGTGCGACGACCCGGCGCTGCTCGAGCAGTGGATGGACGCGTGGCGCGACCTCGTCGAGTTCGAGGTCGCGCCAGTGGTGACGTCGGCCGAGGCGGCGGCGGCGATCGCGCCGCGGCTGTAGCCGCCGCCACGCCGCGCCCGCCGGTGCGGTGACGTCACGACGCGTTCGCCGCCGCGATGGCCGCCGCGCTCGCGTCGAGCGCGCAGACGCCGGCACGGCCGCCCGGGATCCAGAGCTGCTGGAGCAGGTAGTCGCGGCCGCCCAAGTGGACGTTCGCGCGCGCGCCGTTCGTCGTCGTGTAGGTGGTGCCGTAGCTCCACGCGCACTTGTCCGCCGGCTCGAGCCCGAACCGGTCGTACCACCCGGTGAACCACGGGTCGGTGAGCGTGTTCGACAGCTCGGCGGCGAGGATGGACGCCATCGCGTCGCCGTCCCCGCTTCCGTTGGGGCTCGGGTAGCGGTAGCCGCACTTCGTGCCGGCGCGACTCGCCGCGCCGACGAGGATGTAGGGCAGCGTTACGCTGTTGGCGCTCGTCACGCCGTGGTACCCGCAGTAGCTGGCGGCGAGCCCCGAGGTCACGTCCACGTCCGACGACGTGAAGACGACGTAGATCCCGTTCGGGTCGATCGGTAGCTGCCCACTGGAGGCTGGCAGGGACGCGACGATCCCGACGTCGGCATCGGAGAGCACCGTGCCGAGCGAGTACCAGTCGTCGACCGATCCGCCGTAGGCGAGGCCGCCGCTCGGCGCCCCGCCGTTGGCGTCCTGGTAGAGCGTGTTGATCGAGAAGTAGCTCGAGCCGCCGACGCTCGTGAGGAAGTCGGTCAGGATCGGCACGGCGGGGTGGTCCCGCCAGAAGCCGTACCAGATGACGTAGACGGTCGGCGTGGCCGTCAGCACCGGCCCGCCGTGGTACTCGACCTTCTGGTGCGTGCGGTCGCCCTTCGTGTCGATCGTGCCGATCCCCTTCCCCGTCGGCCGTGTCGAGGCCTTGGCGAAGCGTGGCGCATCGGGCGACGCGGCACTCGGCGCGACGGGCGGCGCGGCGTCGTCGCATGCAGCGGCGGCGAGGACGAGCGCCACCATCGGCAGCAGGGCGGGGCGCGGAGAACGGCGAAGCATGGGGGACCTCCGGGCGAAGCGGTGAGTGGCGGTGAGTGGCTGGCCGCGCACGGGTGGCCGCGCGGCGCTCACCCGACGGACGCGCCCGACGCGCGATCCTTCTCACCACGTCCGATCCGACCGCTCTTCAGTCTCCCCCACGTCGGGGGCTATGTTCTCCGCGCCCGAACGCGCGGCAACGAGACGACCGTCCGCGAGCACACCGCCCGACGCGCAACGGAGAGTGTCACCCATGCGAGCCGACCCGATGGTGTCTTCCCCGCCCCGACCGACGTCCCTCTGGCAGGCGCTCGCCGTCTACGCCGCCGGGCTGGTGACGGGCGTGCAGGTGGCGCTCTACCTCTTCGACCTCTACGACGACGGCGTCGCCGATCCGAAGTCGGGGCTGATCGGGCTCGCGTTCCTGCTCGTCAGCCTGACGCTCATCGTGCGGCGCTGGCGG
>DATMHT010000457.1:0-3902 GCA_035554795.1 Gemmatimonadaceae bacterium | reverse complement strand
GCGTCGAAGGTGCCGCCGGCCGGCTGGGTGAACAGGCTGTCCACCGCCGCCCGGTACGCCGCGTCGCTCGACAGCGCGTCGAGCGCCGACTTCTCGTCCGCCGACAGGATGCCGACGAGACGGAGCGCGCGCGCCTCCGCGTCGTAGGAGACCTTCTGCGCCAGCGCCGGGTCGAGCGCCGCGAGATCGACCGTCGCCGGGAGCTCCGCGAGCGGTGCGGTGAACACCGGGTCGAGAAACTTGAGCGAGAGTCGCGGCCGGTCGAACAGCTCGGCGACCGCCGCCTGGTACGACGGGTTCCCGGTGACGGCGGCGAGCGACGGGTCGCCGAGCAGCGTCGCGCGCTCGGCGCCCGTCATGAGCCCGCGGAAGCGCAGCACGCCCGCCGCCTCGTCGTAGCCGATGCGGATGTCGTTGGCGATCGAGGCCGGGAAGGCGAAGCCCGCCGGAAGGCCGCTCACCGCGGCGGTGAGCGGCACGTCGTCGCGCAGCGTGTCGAGGAAGAACTGCGTCGCCGCCTCGTCCCGGTGGAGCTGCTGCAGCAGCGCGCCGAGCAGCCCCGCGAGCCGGTCCCCATCCGACGGCGGGTCGAGGAAGGGGTAGCGGGCGGGGTCGTACTCGGTCTGGATCGCCCGGAGCCCGGCCCGCAGCGCGCTCAGGAAGCGCGCCGCGTCGCTCTCCTTCGTCGCCGCGCGCGCCGTGCGGTCGGCGAGGAGGATCCAGTCGAGCTGGTCGAAGGAGAGCCCCGTGGCGCGGAGCTGGTCGATCCGCTCGACGAGCGACCACGCCGCGCGCGCGTCGGGGAAGGTCGGGGCGCCCTGCTGGAGCAGCTCCAGCGCCGTCAGCCACTCGCCCACCTTGAGCGCAAGCCGCTTCGCGAGCCACGCGTGCCGCCAGAGCAGCGTCAGGTTGGCGAGCGTGAGGTCGTCGGTGAGCGGGGGGAGGGCGGCGAGCCGGTCGAGGTCGGCCTGCCTGATGCCTAACGCGGCGAGGATGGCGGCACGGTGTCCCGAGATCTTCTCCGCCGTCGGCGGCGGCACGTCCACGGCCGCCACGGCGAGCGCCGGGTCGAGCGGCTGGACGAGTCGCCGGTCGAGGAAGAGTCGCTGATAGAGCCCGTCTCCCCGCGGCGCGAAGAAGTCGGTGAAGTGCGTCTCGGTGCCCAGCGCGTCGAACAGCGCGCACAGCTGCGCGACGGTGGCGCCGGAGCCGAGCCGGGTCCTGAGGCGCGCGAGGTAGAACAGGTTGATCAGGCACGCCTCGTCCAGCGCGCCCGCGCCGACGCCGGCACAGCGGATCGCGAGGTCCACCTCCCACATCTCCCAGCCACTCAGCTTCCGCCAGAGCCGGAGGAAGCGGTGGATCCGGTCGAGCTTCGTCTCGTCGAGCCCGCGGATCACCTTCTGCGCGAGGTCGCACGAGGCGTCGAGGTGCTCGATGAAGACGTCGCCGTTCGGGTTGATGAAGGGGAGGTCGATCAGCGCGCCCAACTCCCGGTACTCGAGCCCCGTCTTGCCGAGGAACGTCTTCACGTTGCTGACGGTGTCGAGCCACGACGCGTTGCCCGGCTCGCCCCACGCCGCCTGCTGGCCGGCCGTGGTGACGTCGGCGACGAGGACGAGGCGCTTCTCGTCCACCGCCGCCGCGGCGTCGACGCCGATGCCGAAGTACTCCGCCGCGACGTCCCCCTCGCTCGGGCCGACGCCGCTCGTCAGGCCCTGCATCAGCTCCCAGCGCCGCAGGTTGCTCTTCGCGAACGCCGCGCGCACCTCCTCGCCGAACAGGTCGAAGGGGAGCGCGAACGGGTAGCGCGCCTGCCGCAGCGCGTCGTAGGCCTTCGGGTCGACGTACTGCGGGTACGCGCGCAGCTCCTCGGCGTCGCCCTTCGTGTTCCGCAGCACCTCGGCGAAGAAGTCGGGCGTCGCCTTCTTCTTCAGCAGGTACGTCGCGCGGTCGCCGTGCGCCACCCAGAGATCCGGGTCCGCCGGATTCACCTGCGACAGCGAGAGCTCGTCACCCGGGTCGAGCTGCGCCGCCGCGAGTGCCGCGGCGACGGCGGTCAGTGCCGACGCGGGGTCCGCGGGGATCGTCGTCAGGCCCGTCAGCTCCCGGTCGTCGGCGCCCGCGGCGACCACCGCCTCGAGCACCTCGCACACGACGTCCACGTAGGGGAGCGGCGTCAGCGCGTTGTCGCAGTTCAGCTCCAGGTAGCCGAGATCGGGGCGCCGCTCGAACAGCAGATCCTTCACGCTCCTGCCCGGAGTCAGCGTCGCCCGGTCTCCGAGGAACATCAGCAGGTCGGTGAAGTACGCGGCCGGGCTGAGCACCGAGTTGCAGTGCTCGCAGACGCAGATGTCCCCGCCGCGGAACAGGTTCTCCCAGTTCGGGAACTGCGTCAGGTCGGCGGTGCCGTGCTGCAGCACCTTCGGCAGCGCCTCGGCGTCGAGCGCCTTGAGGTCGCCGACGACCGTCAGCACCGCGGCGTGGGTGTCGGCGGCGCGGCGCCAGGCGCGGCGCGCGTCATCCGCCGAGAGGTCCGTGCGGTCGCCGGCGTAGCGGCGCACGAACTCGCTCTCGCCCAGGCGGTAGATCTGCCGCGCCGAGTGGAGTCCGTCGGCGAGCAGCGCCGTCGTTCCGTCGAACGTCCCGACGAGCTTGTGCACCCGCTGCACCGCCTTCAGCTCGAGCCGGAACCCGTCGTCGCGCGACAGCGCTCCGTCGGCGCTCGACGTCTGCGCGTCGAGGAAGTCGTCCACCGCCGTGCGCGCGAGGTCGAACTCAGGATGGCGGTCGAGGAATCCGCTCAGCGCCTCACCGTGACGAAGGCCCGGCGCGGGCTGGCCGGCGCGCAGCGCCCGCTCCAGCGCGCCGGCGAACGCCATCGTCGGGAACGCGTCGTGAACCCGACGCGCCAGCGCGCGGCCGTAGACCTCGGCCGCGGGAAAGCGCGCGCCGTCGGCGACGTCGCCGACCTGCACCGGGAGCGTGATCTCGCCCGCGGCCGCGCGCGACTCGACCAGCTTCACCCACTCCTCCGCGGGCCGCTTCGCGAGCGCGGCGACGTCCTCGGGTCGGCGGACGTCGAAGTGTTCCTTGATCGCCCGCACCGTGGCGAAGTCGCCGCCACCCACGTCGTTTGCGCCGGTGACGTCCGCGAGCACGCCGGCGAGTCGGAACGACGTCGCCAGGTCGTCGATCTGCTTGCGCGGGAGCGCGTGCTCGCGCTCGAGCGCGGCGGCGACGTCGGGGGTCAGCGCGCGGCGCTCGAGGAACAGCCGCGCGACCGCCTCGCGCCTGGCCGGCTCCCGCACTCCGGCGTGGTCGAGCGCCGACTGGAGAAAGGTCGGGGCTCCGCCGTCGGGCGAGTCGACCATACGGCGCACGACGAGGGCGGCGAAGGCCTCGATCCACGCCGGCGCCTTGCTCTCGAGCGCCTTCGGGATCTCGCCGAGCGTGAAGCCGCGCGCGAGCGCCTTGCGCGCCGCGTCGGCGTCGAGCGACGTGATGGAGCGCGACACCTCGGCCAGCTGCTCGGCTACCGTTCGGCCGTCGGTCCACGCGAAGAGCCCGCCGCCGAGGAGCACGAACCAGAACTCCGCCGGCAGCTCGCCCGTCGTCAGGCGGTGCGCGAGGACGTAGCGGCCGAGCAGCGTCCTGTTGAGCCCCGTCTCGCCGGCGAGGAAGCTGACGTCCTGGTGCGCCGTGTCCTCCTCCAGCTCGGCGAGCTTCACGCCGTCGAGCAGCGGCGCGATCGCCTGCGCGACCGCCTCGAAGCGGCTCGGCGTCGGCAGCGCCTCCGCGGGGATGGTGAGATCGACGACGGCGGACGGCGGGGCGTTGAACAGCACCGGCGAGGCGGCGATGACCGCGCCGTCGGTGCCGAGGGCCCGGATCACGAGGTC
>DATMHT010000456.1:0-10747 GCA_035554795.1 Gemmatimonadaceae bacterium | reverse complement strand
CGAGCTCCCGCTCGGCGCGGTCACCGCGCTCGTCGGGGTGCCGTTCTTCCTCGCCCAGCTCGGGCGGCGGTCCGCGTGATCGGCTTCGACGACGTCGTCGTGCGCTACCCGCGCAGCACGGAGCCGGCGGTGGACGGTGTCACGCTCGCCGCGCCGCGCGGCGAGATCACGGCCGTCGCCGGCCCGAACGGCAGCGGCAAGAGCACGCTCGTGCGGGCGCTGCTCGGCCGCGTGCCGCTCGCCCGGGGCCGCATCACCGTCGCCGGCGCCGACGTCGCCCGCACGCCGCGGCCCGCGCTGGCGCGCCACGTCGCCGTGGTCACCCAGCGCGAGGAGCCGCTCTTCCCGCTCCCGGTGCGCGAGTACGTCGCGCTCGGCCGCTACCCGCACGCGCGGTCGCGGTGGGGGCTCGCCGCGCCGGGCGACGCGGCCGCGGTGGACGCGGCGCTTGCTCGCGCCGGCGCCGAGTCGCTCGCCGCGCGCCGCACCGACGAGCTGTCCGGCGGCGAGTGGCAGCGCGTCCGCATCGCCCGCGCGCTCGCCCAGGCGGGCGACGTGCTCGTGCTCGACGAGCCGACGACCTTTCTCGACGTCGCCCACGAGATGGCGGTCTTCGAGCTGCTCGACACGCTCGCCCGCGACGGCGTCGCCGTTCTCCTCGTGAGCCATCAGCTCAATCTCGTCGCGCGCTTCGCGCATCAGATCGTGCTGCTCCACCGCGGGCGGGTCGCGGCCGCCGGTCCGCCGTCGCGCGTGATGGACGGCGCCACGCTCGAGCGCGTCTACGAGTGGCCGCTCGTCGTCACGCGCGATCCGGCGGTGGGCGCGCCGGCGCTCGTCCCGCTGCGCGGCCGTGGAGCGCGCTGAGCCCGTGCCCTCCGCCGAATCCGCCCGCGACTCCCGCGTCGGCGCGTCCCGCGCCCCGACGCCACACTCACCTCCAGGAGATTCCGTGCTTCGCGACCGATCGCTGCTCACCGCCACGTTCGCCGGCCTCGTCGCCGTCTGCGCCGTCCCGCTCCGCGCGCAGCAGCGCGCGGGTGCCGGCGAGGAGCCCGGCGATACCGCGCGCCTGGAGCGCGTCGTCGTGACCGCGACCCGCACCGAGCTCTCGCGCCCGGCCGCGCCGGTCGCCGTCACGGTCATCACCGGCGACGCGCTCCGTGCGCAGGGAGTGGCGCGCGTCGCCGATGCGCTCCGCCAGGTGCCGGGCGCGGTCGTCACCCAGAGCGGCTCGTTCGGCGCGACGGCGTCGCTCTTCATGCGCGGCGGCGAACGCGATTACGTGAAGGTGCTCGTGGACGGCGTCCCAGTGAACGACCCGGGCGGCGACTTCGACTTCGCCAACCTCACGACGGACGACATCGACCGCATCGAGGTGCTGCGCGGGCCGGGAAGCGTCGTGTATGGATCGGACGCGATGACGGGCGTCATCCAGATATTCACGCGCCGCGGCGGCCGCCGTGAGGCGACGCTCGACGCGCGCGGCGGCACGTACGGCACGAGGGAAGGGAGCGCCGACGTCGCCGGCTCGCTCGGCGCGCTCTCGCTCTCCGCCGGCGGCGCGCTGCGCCGCACCGACGGCACCTTCGCCTTCAACAACGCCTACCGCAACGACGCCCTCGGCGGGAAGCTGCGCTATGCGCCGTCGGCGCGATCCGACGTCAGCCTCACGGCGCACTACGTCGCCGGCACGTTCCACTTCCCGACCGACGGCAGCGGCGTCGCGAGCGACAGCAACCAGTTCACGCGCGAGCGGCGCGTCGTCACGGGACTCGACGCGGGCTACCGCTTCACGCACTCGCTCGAGGCGCGCCTGCTGCTCGCCGACAGCCGCTCGGCGCTGCTCTCCGACAACCGGCCCGACAGCCCGGGGGACACGTCGGACTTCTACTCGCGCTCGAACGCCGAGCGCTACCGCCGCAGTGCCGATGCGCGCCTCAACGCCTACGTCGCGCGCTCCGTGACCACGGTCGGCGCCTCGTACGAGGCGGAGCGGGAGCAGAGCCGCGGCAGCTCCACCTTCGGTACGACGCCGCTGCCGCCGTCCGACTTCGACCAGCGCCGCCTCACGCGGGCCGCGTACGCGCAGGTCGTGAGCGAGCTCCCCGCCGGCGCGACGGCGACGGTCGGCGGCCGCTACGACGACAACGATCGCTTCGGCGTGTTTCGCACCGGACGCGCGGCGCTGTCCGTGCCGGTGATCGGTCCACTCCGGCTGCGCGGCGCTGCCGGTAGCGCCTTCAAGGAGCCCGCCTTCGGCGAGCAGTTCGATACGCCCTTCAGCGTCGGGAACGCGGCGCTCAAGCCCGAGCGCTCGCGCAGCTACGAGGGTGGTGTCGACGCGACGCTGTCCGGAATGCTCAGCGTCGGCGCGACGTACTTCAGTCAGCGCTTCACGAACATCGTGCAGTACGACGGCGGCGCCGCGGCCGGCGCGCCGAACTATGTGAACGTCGGAGCGGCGAAGGCCGCGGGCGTCGAGGTCGAGCTGCGGGCGCGTCCGCGCGGCGGCCTGGGTGCCTCCGCGCAGTACAGCTACACCGCGACGCGCGTGCTCGATGCGGGGCCCGGCGCGTCCGGCACGTTCGTGGCCGGCGAGGCGCTGTTGCGGCGGCCGTCGCGAGCCGCGAGTGCGACGCTCGACTACCGCGCCCCGCGTCGTGGCGGCGTCGCGCTCACGCTGACCCACGTCGGTAGCCGCAGCGACCGAGACTTCGCCGCGTTCCCGGCCCGCGAGGTGGTGCTCCCGGCCTATACGACCCTCGACGTCGGTGCGTCGCTCGACGTGCCCGTGCCCGCGAGCGTGCCGGCCGTCGCCGCGACGGTGCGGATCGAGAACGCGCTCGGCCGGAAGTACCAGTCCATCTACGGCTACGACGCGCCCCGCCGCGTGCTCCTGCTCGGCGCGCGCGTCCACGCGGGGCGGTGAGCAGCGCTCCGACGCGCGGCGCGCGGCGCTATCTTTCGGCATGCCTCTGCTCGCCACCGACGCGGTCGTGCTCCACTCGTTCGACTACATGGAGACGTCGCGCATCCTCCGCCTCGTGACGCGCGAGGCGGGGGTGCAGTCGGCGCTGGCCAAGGGAGCGCGCCGTGCGCAGCGCCGCTACGGCAGCGCACTCGACCTGTTCGCCGAGGGCGCGGCGCAGCTGTACACGAAGGAGGGGCGCGAGCTGCACACGATGTCGGCGTTCGACGTCACGCGCGCGCGCCCGGAGCTCGCCGAGGACATGGAGCGCTTCACCGGCGCCGCCGCGCTCGCCGAGCTCACGCTTCGCTTCACGCAGCGCGACGACGCGCACCCGGCCTTGTACGACGTCGTCGTCGCCGCGCTCGACGCGCTCGGCAGCGCGGCGCCGGATCGGGCGCGCGAGACGGCGCTCGCCGGCGCCTGGCGCATCGTCGGGGAGCTCGGCTTCGCGCCGTCCACCGACGCGTGCAGCTCCTGCCGTGCGCCGATTCCGGACGACGCGCCGGCGATGTTCAGCCATCCGGCGGGTGGCGTCCTCTGCGCGCGCTGCGCCCGGCTCGTGCCGACGAGCCGCACGATCCCGGCGTCGGCGCGCGCCGCGCTCCGCGCCTGGCTCGACGGCGTGCCCGCCGCGGTGCCGCTCGAGGATCCCGCCGCCGGCCGCGCGCACCAGCGCCTGCTCCGCGAGTTCCTCGCCGAGCATCTCGCCGACACTCGCCCGCTCCGCGCGTTCGAGGTGTGGGAGAAGGGAGGGTGGGGAGCATGATCCTCGGCACCGCCGGTCACATCGACCACGGCAAGACGTCGCTGATCCTCGCGCTGACGGGCGTGAACACCGATCGGCTGCCCGAGGAGCGTCGCCGCGGCATCACGATCGAGCTCGGCTTCGCGCCGCTCGAGCTCGAGGGGGCGGGTACCGTCGGCGTCGTGGACGTGCCGGGGCACGAGGCGTTCGTGCGGACGATGCTCGCCGGCGCGACCGGAATCGACCTCGCGCTCCTCGTCGTCGCCGCCGACGAAGGCGTCATGCCGCAGACCCGCGAGCACGTCGCGATCCTGTCGCTCCTCGGCGTGCGCGGCGGCGTCGTCGCGATCACGAAGCGCGACCTCGTGGACGACGACTGGCTCGAGCTGGTCGTGGAGGATGTGCGGGCGCTGCTCGCCGGTACGCCGCTCGAGGGTGCCGCCGTCGTCCCGACGTCCGCGACGACCGGCGCCGGGCTCGACGACCTGCGGTCGGCGATCGCGGCGGCCGCGCGGGCCGTCCCGGCGCGCGACGCGGCCGATCTGTTCCGGATGCCGGTGGATCGCGCGTTCACCGTCCGCGGTACCGGCACCGTGGTCACGGGCACCGTCTGGAGCGGCACGCTGACGCGCGACGCGACCGTGCGCGTGCTTCCGTCCGGGCGCATCGCACGCGTGCGCGGCGTGCAGTCGCATGGCGCCGCGCTCGACGCGGCGTCGCCAGCGCGGCGCGCCGCCGTCGCCCTCGCGGGTCTCGAGCTGGACGACGTCGCCCGCGGCGCGGTACTCGTGAGCGACCCGGCGTGGGCACCGACTCACGCCCTTCGGGCCGACGTCGCCCTCCTCGACGCCGCGCCGCAGCCGCTGCGGGCGCGCACGCGCGTGCGCTTCCACCTCGGCACGGTGGACGTCGGCGCCCGCGTGGTCACGGCGGGCGGCGGGCTCGAGCCGGGCGAGCGGAAACCGGCGCGCATCGTCCTCGACGAGCCGGTCGTCGCGCGCGCCGGCGACCGCTTCGTGCTCCGCACGGCCTCACCGGTCGCGACGGTCGGTGGCGGCGTCGTCACCGATCCGCTGCCGCCGTTCCGGCGCGTGCGGCCCTGGCCCGCGCCGGGGCTCGCCGTCGCGGAGCGGCTCGCGCTCATCCTCGGCGAGGGGGGAACGCACGGCGCCGAGCGCCCGTCGCTCGTCGTGCGACTCGGCGTCACGCCCACCGACGCCGCGGCCCTGGTGCGCGACGCGGTTGAGCGGGGAGGGGCGGTGCTGCTCGGCGAGCGCCTGTTCGACGCGTCCGTGCTCGAGACGCTCGGCGCGCGGCTCGTCGCCCTGGTGGACGCCCAGCACCGCGACGTGCCCCTGGAGCCGGGGACGTCACTGCAGTCGGTGCGCGCGCGCCTGGGGGCGGCACCGGATCTCGTCGAGGAAGCGGTCCGGCGGGCCGCCGCCGCCGGCGCGATCGACGTGGAAGGCGGTCTCGTACGCCGGCGCGGATGGGCGCCGCGGCCGACGGAGGCGCAGCAGCAGCTCCTCGCCCGGCTCGCCGACGCGCTGGCGGCGTCCGGGCGCGAGCCGCCGAGCGTCGGGGAGCTGGCGGCGGCGCACGGGCCGGCGACGGCGTCGCTGCTGCGGCTCCTCGAGCGGGAGGGAGGGGTCGTGCAGGTCGAGCCGGATCGGTACTACGCCACCGCGGCGGTCGCCGAGCTGCTGGCGGCGCTGCGCGCCGGTACGACGCCCGATCGTGCCTATTCGCCGGCCGAACTGCGCGACCTGCTGGGCATCTCGCGAAAGTACCTGATCCCGTTTCTGGAGTACTGCGACCGGACCGGCGTGACGATCCGGCGGGAAACGGGGCGAGTCGTCGCCGTCGGTGACGCGACGCACGTCGTGTCCCGGGTCGGCGTCACTCGCGGCACGTAGTTCGCATTCGCGGGTAGAAAGCTTGCTTGACAGTACCGAAACGGCGTCCTATGTTCGCGGCGAACGGACGTCTGAATAAACCGCCTCAGGAGCCACCGTCTAGCACCTACTTTGTCAGGTTCGGAGAAGGCACATGAAGCTCGGATGGGCAGCACTCGCCACGGTGCTCGTCCTCAGCGCGCTCGTGCCACGTGCCGCGGCGGCCCAGCAGAGTACTCCAACTACTCCGCCACCCCGCGAGCGCAACGCCGGGTTCGGCCTCGGTCAGAACTATCCCAACCCGTTCAACCCTGAGACTCGCATCCCGTTCACGATCGGCGACGCGCCGACGTGTACGGACCCGGCCCGGACGTATCGGGTCACATTGCGGATCTACAACCTGCTCGCGCAGCTCGTCGCGGTGCCGGTGCTGCAGGGAGGGGCGGGAGACGTCGCCGGCGGCCAGCCGCTCGAGAACGTCGCATTGACGTGCAAGCAGTACACGGCCTACTGGAACGGCAAGTATCTGAACACGGACCGAGAGGTCGCCTCGGGCATCTATCTCTATCGCCTCGAGGTCGACGGCCGCGCCGTCGTCAAGAAGATGATCGTGATGAAGTGAGGCGGCCCTCCCGGACTGCCACACCCGAAGGAGCGCCCGCGTATCTCGCGGGCGCTCCTCTTTTGTGGCCCGGGCCGACGCGCTAGTGGAGCGGGCGCCGCCGCGCGCCCGGCCGACGGGCGCCCGCCGAGTCGGACGCGCCGTTCGCCCGGTTCACCGCCTGGAAGAGCGCCTCGGCGCGATCGGGGTCGTCGGCGAGCGCGCGCGCGGCGCGCTCGAACTGCGTCGCGGTCAGGCCGTGCTGCCGGAGCACGGAGTCGCGGCCGTGCGCGCGGGCCGAGTCGCCCAGCGTCGAGTCGCTCGCGACGCGGCGCAGGGCGGCCATCGTCTGCACGAACGTCGAGTCGCTGACGCCGGGCACGATGTCGCGACCCTGGCATCCGCTCGCGCCGAGCGTCAAGATTACCGCCAGATGACCCACACGAAGAGGCAGGGAGGTCGCTCGCACCGATCGTCGTCGTCGCAGCATGGGGCGGCAACGCTATCCGAACGCGCTGGGTCCGTCAACCCGCGGCGCGGCCGGCGCCATGGCTCGCGCCGCGCGTCGGCGGGGCCGAGATGAGCCCGGCACCGCCGAGGTTCGCTCCCCCCGCGGACCGTATCCCGACGAGCACCGGCACCTATCCGGCCGCTGTCGAGCCGCCGCCGGCCGCCGCCGCTCCGCTCGGCGCGACCGGCGGGCGCTTCATCGGCCGCAGCCGGCTCGCCCTCGGCGCCGGCTACTGGCTCGCCTGGCTCGCCTTCTCGCGGCGGTCGAGCGTGAGCTCGGGCGTGCAGCGCGAGATCCAGGCGCTCGGCCTCGGCGCCCTGCGGCTCGTGCTCGGCGCCTCCGTCCTCGTCGGGCTCATCGCGACGTTTCAGCTGGCCTATCAGCTCAAGCAGTTCGGCGCCGAGCCGATGAGCGCGAAGGCGATCGGCTGGTTCGGCGCGCGCGAGTTCGGGCCGCTCGTCACCGCGCTCCTCGTCGTCGCGCGCAGCGCCTCGGCGATCGCGGGGGAGTTCGCCTCCATGAGCGCGAACGCCGAGCTCGACGCGCTGCGCGCCATGGGTCTCGACCCGGTGAAGTACCTCGTCGCGCCCAAGCTCGGCGCGCTGCTGCTGTCGCTGCCCGCGCTCACCATCCTCGCCGACGCGCTGATCGCCGTCGGCGGCTACGTCGGGATGACGGCGTTCCTCGGCTACAGCTCGGGCGTCTTCGTCGAGCAGTTCCAGAGTGCGCTGGCCGTGCGCGACATCGTCATCGGGCTCGGGAAGTCGGTGATCTTCGCGGTGACGATCGCCATCGTCGCCGCCGACCAGGGGCTCAACGTCGAGCGCAACGTCGCGGCGATCGGCGGCGCGGCGACGCGGGCGGTCGTCTACTGCCTGATCGGCGTCCTCGGGGCCGACACGCTCGTCAACGCGGTCTTCTACTTCATCCCCGGCCTTGTCTGAGCCGCGCGCCGTCCCCGCGTCCGACCACGGGCCGGCGCTCGCCGTCAGCCACCTCACGGGTCCGGTCGGCGAGCCGCTCATCCACGACGTCAATCTCGCCGTCGAGCGGGGGCGCACGCACCTCGTGCTCGGGCCGATCCACAGCGGGAAGTCGCTGCTGATGCGGCACATCGTCGGCCTCGAGTGTGCCGAGTCGGGGACCATCACGGTCGACGGCCACACCTACCGCGCGACCGGCGAGCCGGCCCCGGTGCTGAGGCAGATGCGGACGCGCATCGGCGTCGTCTTCGAGGGATCGGCGCTCCTGACGCGCCTGAGCGTCCTCGAGAACGTCGAGCTTCCGCTGCTCGAGCACACGTCGGCGACGGCGACCGAGGCGCGGCGCGCGGCGCGTGAGTTGCTTGCCGAGGTCGGCGTGCTCGGCGACGAGGACCGCGAGCCGTTGCAGCTCGGACGTCTGGAGCGGCGGCGCGTGGCGCTGGCGCGCGCCATCGCCCTGCGTCCGCCGGTCGTGCTCCTCGACGAGCCGACCCACGGGCTCGACTCGCATTCGGCTCACGAGCTCGACGAGACCGTCGCGCGGCTGCAGGACTCGGAGGGCTTCGCTCTCCTCATCTTCTCACACGAGGTGCGGCATGCGTACGGTCGGGCGGAGCAGATCAGCGTGATGGACGAAGGCGCCATCGTCGCGCAGGGCCCGCGCGAGACGCTCCTCGAGAGCGAGCACCCGGTGATCCGCCGGTTGCTCAAGCGCCGCGAACGTGAGCGCCTCGGGTGAGGGAGCACGCGTGAGACACGACGACCCGCGGCTCTCGATCGCGGCCTTCCTCGGCGGGACCATCCTCGTGCTCGCGGCGCTCGTCGCCTACGCGCGGAACCCGTCGCTGTTCGCGCGCGGCCGCGAGTACCACGCCGCGTTCCGCAGCGTCGCCGGGCTCAATCCGGGCGACGAGGTCCGCTACGGCGGCCTGCCCATCGGCTCGGTGACGTCCATCGACATCGACTCCGCCGACGCGACGCGGATCGTCGTGCAGTTCCGCGTCCGCAAGCGCGTGCCGATCCGCGTGGACACGCGCGCCTCGATCACCCAGGTCGGCCTGCTCGGCGAGCCGTTCCTCAACCTGCGCGCGGGCACGCCGGACGCGCCGCTGCTGGCTGTGGGCGGCGGCGTGAAGACCGAAGAGAACCTCTCGTTCCAGGACGCGATGACCGAGCTGGCGCGCTTCTTCGAGCACACCGACACCATCTTCGGCGGGCTCCAGCGCTTCGCCTCGACGAATCCGTGGGAGCGGCTCGACCGAACGATCACGCACGTGGACCAGCTGGTCACGAGCGCGACGCGCAGCTCCGATCGGGTGATGATGCAGCTCGATACGACGAGCGGGCAGATCAGCCGCGTGCTCGCGCACACCGACCGCCTCATCGCGACGCTCGACAGCGCCGTGGGCAGGACCGGGCCCGGCCTCGACTCGACGCAGCGCGAGGCGCTGGCGACGCTGCGCGACACGCGCGCCCTCGTCGCGGACGTCCGCGAGGCCATGGCGCAGGGTGGCGGCGTGGACCAGCTCATGCGCAACCTCGCCGTCGCCACCGACAACCTCGCGCGCCTCTCCGCCCGCCTCGAGCGCGACCCGACGAGCGTGCTCAAGCGGCGCGAGCTCCCGAAGAAGACCGCCGGCCCCGCACTCCGTGACTGATCTCGCACGACGCCGGCCCCGCGCGGCGCTCACCGCCGTCGCCTCGCTCGTTGCGGTGCTCGCCGCCAGCGCCTGCATCCGCGGCACGCTTCCCGCGCGCCAGTACTTTCGGCTGTCCATGCCCGACTCGGTGGCGGCCGCGACCCGCGACTCCGCGACGGTAGCGCTGGCGACCGGCACCCTCGGCATCGCGGAGTACGTGACGCCCGGCATCTATGCCGGCGGCGGCATCGCCTATCGCATCGGCGAATCGGAGTACGGCACCTATCCGTCGCGCGAGTGGGCGATTCCGCTCGGCCAGATGCTCGGCGTGCTCACCGAGGGCGTGCTGCGCCGCGCGCCGCTGACGGCGTCGCCCGCCATCTTCAACCCGCCGTCGCTGCGGTCGCAGACGTACGTGTGGCGCGGAACGGTGCGCGAGTTCGAGGAAGTGGACCGGGGCCGGGCGGTGTCGGCCGCGGTCCGGATCGACGCGTCGCTCGTGCGGTCGTCGGACGACTCGGTGGTCTGGAGCGGCTCCGCGCGGAGGGAGGGCGCCGTGCCCGCGCCGACGATGGACGCGGTCGTCGGCACGCTCTCGTCGCTCGCGACGGAGACGATCACCGCCCTCGTGGCGGAGGCCGACAGCGCACTGCGACGACAGGCGCCATCGGCCGCATCGGCACGAGGGCACGAGTAGCGCGAGGAACGGCAGCCACGCTGGCCGCGAGGACGCGGCTCGGTGGTCGCGAAAATGTCAGATCGGCGCACGTTCGGGGCACCACGCTTGCCATCACTGGCGCGGTACGCAGGCCGGTGATCGCGCAACGGGCGCGGGCCGGCTGCATCATCCCGCACTGAACAGCGAGACCAATGCTGAATCCCGACCGGCTCACCGTGAAGTCGTCGGAGGCCCTCAACGACGCGCTCGCGCAGGCGCGCCGCACCGGGAATCCGATGGTCTACGACGCGCACCTGCTCCTCGCCCTGCTCGGCCAGGACGAGGGGATCGTGGTGCCCATCCTCCAGAAGATCGGCGCCAACGTCACCGCGCTCCGCGAGGCCGTCGAGCGCGAGATCGCGCGCTACCCGAAGCAGAGCGGCGCCAACCCGACGCTCGCTCGCGAGCTGAACCAGGTGCTCGACCGTGCCGACGACGAGGCGCGGCAGCTCGGCGACGAGTACGTCTCGACCGAGCACCTCCTGCTCGCGCTCTCCGACGTTAAGGGGACCGAGAGCAAGGCGCTCCTGAACGCCGCAGGCGCGACGCGCGAGGCGCTGCTCGAGGCGCTGCGCCAGGTGCGCGGCTCGCACCGCGTGACCGACCAGACGCCCGAGAACCAGTACCAGGCGCTGCAGAAGTACACGCGCGACCTCACCGACGCGGCGCGCAAGGGCAAG
>DATMHT010000455.1:0-8882 GCA_035554795.1 Gemmatimonadaceae bacterium | reverse complement strand
CGCGCGAGCGTGCCGTCACCGACGACGACGCGCCGGTGAGACGCACGTCCTCCCCGTGGGCGGCCGATGGCTCGCCCATGAACGGAGGTCTGGAATCGCCCCACGCTACGGACGGCACCGGGGGCTGTCAAGAAGCGACGGACAGATCGACCGCACGTCGATGCGCCGCATTCGACCACGACGACCGCGCCTCGACCTAACGCGGTCGGCAAACAGATAGCGGCGGGGCGCGCTCACTCGAGCGCGCCCCGCCGCTTCCTTCACGGCGCATCGCGCTCGTGAGGCGCGACGCCGTGCGACTACCGTCGACTACGGATGACTACGGATGACGACCGACGGCTACGGGTTCCGCGGCGCCGGCTGCGCCGGTGCGGGAGGCGTCGTCGCCGGCGTCGCCGGTGGCGTCGGCTGCCCGACGCCGGTCATGTCCACCTTGGGTACCGTGCGCGCGGATGCGTCGGTGACTTCGAAGTACTTGCGCGGCTGCGCGCCGGTCGCCTTCGCCGTCAGCGCGGCCGGGAAGCGGCGGATGTACGTGTTGTACTGCTGCACCGCCTGATTGTAGTCCTGCCGCGCGACGCCGATCCGGTTCTCCGTGCCCGTGAGCTCGTCCTGCAGGCGGAGGAACTGCTGGTCGCTCTTGAGCTGCGGGTACGCCTGGGCGAAGGCGAAGAAGGGCACGAGGGTGCGCGAGAGGTTGGCGTTGGCGTTGGCCAGCTCCTCGGGGTCGGTGCCACCCGGGCGCGCGAGCGCGCCGGTGAGCACCGCCTGCGCGCGCGCGACGTCGGTGAAGATCGTCTGCTCCTGCTTCGCGTACCCCTTCACGGTGCTGACGAGATTCGGGATCAGGTCCGCGCGGCGCTGGAGCTGGACCTCGATCTGTCCCTTCGCCGTGTTGACCTGCTCGTCGAGCGTCTGGATCGTGTTGTAGCCGCAGCCGGTGAGCGCGAGGGCGGCGGCGAGAAGCGCGAGGCGACGGCGCGTTGGCAGGGGCATGAGCTTGGGTCTCCGTGGTTGTGCGAGGGCCTGGGGCCGTAGGGCCCGAGGGCCTGGCCTACGGTGGAAGGTGCCTGGTTCGGAACAGCGCTGAGGAGGAGCATCCCGAGGCCGGTCAGGCGCTACGCCCTGAGCCCTGGGCCCTCCCTCTCGCTCACCCCCCGGTGAACGCGAGCTGCACCACGTACTTCCCCGACTTCACCGCGCCGGGGCTCAGCTTCCAGGCGGTCTTCGCCTTCTCATTCAGGCAGCTGTTGACCGCCTTGCCGGAGCTGGAGCTCCAGCTGTCGTTGGCGACCCGCGCGTCGGAGACGCCCGAGGGGTCCACGGTCACGAGCATCGCCACGCCGCCGCGCAGCGTCGGATCGCTCTTCTGCCCGAACTCCTGGTAGCAGAACTTGGAGAACGTCTGCGACCGCTCGACCGCCGCCATCAGCTCGGCCGGCGCCACCGGGTAGGTGGGGGCGGACGCGCCCTCGTGACGCGGCACGGGCGTCAGCTTGCGCGGCTTGAACGTGTCCGGCGCGACCGGCGGCAGGTTCGTCTGCAGCGAGCTCAGATCCTGCGGCGTCGTGTCCTGCGTGATCGGCGGGGCGACGGCGACCGCGGTGTCGGCTCCCCGCTTCTTGTCCTTCGGGCAGGCGACGGCGCCGGCGAGCAGTACGACGAGAAGTGCGTAACGCTTGGGCATGGGGTCGGAGTAACGTGTCGGTGTGTCGTGGAGTGTCGTGGATCGTGCGGCGCGGAGGCGCCGCAGCTGCGCTCAGGGCCGCCCGCCACCGGCGGCGCCGAACCGGTCGAGATATGCGACCAGCCGCTCGACCGCGTCGAGATAGCCGGCGAGCACGGGGCCGGCGTCCCGCTTGTCCAGACGCTGACTTCCGCGCACATGTTGGACCACGCGCACGAAGGGCGCGGCGTCGAAGCCGGCGCGGGCGGCGACGGCGCGGGCCAGCGCCTCGTTGTCGGTCGGCGGGCGGTCGCCGTGCAGCCGCAGCACGCCGCGGAAGACGACCATGAACGTGCTCAGGCTCTGCTCGAGGAGATCGAGCTGACGCGCGCCGTCGGGGCCGGCGGCGAGCGTGCCCGCGCGCAGCTTGAGCAGCTTCCCCATCGCCTGCTGCTCCACCTGCAGGCGCAGGTCGTCGGGGCGCACGGTGACGCCGTCGGTCGGGAGCGCCCCGTGGAGCACGCGGTGGCGCTCGAGGATGTCGGCGTACTCCATCGGGAAGATGTCGGCGGAGCCGAGCCACTCCCGCGACGTCATCGTCATCGGCGGCGGGTTGCCCGCGCCGATCCACGCCTGCGTCGCCGCCGCCGCCGCACGCAGCCGCTCGAGCGGGAGCGCGTCGACGATCACGAGCACGTTGTAGTCGGAGCGCTTGGGGATGTGCTCCCCCGCCGCCGCCGATCCGTAGAGCGCGACCGCGCGCAGGTCGTCGCCGTACGCGGCGCGGAGCTGCGCGACCAGCTCGTCGAGTGTCATCGTTGCCATGGGGTCACCGCTCGGTCACCACTTCGATCCACCACCGCCGCCACTGAACCCGCCCCCGCCACCGAACCCGCCGAATCCGCCCCCGCCGCCCCCGAATCCGCCGCCTCCACCGCTCCAGCCCCCACCGCCCCAGCCACCGCCGCCACCGCCCATCGGGATGAAGATCGGCAGGCAGCCGCCGCACCCGCCGCGGCCACCGCGGCGCCGGCCGCCGAGCGCGTTGAGCACGACCATCAGCACGATGAACGCGATGAAGATGGTCATCGGGTTGAACCCTCCTCCACCGCCGCCGGGCCCGGGCTGGGGAGCCGTTCGGCCGACGAGCTGCGGCGCGGCGAGCGACGTGTCGAGCGCGAAGTTGAACTCGTTCGCGAAGCGCTGGGCGACGCGCAGCGCCACCAGCGCCGTGCCGGTCGCGTAATCGCGCTGTCGAAAGTACGGCACGGCCTCGCGGCAGATGTCACCGGCCTGCGCGTCGGTGATGAACCCCTCCGTGCCCTTGCCCGTGCTCACCCAGCAGCTCCCGCTGCCGGTGGAGCTCGTCTCCTTGGGCACGATGAGGATGACGGCGCCGCGGTTGCGCGACGGGTCGGTCACGGCGCCGGCGCCGCCGATGCCCCACTGGCGGCCGATCTGCAGCGCCACGTCGCTCTCGGCGCGGTCGCCGATGTCGGGCAGCGTCACGACGGCGATCTCGCCGCGCGACTTCGCGTGCACGTCGAAGGCGAGCCGGTCGATCAGGTCCACGCTCTCCGGCGTGAGCACGCGCGCGCTGTCCACCACGACCTCGGCGGTGCTCGTGCCGAAGCCGCGCGGCGGTGCCGGAACCTGAATCCCCTGCAACGCGAGCAGCACGCCGCTGACTAGCGCGGCCCGGAGCAACAGCACGATGGTCGTCCCTCGTTCTCGTTAGGCGGGCGCGGCGACGTCGATGGTCGCTCGACGGCGGCCCCGTCGAGGGCACGGCGCCGCGGAACGACGAAGATCGAGGGGCGAGTCAATCGCTCGCCCCTCGTCCGTCGTCACCTCGTGAAGCTGAAGCTGAAGCCGTAGGTCCCCTCGTTGCCCGAGGGGAAGCGCCACCCGCGAATCTTGCTGCGAATGCAGGACTCGGCCTCCGACGCTCCCGCTCCGCCCCACGACCGGCTCGGGATGTCCACGTTCGTGACCGAGCCGCCCGACGTCAGCGTGATCGCCGTGCTGATCGTGCCGGCGAGGCCCGGGTTCACCTTGAGGCCATACTCGGTGTAGCAGAACTGGAGCTGGCTCTGGCGGCCGCGGACGAAGTTCCCGAGCTCGTCCACGTTGCCCTTCGCGCGCACCACGTCGGGTACGTCGATCGCCTTCGGCGCGGAGATGCGGATCGCGCTGCGGGTGACGCCACCGCCGCCGCCCACACCGCCGATGCCGCCGCCACCGCCGCCACCGGTCCCCAGCCCGCCGCCGATGCCGCCACGGCCCGGCGTGCGCGAGCCCTGGCCACCTTGACCATAGCCGAGCACCGTCTTGCCGCCCGTGCCGCCACCGCCGGCGCCGGCGAGCCCGCCGCCCGTGCCGCCGCTGCCGGAGTTGACGTCAACGCCGCGCAGCACGTTCGAGACGTCGCCGACCATCCCGCCCGAGCCCGAGCCCGAGCCGGTGCCGAAGGCGTCGCCGATGGCGCCGCTGCGGTTCGTCTCGGTGCGCGAGCCGCTGCGGCCCGGCTTCGGGCTGCCGCGCTGCGGGCCGACCGGTCCTCTCGGCTTGGTCGTCGGGCCGGGCGCCGGTACCTCGGCGGCGGCCGCGGCGGGTGCCTCGGGCGCGGCCGGCGTCGGCACCGGCGGGTTCAGGTCGATCGTGATCGGCGCCGTCTCGGCCGGGTTGATGAGCTGCGGCGGGAGCGACTTCGGCCCGAACCAGACGAGCAGGAGCCAGAGGAGGGCGAGGACGATGGACGTCGCCCACGAGCCCACGAGGGCGCGGTCCTCCTCGCCGAGGATCTCGTAGCGGAGCGAGCGCGTGAAGGAGCTGTCGCGCGACGGCTGGCCGGGCGGAGTGGGACGTGCTGCCTGTGGTGCGTTGGTGCTAGCCATGGGTCGTCAGCCTGCCTTCGCCGTGGTGGGCACGGCGGCCGCGCTGCCCGCCGAGGCGGACGTCGCCGGCGCGGTGCCAGTCGTCCCCGGCGCACCGGTGCGGTTCACCTGCAGAGAGATCGTCTTGAAGCCCGCCAGCCGCGCCGTCATGATCACGCGCGAGAGCAGGTCGTAGCGCATCGTGCGGTCGCCCTGGATGGCGAGCGGCGACTCGATCTGCTGGTTGGCGGGCGTCTCGTGGGTCGCGCGCACCGAGTCGGCCTTCGCCCGGAGCGCCTGGTACAGCGTCGGGATGACGAGCGGCTGGCCGGGCACGTTCGACTGCGACTGCGCCGCCTGGGCCGTGGTCATCACCGGATGGCCGGCGAGCGTGATCTGCGGGCCGATGCCGAGCGTGAGCTGGGCGAGCGCCGGCGCCCCGATGCGCGACTCAGGGAGCTGCACGCCCTTCACCACGGGCTGGAGCTCGCCGACCGTCGCCGTCGTCAGCGCGAAGAAGACGATGGACACGAACGTGTCCACGAGCGGCACGAGGTTCAGCTGGATGAGGCGGAACTTGGCGAACTGCTGCGTGCGACGCGCCTCGCGCGCGGCCTTCGCGCGGCTCATCCCCGAGCCGTGGGCGGCGCGGCGGATGTCGCCCGTCGCGGCGACGCCGCGTGCGCCGGCGACGTCGGACGGCTCGCTGCCGCCCGAGTAGCCGACGTCGGGGCCCTGGAGGAAGTCGCTCATCGCGCCACCTCTCCCGCCGACGCGATCTGCGTCGCGCGCGTCCGGTTGCCGAGCGAGATCCCGGTGTAGGTCGCGAGCTTGAGCCGCTCGAGCACGTGGATCACGTCGTCGTACGAGATGTCGTCGGCCGGCACGACGAGGACGTCGGCGTTCTGCGGGTACTGACGACGGATGTCCTTCATCAGCGCCTCGAGCGAGTCGAGCGACGCGCCCGTGATGCCGTTGATCGTCTGGCTGAAGCCCGGCATGCCGTTCGTGCTGCCGCCGCTGTGCTCGACCCGGATCTGGTTGTTCTCGATGCGGACGGCCAGGAGCAGGTTGAGCCCCTTCTCGTCGGCCGACGTCGCCGACGGCGCCGTGACGACCGTGGGCGGCAGCGACAGGTCGTACGCCGTCAGCGCCGCCATCGTCTCGGCCGAATAGGTGAGGAGGCTGAAGAAGACGATGGACGTGAGGATGTCCACCAGCGGCACGAGATTGATGGCGCCGTGCGCGGTCAGGGGCGCGCGTTCGGCGCGCCGCTGCTTCGACCGGTGGGCGAGAGATGCCATGGGTGAGTGCGTCCCGGAGTCGGAGTCGCCGCGCGAGCGCGCCGCTTACCGGTGGCCGAGGCGGACGTCGGGGCGGTCGATCAGGGCGTTGATCAGTCGCACCGAGAACTCGTCCACCTGCTCGATCGTCGTCTCGGCCTGGCTGACCAGGTACGAGTGGGCGACGGTGAGCGGGATGGCGGTGAGGAGGCCGAAGCCGGTGGCGTTCAGCGCGATCGCGATGCCCTCGGCGAGCTTCGCCGAGCGCTCGGCCGCGGACGCGCCGGCGACGGAGGCGAAGGCGGCGCGGAGGCCGTAGATCGTGCCGAAGAGGCCGAGCAGCGTCGCGACGTTCGCGAGCATCGGCAGGTACTGGAGGCGCCGCGTCAGGCGCGGGATCACCGACAGCGCGGCCGCGTCGGCCACGTTCTGGAGGTCGGCCTCGTCGCGGCTGCGGCTGCGCAGGATGAGGAGCCCCATGTCCGGCAGCGCCGCCTTCGACTGCGCGCACAGCTTGATCGCGTCCTCCGCCTTGCCGGCGCGGACGAGCTGGATCACGCGCTCGATGAACACGCGCCCGTTGATCTTCGACTTCATCACGATCACGTAGAACCGCTCCAGGAACACCGCGAGGCCGGCGACCGCGGTGGCGAGGATGAAGTACATGATCGGTCCACCGTTCCGGAACCACTCCAGAAAGCCAGTCATCTCGGTCGTTCTCCTAGCGGGTAGAGGCGCGTGTCGGGGCGTACGTGTCGCGGCGGGCGGCGTGATCTGCGCGCGTCGCGTGTCGGCGAGTCGGTGTTTTGGTGCTCAGCGGAGCGTAGGGGCAGGAGCCGTGCCCGGTGGCGGGCGACGGGTGCTGTCCGCTGCCGCGCCGGCCGGTGGCGCCGTCGTGGCCGCCGCCGGTGGTGGTGTCGTCGTCCCCGCCGCGGGCACGGTGGGCGCCGCGGCCGACGGGACAGCGACGGTGTCGCCCGGCAGCGCGCCGGTCAGCGCGCGCCGCTGCACGATCTGGTACCCCGGCAGGATGGACGAGCGCCAGAAGTCGTGGTCGTAGAAGTTCGGCACGAGCACGCGACGGTCGTACGTCGGGGTCTCGCGCGGGCGCACGGTGACGACCTGCGGCGTCGGCACCGTACCGCGGATCTCGATCGGCGCGGGCCGGCGCGTCGCCGTCGGCCGGCGCGTCGTCGTGGTCGGCCGGCGCGCGCGCGTCGTGTCCTGCGCGGCGGCTCGTTCGGGCGCCGCCGCGAGGGCGACCGCGGCGAGGCACGTCGCGACGAGCGCGGCGGCGGCGCGGCGGTGCCGGCGGCGGGAGCCGGGCGTGCCGGCGGGTTCGTGTCGCATCACTGGTCTCCTGCGCCGCCCGGCGCGGGCGGGTTGGCTTCGACGTTCCCCTTGGCGGCGTTGCGCGCGAGCTCGACCCAGCGGGCGGCGCCGGCGTTCTTCTTCAGCGTCTCGTCCTGGTCGGCCTTCGACACGAGCGCCTGCCACGTGCTCCGGGCGGCCTCGTACGAGGTCATCGCCTGACGCTCGGCGCCGGCCTGCGCCGACTGGCGCTCCTGGTCGGTGAGCCCTTCGGGGAGCTGGACGTTCTTGAGGAAGTCGCCGTACTCGTGCTGCGCGAGGCCGACGTAGTACGTGGACGCCGCGAGGTATTCGGGCGAGCCCGTCTTGATCGCGCTCTCGAACTGCGCCGTGAGCTGGCGGAGCAGCGCCTGCTTGCGCGCCGAGGCGCGCTTGACGCCGGCCGCGGTGAGCTGCGCCCGCGTCGCGATGACGAGCTTCTCGGCGCGGTAGGTGTTGAAGGTCGCGACGCCGCTCTGGAACGCCGCCCGGGCCGCGCCCTCGAGCCGCGCCGCGCGCTGCGCCGCGCACTCGCTCCGCGCCGCCTCGCTCGTCGGGTTCGCGCAGAGGCGCGTCAGCTCGACGCTCGCCGTCGCCGTGTCGCCGACCGCGCGGAGGAGCACGATGCGCTGCTCGCGCGCCGCGCCGGCGCGCGGATCGCGCGGATAGCGCGCCGCGAACGTCGCGTAGGCCCGCGCCGCCGAAGCGCTGTCGCCCGCCTCGACGTAGGTGAGCGCCGCGTTGTGCTGCGCGTCGGCAGCGCGCGCGTCGCTCGGGTACGCCGCCGAGAACTGCTCGTAGGCGGCGGCCGCCTCCTTCTTCTGGCCGAGCGAGTCGAGCGTCACGCCGAGGCGGACCATCGCGTCGGCCTGGTCCTTCCCCTTCGGCGTCGCCGCGATCACCGACCGCAGCGCCGTCACCGCCTCGTCGCGGCGGCCGCTCTCGGCGAGAAGCCGCGCGTTCAGGTTCTGATACTGGAGGCGGTACTTGTAGCTCGGGTACTGGGCGACGAGGCGGTTCGTGAGCTCGATGGCGCGGCCGCGCGCCTGCTTCACGTCGTCGTCGCTCAGGTTCTTCGCCTTGGCGCTGTCCACGACGATCATGTACGTCTCGATCGCGTCACGCAGCGCGTCGGGCGCCTTCGGGTTCTGCGGGTTCTTGTCGGCGAAGGCGACGTACACCTCCTCGGCCGCGCGGCGATACTGCCCCTGCTTGACGAGCGTATCGGCGAAGGCGCCGGCGGCGCCGGTGCGCAGCCGCGCGATCGTGTCGGCGAGCGCCCGCTTGCCCGAGCTGCTCGCGATCTGCTGCGCCGACTCCCACTGCGTCTGCGCCTCGGCGTACTGCCCCTGCTTGTAGAGCGCGTCGCCGATGAGCTTCTGCGCGGTCGGCGTGTAGGCGTCGTTCGGGTACTTTTCCGCGTACGTGCGGAAGGTCGCCGCCATCACGTCCCACCGCTGCGACTCCGAGGCCCGCCGTCCCTTCTGGATCAGCGCCTTCTTCGCGATGTCGGTCTCGGGGAAGGTCGCGACGTACTTGTCCACCACCGCGAACAGCGAGTCCTGGGCGCCGCGGTCGCTCTTGTTGCGCACGAGCGCCGAGTCGAAGGCGACGATCGCGTTCTGTCCCGCCGCCTGCTGCGCCTTGCGCGACGCCGAGTCGGACGCCGGGTAGCCGTAGGCGGCGCGCGAGTACTCGGCGCCGGCA
>DATMHT010000454.1:0-1550 GCA_035554795.1 Gemmatimonadaceae bacterium | reverse complement strand
GAGAAGCAGATCGTGCGCGAGCTGATGAGCGAAGGGGCCGCCGACGCCGGCGCGCCACGAGGAGCGGGGCGATGAGCACCGCGGAGACGACGGCGGCGAAGTCCGGCGTCACGTCAGCGGCGGCGAGCAACGCCCCGTTCTGGACCCTCGACCGCGTCGCCGCGGCACTGGCCGAATGCGCCGCGCCCGGCGCTGCGCTGCCGCACGGCGCGCGCGGCCTGGCGCGCGTCTCGACCGACACGCGCGCCGTGCAGCCGGGCGACCTCTTCGTCGCGCTCGTCGGCGAGAAGTTCGACGCCCACGACTTCCTCGCCGACGCCGTCGCGAGGGGCGCGGCGGCGGTCGTGGTGTCGGATGCGGACAAGGCCGCCACGCTCGCGGTGCCGGTCTTTCGCGTGTCCGATACGCTCGTCGCTCTCGGCGCGCTCGCGCGCTACCGGCGCCGGGCGTGGGGCAAGCGCGTCGTCGCCGTCGCCGGCTCGAACGGGAAGACGAGCACGAAGGAGCTGCTTCGCGCCGCGCTCGGCTCGGTACTGCGGGTGCACGCGTCGAACGGCAACTTCAACAACCGCGTCGGCGTCCCGCTCACGCTGCTGGCGCTCCCCGACGACGCCGACGTCGCGGTCGTCGAGATGGGCACCAACATGCCGGGCGAGATCGCGATGCTGCGCGCCATCGGCGAGCCGAACGTCGCGGTGCTGACGTCGATCGGCGAGGAGCACCTCGAGGGGCTCGGCGACCTCGCCGGCGTGCTGCGCGAGGAGAGCGACATCTTCGACGGCGTCGAGCTGGCGATCACGCCCGCCTCACAGCCCGAGGTCGCCGAGGCGGCCCGCGGCCGCGCGCGACGGGTGGTCTCGGCCGGCCTCGACGCGGGCGACGTGCGTGCCGCGCGCTGGAAGATGGAGCCCGATGGACTCGGATGGGCCGAGGTGGACGGCGTGACGGTGCGTCCGCCGGTGCGCGGCGCGCACAACCTGCGCAACGCGATGCTCGCCGTCGCCGCCGCGCGCGAGTGTGGCGTGCGCGTCGCCGACGCCGCGCGTGGCATCGCCGCGATGCCGCAGCCGTCCATGCGCATGGCGTGGGACACGCTCGGCCGCGCGACGCTGATCAACGACGCCTACAACGCCAATCCGCCCTCGACGCGCGCGGCGCTCGACCTGCTCGCCGGCGCCGGCGGCGGGCGCCAGCGCGTGGCCGTCATCGGCTCGATGCGCGAGCTCGGCGACCGCGGAGCGGAGCTTCACGAGGAGGTCGCGCGGCGCGCCCTCGCGTCGAGCATCGACGTCATCGCCGGCGTCGGCGACTTCGCCGCGCCGCTCCGCGCCCTCGCGCCCGGCGACCCGCGCGTGATCACGGCCGGCGACGTGAACGAGCTCTGGATGCTGCTGGCGCCGCGCCTCGCCCCCGACGCGTTGATCCTCCTCAAGGCCTCCCGCGGCGTGCGGCTCGAGCGGATGCTCCCCCTGCTGAGGAAGTGGGCGGGTCTCGAGGACGGCGGGGCGGACGACGCTGGGCACCACTAGCCGTGGATGACCCTCGGCGCT
>DATMHT010000453.1:0-2711 GCA_035554795.1 Gemmatimonadaceae bacterium | reverse complement strand
CGCTCGGCCGCCGCGGCGACGAGCATCGCGCGGGCGGCGGCGCCGGCCTCGCGCGCCGGCTTCCAGCTCCCGCGCACGCTCGAGCTGCCGCCCGTGATGCGCATGCGCTGCGCCGCGAACGGGTGCGCCGCGTCCACCGGCAGGTGCTCGGCGCGGACGCGCGACCAGTCGGCGTCGAGCTCCTCTGCGACGATCATGGGCAGCGCCGTCAGCACGCCCTGGCCCATCTCGCTGCGGTCCACCTGCACGAGCACGACGCCGTCCGGCGCGATGCTGAGCCACGCGTTAGGCGCGAAGGAAGCCGGCGGAGCGGCCGCCTGAGCGTCGCCGAGCGCGCCGAAGGCCGAGCGGGCGCGGGCCGGGAGCACGAAGGCCAGCGTGAGGCCGGCGCCGGCGAGGGCGCCCGTCTTGAGGAAGTCGCGGCGGGTGACGTCGGACGGCGCGCGCTCCCCCTGCTGTGTCGAGTCGCTCACGGTCAACCCTCCTGCGCGGCGCGGTGGATCGCCTTGCGGATGCGCCCGTACGTCCCGCAGCGGCAGATGTTGCCCGCCATCGCGCGGTCGATGTCCGCGTCGGTCGGCGACGGCGTGTCCTTCAGCAGCGCGGCGGCGGTCATGATCTGTCCGCTCTGGCAGTAGCCGCACTGCGGCACGTCCTCGGCGACCCACGCGCGTTGCAGCGGGTGGCTCGCGCCGTCGGGCGACAGCCCTTCGATGGTCGTCACCGCGCGCGTGCCGACGGCCGAGACCGGGGTCACGCAGGCGCGCACCGGCGTGCCGTCGAGGTGCACCGTGCACGCGCCGCACTGCGCCATGCCGCAGCCGAACTTCGTGCCCGTGAGCTGGAGCGTGTCGCGCAGCACCCAGAGGAGCGGTGTGTCCGGCGTCACCTCCACGGTGCGCTGCCGGCCGTTCACCTTCAGTCGAATCGGCGCCATGGTCTCGAGTTCCCGGAGTGCGTGGCTGGACGGACGGACCTGGCGACGTCGCCGCGGCCGAACGCCTTCGCGAGGGATCAACTCATACGCCGGGTGCCCGGAGGCGTCAAGCGCGAACCTTGCAACGTCAACGGCGACCGCGAGTTCACGGCGCCGCCCGCTGCCGGAGGTCGTTCGGGAGTTGTGAACGCCCGCACTCGTCGCCATCTTTTGCGCGGTCGTCGGACGGGGCGCGTGGCTGGTTGCACGCCGTCCGGCCGCTCGTCCCTGGGTCGTCCCTTCAATACCGGAGAGAGTGTTGTCGGAGTTGGCATTCCGCGACGGGATCATGGATCGAATTCGGCTGCGCGAGCCTCGCTTCCACGAGCACGCGTACCTGTTCGTCCTGTCCGCGCTCGAGTACTGCCAGGCGCGGCTTCCGGAGCGGCGCCACATCGGCGGGCGCGAGCTCGCCGTCGCCTGCCGCGACCTCGCCCTCGAGCGCTATGGCGTGATGGCGCGGCTCGTCCTCGAGCACTGGGGCGTGCAGAGCACGTCGGACATCGGGGACATGGTGTTCGCGCTCGTGGACCTCGGGCTGCTCATCAGCCAGGCCACCGACACGCGCGACGAGTTCGCCGACGTCTTCGCGTTCGACCAGGCGTTCGAGCGCGACTACCCCTGGGGCCAGGCGCACCGCGTCTAAGGCGCGCGCCGCCGCGGTGGCGCGCACGCATCCTGCATCGCGACCCGCCGCACCACAGGAGGCATGGTGAGCCACCCGATCGAGCTGCCGGACTGCCGGAAGTGCAAGGCCGGCACGTTGCTTCCCCTCAGCGACTACGGCCGCGACGGCGCGCCGATCACGTACAAGGCGTGGGTGTGCAGCAATCCGGAGTGCGGGTTCAACCTGCGCATCGACAACGGCGAGATCAGCTTCGGCCGCGTCGTCGGCCAGTCGCAGAAGTGATCCCATGACCGTCACCGTGCGTCCCCCCGCCGCCGCCGGCAGCCACTACCCCGCCGGCGCCGCTCGACTCCGCGCCGACGTGCAGGGATTCCTCGACGACGCCGAAGCGGTCACCGGGCGCGAGGTCGTCCCGCGCCGCGCGCTGGGTGTCGTCGCGCCGCACGCCGCCTTCGCCGTCTCCGGGCCCACCGCCGGCGTCGCCTTCGCTTCGGTCGAGATTCCCGCGACCTGCGTCATCCTCGCGCCGCGCCACGGCACGACGGCCGGTGCCGCGTCGCCGGCGGCGGTGCTGCTCGAGCGTCCGTACGCGACGCCGCTCGGGCCGGTGGGCGTGGACCGCGCGCTCGGCGCGGCGATCGTGAGCGAGGCGGGCGGGCTGGTGGCCGAGGACGCGGTGCCGCACGAGGGCGAGTACTCGGTCGAGGTGCTGCTCCCGTTCCTGCAGGCGCGCAACCCGGACGTGAAGGTCGTGCCGATCATCGTGCCGTTCGACGACGCCGCGTCGGTGCGCCGTCTCGCGAGCGCCATCGCCGCCGCCATCACCGAGCGCCGCGGCGACGTCCTCGTCGTCGCGTCGTCGAACATGACGCACGGCGAGCCCGTCTCCGTCGCGGCCGACCGCGACGCGCTCGCGCTCGCGCAGATCGTCGCGCTCGACGGCCCGGGACTGCTGACGACCGCGAAGCGCGAGGGGATCACGATGTGCGCGCTCGGCGCCGTCGCCTGCGCCTGCGAGATCGTCCGCGCCGGCGGCGGCACGAGCGGCGAGCTCGTGGCGTACAGCCACTCGGGGTTCGCGACGGGCGACCTCGGGCGCGTCGTCGG
>DATMHT010000452.1:0-22985 GCA_035554795.1 Gemmatimonadaceae bacterium | reverse complement strand
CCGATCCGGTGACGCCGAGCAGCGTCTGGAACCGGTCGCCGCGCTCGAGCCCCTTCACCAGCTCGGCGATCGCGCGGGGCTGGTCGCCGGCAGGCTGGAAGGGAGCCTGGAGGTCGAATTGGGCGCGGTTGGACATGGACGTAGTATAACACGATCCGGACGGGATTTCTTCGGTCCTCGCCTCCCGATCCGGAGAGCGGAACGACGCGGGGCGGATGACGCCGACCGGATCGCTCCGGCCGGCGCCACCCGCCCCTCGCCTACCCCGCCGGTCCGCGCGGGGAGACTGTCCTGCTACCGAGCCTTACTCGTCGGAGTCCGTCGAGTCGGTCGCCTTGTGCCAGGCCGTCAGGTCGTAGACGCCGCTCTTCTTCGACACGAGCCAGTCGAGGTCCATCGGCTGGTCGAAGCCGCCGAAGGAGTCGCGGAGCGCCGCCGTGCCGTAGAGCGGCTTCTTCATGATGTGCGCGTCCGGGATCAGGCCGTCGCCCGGCGTGATCAGCACGTCGTAGGTGTGCTGCGCGACGCTCGTGTTCCCCTTGGCGTCGGCCGTCAGCCAGGCCAGGACTTCGTCCTTGTTGGCCGGATCGAGCACGTACTGCTGCGCTCGGATGTAGGCACGGACGAAGCGAACCGCGACGTCGGGGTTCTCGTCGAGCCAGCTGCGGAGCGCCACGCCCGAGCCGCCCATGAACGGGCTCGCCGCGTCGCTGATGCCGCCGAGCGTCTGCATGCCGGCGTCGGCCGCCTGGAACTGATAGCCCGAGTTCAGGATCGTCGCGTCGAACTTGCCGGCGAGCAGGTCGGCGTAGCGGAACGGCGTGCCGCCCGTGACGACGACGTTGTAGTCCACGCCCTTCTCCAGGCCGTGCGCCCGCATGATGCCGTAGAGCACGAACGCGAAGCCCGAGTTGGGCGAGTCCACGGCGACCGTCTTGCCGCGGAGGCTCTCCACCGTCGTGAACTCCGGACGCGCCATCAGCGACGCGCCGTTGCCCCAGTCGGTGCCGAGGAACGCGACCGGCTCGAACGTGCCGCCGAGCGGGTTGCTCGCGTTGTAGCGGTAGTTGAAGACGTTGTCGATCTGGGTGAGGATCACGTCCCACTTCTTGTCGCGCAGCTTGCGGAAGATGACCGGCGACGACGGGGTCTGGCTGTCGACGACCGTGAGGTTCTCGTCCGTGAAGAATCCGTGCGTCTCCGCCATCGCGACGACCGGGCTCTTGCTGAAGTACCCGAGTCGAATCGTCGCCGGCGCCATGGAGACGGCGGTCGCCCGGATCGGAGTCGCGGGCGCGGTCGGAGACTGGCTGCTGCCGTCCGCGCAGGCGCTGACGGCGACGGTCGCGAGCACCAGCGCCGCGCTCGTATGAAGTTTCAGCATGTTCTCCCAACGTTGGTGTTTGGCGCTCCGGCCTGAGGGCTCGCCCGGGCGATGGTGCCGGCCGGAGCGCGATACTGCGTCCCGGGCGAGTGAATCCATTGGAGGCGTGAACCGACGCGGCCGCGACGGAGAGGCGCGCGTCGCCAGCGAGCGGCGCTCTAGGCCAGCGCCGGCTCCCTGGGCGCGCGCGCGCGCGCCGCGTCGTGTACTGCCGACCGCGGCGCGGCCGTGGGGACGAAACGCTGGTCGCGCTCGAGCTCCTCGTCGAAGCGGAAGAACTTGACGAGATCGTCGAGCGCCTCCGCCTGGGCCGCCATCTCCTGCGCGGTCGCGGCGAGGTCCTCCGCCGCCTCACTGTTGCGGGTCGTGACGCCGTCCACGCGCCGCATCGCCGCGTTGACCTCGGCGATGCCGTGGGCCTGGTCGGCGGACGCCGACGAGACCTGCTGCACGATCTCGGTCGTCTGGCGCGTCGAGTCGAGCGTCTCGGCGAGCAGCGACTCCGAGCGCGTCGTGACGACCTGGCTGCGCGACGCGAGCTCGCGAATGCTCTCGGCGGCCTCCTGGCTGCGCACGGCGAGCTCGCGGACCTCGGTCGCGACGACGGAGAAGCCCCGGCCATGCTCGCCGGCACGGGCCGCTTCGATGAGCGCGTTCAGCGACAGCACCGTCGTCTGGTTCGCGATGTCGTCCATGATCGCGATGCGATCGAGGATCGCGCGCATCATCGTCACCGTGTCGCGCATCGCGGCGCCGCTCTCGGCCATGGACGTCGCGCCGCGCTCGGCCATGCGCCGCATCTCGTGCCCGTGCTCGGCGTTGCGCGTGATGAGCGCGTTCATGCGCTCGAGGTGCGCGATCGTCGTCTGGATCGCCGCCGTCTCGTCGCGCGTGCCGCCCGAGAGCTGCTGCGCCGACCCCGACACCTGGACGGCCGCGGCGCTGATCGCGCTCGCGCTCGACCGGAGGGACGCCGTGACCTCGGTGAGGCGCTCGGTCATCGCGGCGAAGGCGCGGCCGAAGCTGTCGGCCTCGGAGCGCGGCGCGACCCGGACCGAGACGTTCCCTTCCCCGATCTGCTGCGCGACGTTCGCCATGTCCCGGAGGTAGTCGGTCATCCCGCCGAAGGCGCGGCCGATCGCGTCGTCGGCGTCGCGCGGCGCGACGCGCACCTCGAGGTCGCCCTGCGCCACGCGCTCCGCCACGCCGACCATCTCGCGCAGCGACTCCACCATCGCGCCGAAGGCGCGGCCGAACGCGTCCGCATCGGAGCGCGGCGTCGTGCTGCGGGTGACGTCGCCGCGCGCGATCGCGCCGGCCGTCGCCGCCGTATCCTGGAGGTACGCCACCATGCGGCGCATCGAGTCCATCAAGCGGCCGATCTCGTCGGCCGAGCGCGACTCGATCGACACCGACACATCACCCTGGGCGAGCCGGTCGGCGACGCGCACCGCCTCGGCCATCGGCGCGGTGACCGAGTGCACCGCGTACCAACCGAGCACCGCGAGCGCGAGGATCGCGGCGGCGCTGATGAGCAGCACGATGTCGCGCGTGCGCCGCTGGAGCCCGGCCGCGTCCTCGAACGCCGAGCCGATCGCGTCCGTGTCGCGCCTCAGGCTCGCCTGGAGGAGGCCGTCGATCGCCTGGTACTGCTGCGACATGGACGTCATCGCGGCGTAGATCGCCTCGCCCTGCTCGCCCTTGATCAGGCGCGCGGTCGTGCCGCGGGCCAACACGTAGTACGAGTCGAACGCCTTCGCGAGGCTGTCGACAGCCTCCGGGTCGAGGACCGGGTTTCTGCGCGCCGCGGCGAGGTCGCGCACGACCACGGTGCGGAGGCTGTCCGTCTCGGCGAAGCGGTCCGCGTCGCGCGCCTGCGCCGCGTCCTGGAGGCCGCGCTGCACGCCGACCAGCGCCTCGCGCAGGTCGCGACTCAACTGGACCGACGGGTAGTACCCTTCGCGGATGGCGCGCAGCCGGCTCTCGTTCCGGCGGCCCATCTCGGTGGTGAGGACGAGCACCAGCAGGAGCGCCGCGGCGGCTAGGATCGGTAGGACGAGAACCTTCTGCCGGAAGCTGACGGACAGCAGCCGACGGGCGCCCTGCAGGCGTCGTATCATCGTTCGGTCTTGCGGAAGTAGTGCGGAGGTCTGCGGCTAGCGCGTGATCTCGAGCACCCGCACGCCTTCCGGCAACGTGGCGGACGCGGACACGTAGCCGATGGCGTTCGGGTTCGCGGCGACGAACGCCGCCACCTGCGCATCGCTCGGCTGCTCGATCGGCGGCACACCGCGGCCGGCGAACAGCGACTGCTGCCAGTAGTTCTTCATGGACGGCACGTCGCGCCCCAGCACGTCAGTGGAGAACGCCGCGCGCACCGGCGACTTCGGTCCCTGGTCCACGACCGCGACCGTCGAGCCGTCCTTCCACGACGTGAGCTTCTTCAGGTACACGCGCTGCAGCTCTTCGGTGGACAGCGAGCGGCTGCTGTTCGAGGCGTTGACGATGACGCGGTACGACTGGGCGCTGGCCGAACGCGCTCCGACCGAGACCGCCGCCACGCAGATCAGAATCTTGAGGAAATTGCGCATGGGAGTCTCGGTTAGAAGCTGAACTGCGCGCCGAGGAGCACGGCGTTCGTGTGCGTGTCGAGCGGGCTGACCGTCGCGCCGCTCGTGTAGGCGGTCTGCAGCATCGAGACGAGATCGTCGCGGGCCGGCTGGGCGAAGCGGTTGCCCTCGATGTGGTGGTACGACGCCTTGATGACGAAGCCCGGGCTGAAGTAGTAGTTCAGGCCACCGGCGAGCTCCTTGTGCGAGAGCAGCGGCGCGCCGATCACCGGGTAATCCGAGCAGGGCGCGGCGCAGCCGGGCTTCTTCCCCTTGAGGTGCGTCGACGCGCGGTCGAACAGCCCCGCCACCTGCCAGCCGCCGAAGAGGCGGTACGCGCCCTCGTAGTACCAGCCGTTCTGCCGGTCGTGATCGCTCTCCCACTCGCGCAGCGCCTCGGAGCGGAGGGCGATGCGGTTCGCCGCGTACTCGAACGAGTAGATCACCGTCTGCACGTCGCCGCGGCCGGGGCTCGGCTGCTCGTTCGTGTTGCCGTGGTAGCCCGACGCGCCGATGCGAAGACCGGGGATCGGGAAGTTGATCATCGCGCGGCCGCCGTACACCTGGTCGGTGATCTCGGTGCCGTAGCCCTCGCTCACCTGCGCGAAGGTGCGGCGCCCCTGCATCACGCGGTACGCGTCGAGGGTGACCTCGTACTCCTCGCGATTGAGACCGCCGCCGTAGACGTCGTAGTCGAGCGAGAAGCTGCTCGGCAGCCGGACGTTGCCGGTCAGACCGATGCCGCGGTACGCCTCGGCGATGTTCGCGGTCGGCCCGTAGATGGCCTCGGGCGCGGTGATGAAGGGGCGGATGGTGCCGACGTCGATCGTCTCGGTGTAGAGACCGAACGGCTGCTTCACCTGACCGGCGCGCAGCTTGAGCGCGTCATGGAACTGGTACTGCGCGAAGACGTAGTCGAGCGCCGGCTGGGTCGCGCCGTTGAACTCGAACTTCACCTGCGTCGTGAACGTCACGCGCTCGTCGATGTGACCCGTGAGCGTGAGGCCGGCGACCGAGTTGAGCGAGCTACCGCGGTTCTGGCCGCCGAGGTAGAGGTTGTCGTCGTTGGTGGCACCGGAGTTCCACGAGCCGAAGCCGTGGATCTCGACGTTCTGCGGCGTGAGGCCCTGGGCGCCGGCGCTGGAACCGGCAAGCGCCGTGGCGACCGCGAGCGGAAGGACGTTGCGAAGTTGCATAGCTGGTGGTATCCGCGAATGCGGGTGAGTGAACGTGGTGATCTCGCCTGCTACGCCGTGGAGACGCGCCCGCTTTGACCGCCGTCACCTTAAATACTTCATATGTCTGCCCCGGCTCCGATCGCGGTGCGCGCACCACAACTGCGGGACAGACGCGCAACGAAAACGCGACGCCGAGGGGCGTCGCGTTAGGCAGCGAGGGTGCTCCGGCCTCGTTAGGCCGTGCTCATGTGCGGCAGAGAGTGGGCGAAGGCGGGTCGCCGGTCACTCCTCGGCGGAGAGCCGCTCCCGCCGCGCCACGTCGGTGATGCCTTTCACCTTCCGCACCGCCTTGATGATCTTCTCGAGGTGCGCGAGGTTCTCGACCTCGACGAACGCGGCGCCGGTCGCGCGGCCGTCGGCCGTCCGCAGCTCCATGCTGCGGATGTCGGTCCCGGTCGAGCTCACCGCCGTGGCGATGTCGGCGTACAGCCCGCGGCGGTCATTGCCCTCGAGCGCGAGGCGGACGACGAAGCGCTCGCCGGCCATCTCCTGCCAGTCGATGTCGAGGCGCCGCTCCGGCTCGTGCGCGAGCATGAGCAGGTTCGGGCAGTCGCCGCGGTGGATGCTCACGCCGCGGCCGCGCGTCACGTAGCCGACGACCGCGTCGCCCGGCACGGGCTGGCAGCACTGCGCGTAGCGCACCATCAGTCCGTCGGCCCCCTGGATGCGCACCCCCTTCCCGCCGCCGCGCATCCGGTCCACGAGCCGCTCGAACGCGCTCGGCTTCGCCGTCGGCTCGTTCGTCTCGAGGTCCGGGTGCAGCGCCTTCAGCACCTGGATGACGTGCACGTCGCCCTGGCCGATGGACGCGACGAGGTGATTCAGGTCGTTCAGGTTGAGCGATCGCGCGACGGCAGTGAGCTGTGCGTCGTCGGGCTTCGGCAGGCGCCGCCGCTTCACCTCGCGCTCGAGCATGTCGCGCCCGAGCTTCACCGACGTCGCCTGCTCCTCGTGGCGCAGCCACTGGCGGATCTTGTGACGCGCGCGTCCGGTGCGGACGTGCGCCAGCCAGTCGCGACTTGGCCGCGCGTTCGGCGACGTCAGGATCTCGACCGTCTCCGAGTTCTTCAGTCCGCGCGACAGCGGCGCGATGCGGCCGTTGATCTTCGCGCCCTGGCAGTGCAGCCCGACTTCCGTGTGCACCGCGAAGGCGAAGTCGATCGGCGTCGCGCCCTTCGGGAGCTGGATGACGTCGCCCGTGGGGGTGAAGACGAAGATCTCGTCCTGGTAGAGGTCGAGCTTCAGGAACTCGAGGAACTCGTCCGGCGTCTTGGCGTCGAGCTGGAGCTCGAGCACCTGCCGGAACCACTGCAGGTGCCGATCGAGCTCGTTCGAGCCGCCCTTCGGGCCGTCCTTGTACAGCCAGTGCGCGGCGATGCCGTACTCCGCCGTGCGGTGCATCTCGCGCGTCCGGATCTGGATCTCGAACAGCTGCCGTCCCGGTCCGAACACCGTCGTGTGCAGCGACTGGTAGCCATTCGACTTCGGCTGCGCGATGTAGTCCTTGATGCGCTCCTGCACCGGCGTCCAGCCGTCGTGGATGATGCCTAGGGCGTGGTAGCATTCGGGCACCGAGTTCACGAGCACCCGGATCGCGAGCAGGTCGTAGATCTCGTCGTACGGCTTGTCGCGCTGCTTCATCTTCTTGTAGATGGACCACAGGTGCTTCGGCCGCCCCGTGACCTCGACGTCGCGCAGTCCCGCCGTCTCGAGCTCCGCCTGCAGCGGCCCGCGCAGCCGCGCGATGAGATCCTCGCGCTCGCCGCGCTTCTGGGCGACGAGCTTCGCCAGCGCCTTGTACTCGTCGGTCTCGAGGTGCTTGAACGCCAGGTCCTCGAGCTCCCACCGCATCTTCGCCATACCGAAGCGGTGCGCGAGCGGCGCATAGAGATCGCGCGTCTCCTGCGCGATGCGCCGGCGCTTCTCGGGCGCGAGCCAGTCGAGCGTCCGCATGTTGTGCAGACGGTCGGCGAGCTTGATGAGGATGACGCGCGCGTCCTTGGCGATGGACAGCAGGAGCTTGCGGTAGTTCTCGACCTGCCGCTCCTGCGACGAGTTGAGCGGCAGGCTGCCGATCTTCGTCAGTCCGTCCACGATCTGGGCGATCTCGCGCCCGAATTCGCGCTCGACGTCGGCGACCGTGATCTCGGTGTCCTCGACGACGTCGTGGATCAGGCCACTCGCGACGGTGACCGAGTCGAGCTGGAGGTCGGCGAGGATCTTCGCGACCTCGATGCAGTGCGTCACGTACTCCTCGCCCGACTTGCGCTTCTGACCCGCGTGCGCGCGCTCCGAGTACCGGTAGGCGCGCGCCAGCAGCTCGGCGTCGAGCCGTTCCGGGAACCGTTCGCCGGCCGGCAGCCAGCCGGGGATGACGTCGCTCAGGACGGTGGCGGTCATTCGCGTTCACTCCTCTCGGTCGCGTCGGGTGCGTCGCCCGAACGCCGCGCGTCGCCGCACGGCGGGGTCCGTCGCGCCGGGAGCTCACCGCCGCGCTCACACCTCACCCCGCATAGTACCCTCGTCCGGGGCTTCCGAGCCAGTCCCGCGCGTGAGGGACCTCACAGCAGTCCGGCTTCGGCGAAGCTCACGTACCGGCCGCGCCCGACGATCAGGTGGTCGTGGACGGGGATGTCGAGCAGCCGCCCGGCGGCCGCCAGCTGGTCGGTCACGGCGCGGTCGTCGGCCGACGGCGTCGGGTCGCCACTCGGATGATTGTGGACGAGGATGATCGCGGCAGCACGCTCGGCGATGGCCTCGCGGAACACCTCGCGCGGATGCACGAGTGAGGAGTTGAGGATGCCGCGCGTGATCGTCACGTCGCGCTCGAGGCGGTGCTGCGAGTCGAGCACCGCGACGTGGAACTCCTCTACGGGCAGGTCCTCGAGGCGCGGCCCGAAGAGCGCGTAGACGTCACGTGGCGAGCGGACGGGCGCGCCTTCGTCGCGCGACTCGACCGCCGCGCGGCGGCCGAGCTCGAGCGCGGCGTGCACCGTCGCCGCTCGTGCCGGTCCGACTCCCGCCACCGCGCGCAGCGCCGCCGGCGGCTGCGAAGCGAGCCGCCGCAGCGAGCCGCCGGCCGACGCCAGCAGCGCCTGACCGACGGCGAGCGCCGACCGCCCTGCCCCGCCGCTGCCGATGAGCAGCGCGAGCAGCTCCGCCGTGCTCAGCGCCTGCGCGCCGAGGTGTCGCATCCGCTCGCGCGGCCGCTCCGCCGACGGCAGCTCGCGAATCGCCGTCCCCGACGGCGGGCCCGCCTCCGACTTCGTGCCCGCCACACGTATCGCCGTCATGCGCGCCTCCTCGCTGCCCGCGGCTCTCGCGCGACGCGGGAGTGCGCCGCCCGTGGAGTGTGCGGGCCCGACCGGCGCGTGGCGGCATCACTCCATCGCATGCCGCATCGGCGGCGCCGTGCGTCGGGACTCGCCCGATGGCGCCTGCGAGGGACGGAGCTATCGTGCCGCCTGTGGCGAAGGCGCGCCGACGATGCCGCGCATTGCTCACCTCGAGGTCCGAGGAGGCGAAGATGATGTCGCACCGCGTGCCCACCCCACTCCGGCTCGTCTGCGTCCTCGCCTCCGCCGGGCTCCTCGTCCTCGCGCCGGGCCGCGCGCCCGGCCAGCAGCGCCGCCCGCCGGCGGCGCACGACTCGGCGGTCTTCACGGTCGACGGGCGAATCGCGCTGCACGCGCTCATGTCGCTGAGCGACGCGCACCTCCGGAAGATGGCGGACGTGCTGACGGTCCTCGCGCGCACCGACGACGCCCGTTCGGGCGACTGGGCGCGCATTCGCGGCCCGCTCGCCGCGATCGCGCCGATGAACGTGCCCGCCCTGCACTGGTTCGCGCTCCCCGGCGGCCGCTACTGGACGGTCGAGCACGGGCGGTCGGACGCGACGCTCTCGGACCGCCCGTACTTCCCATCGGTGCTCGCTGGCCGCACGGTGATCGGCGAGCTCGTCACGAGCCGGTCGTCCAATCGCAACACGGCGATCGTCGCCGTGCCGGTGCGCGGACGAACCGGTGCGGTGGTCGGCGTGCTCGGCGCGTCGATACACCTGGACAGCCTGAGCGCCATCGTGCGCGCGGAGCTGGGCGGACTCGGCGGCGGTCTGGTCTTCTTCGCGATCGACTCGAAACCGTTGGGAGCGCTGCACCACGACACGACGATGATCTTCACCGACCCGATGAAGCTCGGAGACGAGGAGATGCGCGGCGCGTTCACGCAGATGCTCGCCGCCGACGAGGGGACGGTGACGTACACGTTCCGCGGCAGCCGGCGCACCATGCTCTTCGTCAGGTCGCCACTCAGCGGCTGGCGATACGCGCTCGGCGTGAGCGGAGCGGCGGCGAGCGGGGCGCAAGGAAGCGCGGACGGTCGCATTCCGGCGCAGCTTCGCCCCGCGCCCACGGACCGTCGCCAGTCGGCCGGCGCACCGCCGATGGCATCCGCGACGCAAGGCGCCGCGGGCGGCAGTCCGCCAAACAAGCCCGGCCCGTGAGGCGACCGACGCTGCAGCCGACGACCAGGAGCGGGATGACATCGATCGAGAGTACAGGAGGCAGCTCATGACCACGCAACAGATCCCGACGCCCGCCACGGCGGGCGCGGTGCTCGAAGGACCAGCCCTCGAGCGGATCTACGAGCACCCGGAGACGCGCGCGCTCGTCGCGCTCGTGAACGACGCGGCGGAGCTCGTGCGCACGAAGGGCGAAAGCGCCTTCGCCGAGCTCGCGAAGCCCGACAGCCGGTGGCGCCAGGCGGAGACGTACGTCTTCGTGCTCGACCCGGACGGCAACATGCTGGTCCACCTCGACCCGGCACTCGAGGGCAGGAACGTGATCGACCTGAAGGACGTCGGCGGCAAGCCCATCATCCGCGGGCTCGTCGACGCCGCCACGGCGAATCCCGAGAAGCCGGCGGGCTGGTACCACTATCAGTGGCCGGTGCCCGGCGGGCTCCTGCCGCGGTGGAAGAGCAGCTACGTCCGCCTCGTGCAGTCGCCGTCCGGCAAGCGCTACGTCGTCGGCGCCGGCGTGTACAACGACCGGATGGAGCGCGCGTTCGTCGTGGACGCCGTGACGAACGCGGTCGCCGAGATCGGCCGGCGCGGCGAGGCGGCCTTCCCGCTCCTGCGCGACCCGACGGGACCGTTCATCGCGAAGGACGCCTACGTTTTCGTGATCGACATGGCGTCGGGCGTCGAGCTCCTCAATCCCATGTTCCCGAGCATGGAGGGGCGCTACGTGCTCGATCTGAGGGACCCGGAGGGCAACTTCAAGCACCGCGAGATGTTCGACGTGGTGCGGAGGCAGGGCGCGGGCTGGGTGGACTACCCGTGGCCGAAGCCGGGCGAGAGCGCGCTCACGCAGAAGTCGGCGTACGTGACCCGCGGGATGCTCGACGGGCGCCCGGTGGTGGTGGGCTCCGGGGTATACCTCGCCGAGGCGCCGACGGCGGCCCGCCCCGCGGCGACGATGACCGCCGCCGAGCTCACGGCACTGGTCCGCGACGCCGCCGCCGAGTTCGAGAAGCGCGGCGAGGAGGCGTACGCCGAGTTCCGGACGAAGGGCACGCGCTGGTTCCACGACGACGTCTACTTCTTCGTCGTGACCATGAACGGCATGCGCGCGTTCGTCGCCACCGAGCCGGAGAACGAGGGCAAGGACTCGAGCGGCCGCAAGGACGTCCTCGGCCGGCCGTTCGGCAGGATGATCGTGGACGTCGGCAAGACGCCATCGGGCGAGGGCTGGGTCCACTACATGTACCCGCAGCAGCCGGGCGCCGTGCTTCCGACGTGGAAGTCCACATTCGTGAAGCGCGTACGATTCCCCTCCGGCGTGCAGCACCTCATCGGCTGCGGCGTCTACGACATGCAGATGGACGAGGCGTTCATCGAAGACGTCGTGGAGCGCGCCGCCGAGCTCATCGCCGAGCACGGGCGCGACGCGTTCCCGCTGCTCCGCGACAAGACGGGGCCGTTCGTGTTCATGGACACCTACGTCTTCGTCGAGAGCCCCGACGGCGTCGAGCTGGTGAACCCCGCGTTCCCCAGCCTCGAAGGGCGGAGCCTGTGGGACCTGCGCGACCTCACCGGCAAGACGCTGGTGCGGGACGAGGTCGCGCTCGCGCTCGAGCGGGGCAGCGGATGGATCGACGTCCACTGGTACAAGCCCGGCGCGAACGAGCCGGGACGGAAGCACACCTTCGTCCGGAAGGTCGAATCGCGGGGCGAGACCTTCGTCGTCGGTTCCGGTCTCTACCGGGACTGAGGCGCCGCGGTTCGGCACCGGCTTCGGCCAACGGGTAGCCGAAAGAACGAGCGCCCCGGGGAGAAGATCCCCGGGGCGCTCGTCATGACGGCGGGCCGCTGAAGCGCGCTCTCAGGCGTTCAGCCCGTGGCACTTCTTGAACTTCTTCCCGGAGCCGCAGGGGCACGGGTCGTTGCGGTTCACGTTCTTCCAGTCCGCCGGCGTCGGCGCGTGGGCCGGGGCGCCAGCACCCATCGCCTTGCTCAGCGGCCGCGCCGAGCGTCCGGCGCCGACGACCGTCGGCTCTGGGCGCGCGACGGTGGAAGCGGTCGGCGGCGGCTCGCCAGGCCCGACGTCCATGACCTCCTCGGTGCCGGTCGGCGGCGTCGGGGTCGCGGCGGTGGTCTCCGCGGCCTCGTCGGCGGGCACGTCCTCGAGGATGCCGAGCGCGTTGTAGCGCTTGGCCGGACGCTGCTGAGCGCGGCCGCCGTTTCCGACCGGTCCACGACCGTCGCCGCCGACCGCCCCGAACTCGGGCGGCGCGAATCCGCGATCGGGCTGCGGCGTCGGCTGCTCGAAGACGAGCTGCACGCGGAGGAAGCGCTCGGTGAACGTGTTGTAGATGTCGTTCATCAGGTCCACGAACATCTTGTACGCTTCTTCCTTGTACTCGATGAGCGGGTCCTTCTGTCCCCACGCGCGGTAGTTGATCGCGCCGCGGAGCTGGTCGAGATCATAGAGATGGTCCTTCCACTTCTCGTCCAGCACGTTCAGCATCACGAGCGCGAGCAGGCGGTTGCCGTAGCCCTGCCCGCTCTCGTCGCGGACCTCGTCGAGGCTGGCGAGCTTGGCGGCGAACGCGCGGCGGCCGGCCTCGGTCGCCTGCTCCTGCGCCTGGGCGACCGACGTCGGACGGTGGTCGGCCTGCTCCAGCTCCGGGACCTGCACCAGATAGTGCATGAGCAGGTCCTGGTGCAGCAGATCGAAGTCCCACTCCTCGGGCGTGTCGTACTCGGCGAGGTCGGTCTCGACGCGGCGCTGAACCGCCTTCTCGATCATCTTCAGCGCCTCGCTCTTCGCCTCCTCGCCGCCCTCGAGGGCGAAGGCGCGCAGCGAGTAGATGACCTCGCGCTGCTGGTTCATGACGTCGTCGTACTCCAGCAGCCGCTTGCGCGACTGGAAGTTCTGGAGCTCGACACGCTTCTGCGCCTGCTCGATCGAACGGGTGATGAGGGGATGCGTCAGCATCTCCCCTTCCTGCGCGCCCATGCGGTCCATGAGGCGCGCGATCCGCTCCGACCCGAAGAGCCGCATCAGGTCGTCCTCGAGCGAGAGGAAGAACTGCGACGCGCCCGGGTCGCCCTGGCGGCCGGCGCGGCCGCGCAGCTGACGGTCGATGCGGCGTGACTCGTGGCGCTCGGAGCCGATGATGTGCAGGCCGCCGTCCTCCTCGACCTCGATGTCCTTGTTGTCGGCGTCCTTGACCACCGACGGCTTCGGCTCCGTGACGCCAGGTCCGAGCTTGATGTCCGTTCCGCGGCCGGCCATGTTCGTCGCGATCGTGACCGCGCCCGGCTGCCCCGCGCCGGCGACGATCTCGGCCTCGCGCTGGTGGTACTTCGCGTTGAGGACGTTGTGCGGGATGCCGGCGCGCTTGAACATGCGCGACAGCGTCTCCGACACGTCCACGCTCACCGTGCCGACGAGCACCGGGAAGCCGAGCGCGTGCAGGCGCTGCGTCTCCTCGAGGATCGCGTTGTACTTCTCGCGCCGCGTCTTGTAGACGAGATCGTGCCGGTCGTCGCGCACGATCGGCTTGTTCGTCGGGATGACCGACACTTCGAGCCCGTAGATCTCGAAGAACTCCGTCTCCTCGGTCTCGGCCGTGCCCGTCATGCCGGCGAGCTTCTCGTACATGCGGAAGTAGTTCTGGATGGTGATCGTGGCGAGCGTCTGCGTCTCGCCCTTCACCTGAACCCCTTCCTTCGCCTCCACCGCCTGGTGCAGGCCCTCGCTCCAGCGGCGGCCCGGCATCGTGCGCCCCGTGAACTCGTCCACGATGAGGACCTGGCCCTCCTGGACGACGTAGTTCACGTCCTTCTCGTACAGCGCGTGCGCCCGCAGCAGCTGGTGCACGATGTTCAGCTTCTCGCTCCGCAGCGCGTACTCGGCCTCGATCGCTCGGCGCGCGTCGAGCTTCTCCTGCGCCGACATCGCGTGATCGCGGTCGATGCGGTGGATCTCCGACGAGATGTCGGGCAGGACGAACGCCTCGTGATCGTCGGGCGACATGAAGTCCACGCCCTGATCGGTGAGGTGGACGGTGTGCCCCTTCTCGTCGAGCACGAACAGCAGGTCTTCCTCGATGTCCCGGAACTGCTGCCGGGCGGGCGGCAGCTTGCGGTCGGCGAGGTGGTCGAGCTCCATGCGCTGCACGAGCTGCTTGACGCCCGTCTCGTTGAGCGCCTTGAGCAGCCGCTTGTTCTTCGGGCCGCCCATCTGCGCCTTGTAGAGCAGCAGCGCCGCCTCCGACTCGTCCTTCCGCTCGAGCGCGCGCTCCCCCTCGGCGACGAGCTGGTTGACGAGCGTGTCCTGGCGCCGCACGAGCCGCGCGACGGCGGCGTTGTGCTCGGCGTACTGGCCGTCGCTCTCGTTGCCCACCGGGCCCGAGATGATGAGCGGCGTGCGCGCCTCGTCGATGAGGACGGAGTCCACCTCGTCCACGATCGCGAAGTAGTGCGGCCGCTGGACCCGCTGGTCCAGCGCCGTCACCATGTTGTCGCGCAGGTAGTCGAAGCCGAACTCGTTGTTCGTGCCGTAGGTGATGTCGGCCTCGTACGCGGCGCGGCGCTCGGGCGACCCGGGCACCGTGTCGTCGAGGCAGGCGACCGTGAGGCCGAGGTAGTTGTAGATGTAGCCCATCCACTGCGAGTCGCGGCGGGCGAGGTACTCGTTGACCGTCACGAGGTGCACGCCTTTCCCCGACAGCCCGTTCAGGTAGAGGGGCAGCGTCGCGACGAGCGTCTTGCCCTCACCGGTCGCCATCTCGGCGATGCGCCCGAGGTGAAGCTGGATGCCGCCGACCAGCTGCACCTCGTAGTGCACCATGTTCCAGGTGAGCTCCTGGCCGGTGACCGAGACCTTCTGGCCGACGAGCCGGCGCGCCGCCTCGCGGACGGTCGCGAACGCTTCGGGCAGCAGCTCGTCGAGCACCTCGGAGAGCGCGTCGCGCAGCTCCTTCTCGACGCCGCCACGGCCATCGGCCCCCGAGAGCTCGGTGTCGATGCGCTCGCGCTCGGCGGCATCGGCGGCCGACCGCTTGGCGTCCTTGAGCTCGGCGACGCGGCGCTCCAGCTCCGCCGTACGCTCGCCGATGATGCCGCGGAACTTCACCGTCTGGCCGCGCAGCTCGTCCTCCGGGACGCTCTGCAGCCGCTCGGAGTGCTCGTTGATCTCGTCGATGATCGGCTGGACGCGGCGCCGCTCGCGCTCGTGCCGTGTACCGAAGACTTTTCCCAGAACGCTCTTGAGCATACGATCCTCTAACGGTACAGCCGCGCCTGGGCCACGTAGGCGGCGACGGCGTCCGGAACGAAACCACGTATGGAAAGGCCGGCGCGCACCCGCGCCCGAACCTCGGTCGACGAAACGTCCACGCGCCGCGACGCGAGCACGATCGGCTCGCGGTGCGGCGCCTCCCGCATCATTGCCGGCAGCTCGACGTCGTCGCTGGCCCGCCGCAGCACCACGAGTCGCGCCAGCTCCAGCACCCGCCGCGGCTCACGCCACCGCGGAAAGGTCGCCAGCGCGTCGGCCCCCACGAGGAAGAACAGCTCGGCGCCCGGCAGACGACGCGTGAGCTCCCCCAGCGTATCAACCGTGTAAGATAACCCCGCCCGATCGATTTCGATCGGGTCCACCCCGAACCGCGGGTCGTCCCCCGCCAGCAATCGAGCCATCGCCAGCCGGTGCTCCGGCGCCGCGCTCTCGCAGCCGACCTTGAGCGGCTGCTGGGCCGCCGGCACGAACAGCAGCCGGTCGAGCGTCAACGCCTCGACCGCATCCACCGCCGTGAGCAGATGGCCGACGTGGGGCGGGTCGAACGTCCCGCCGAAGACCCCCAGTCGCACGGGCGGCGGCCGCTGGCGCGCGGGTCCGCGCTACCGGACGCCGCCGGGCGTCGGCGTCGCGGTGGCTGCGGCGGCGGGCGCGGCGCCGCACGTCTCGCGCACTTCGCGGTCGCCGGGGAAGCTCTGGCGGAGCGTGTTGCACACCTCGGCCGCGTCGTCCTTGTACCGGATCGCGCGGTACGCGTTCACGAGCCGCAGCTGCGCGGCGCGCGAGTGTCGCGAGTTCGGGTAGTTCTTCACCACGTCGCGGAAGTAGATGATCGCCGAGTCGAAGGCCTTCCGCCGCAGGTAGAACATCCCGCTGTCGTAGTCCTTGATCGCGAACATCTCCTCCAGCCGCGTGATCGCCGCGTTGGCGCGCTCGCGCAGCGGCGAGTTCGGATAGAGGGACAGCAGCGTGCGGTAGGTGGCCAGCGCGGTCTGCCCGTACTGCGCGTCCAGCACCGGCTTCCGCCACAGCTTCCGGTACGACTCGCCGCTCTCGAAGAGGGCGTCGTCCGCGAGGCTGTCGTCGGGGAAGGCCTCGGTGAGGCGCGAGAAGCTCTGCGCGGCGAGCAAGTGCTCGTCCTTCTTCTCGTGGGCCTGGCCGAGGTAGAAGTAGACCCGGGGCAGCAGCGTGTCGCGCGCCGGCAGGTCGAGCGTCAGCTTCTCGAAGGCCGCGACGGCGTTGTCCCAGTGGTGGCGGTCGAACTCGCGCACGCCGGCCGCGTACAGCCGCTCGTTGCTGCCGCCGTACTGGTTGACCTGGAATCCCTTGGCGCAGGCGCCGAGCCCGGCGATGAGAGCGAGGGCCGCGAGCGGCAGGGCGAAACGGCCGAGGAGCGGCCCGCGAGCATGTGGCATGACGGGTGTCTTACCCGGGAGGAAGGCGTCGGTTCGGGCGCGCGCGGCCATCGGCGGCGCCGCCCGCGGCGGATGCGCCACGCCCGGCCGATGGGGGCCGGGCGGGCGAAGCAATCCACGCAAGATAAACGGTCGCGGGCCCGACAGCACCCGTCGGCCGCGGGGACCAGCTACCGGCGCGGCCGCATCCGGTCGGTCCCGACGAGGGTCCGGAAGAAGTCGACGGTCTTCGCGACCCCCTCCCGCACCGGCACCTTCGGCTCCCAGCCGAGGAGGTCGCGGGCGCGAGTGATGTCGGGACGGCGCACCTTCGGGTCGTCCTCCGGCAGCGGTGTGTAGATCACCTTCGAGGTGGTCCCCGTCAGCTCGACGACGAGCTCGGCGAGCTGACGCATGGTGTACTCGGCCGGGTTGCCGATGTTCGTCGGCCGGTAGTCGCCGCCCATGAAGAGGCGGAAGAGACCCTCGACCTCGTCGCTCACGTAGCAGAAGCTGCGCGTCTGCGTCCCGTCGCCGTAGATCGTGATGTCCTCGCCGTTCAAGGCCTGGACGATGAAGTTCGTGACCACGCGTCCGTCGCGCGGCGCCATGCGCGGGCCGTAGGTGTTGAAGATCCGGACGATACGGGTGTCCACGCCGTGCTGGTTGCGATAGGCCATCGTCGCGGCTTCGGCGAAGCGCTTGGCCTCGTCGTACATGCTGCGCGGGCCGATCGGGTTCACGTTCCCCCAGTAGCTCTCGACCTGCGGGTGGACGAGCGGGTCGCCGTACACCTCGGACGTGGACGCGAGGAAGAAGCGGGCGCCCTTCTCCCGGGCCAGCTCGAGCAGGTTCATCGTCCCGTACGAGCCGACCTTGAGCGTCTCGATCGGGTGCCCCTGGTAGTCCACCGGGCTCGCCGGCGAGGCGAGGTTCAGCACGCCGTCGAGCGGTCCTTCGATCGTGAACGGCTCCGAGACGTTCTGCTTGATGAAGGAGAAGCGGTCGTTCCCCTTCAGGTGCGCGATGTTGTCCGCGTGGCCGGTGATGAGATTGTCGACGCCGACGACCGAGTGGCCCGAGGCGAGGAAGAGGTCCGCCAGGTGCGAGCCGAGGAAGCCGGCGGCGCCGGCGATCAGGACGCGCAGCGGCCGGTCGGGGAGCGGGCGCCCCTCGGGCGGCAGGGGGGTTCGCGACGGCGCGGTCACGCGGCGCCTCGTCCGATCGAGTCGTAGGTGAAGCCGAGAGAGCGCATCTTGGCCGGGTCGTAGAGGTTGCGGCCGTCGATGACGACGGGCCGCCGGAGCGCCTGCTTGATGCGCGCGAAGTCCGGGTGGCGGTACTCGTTCCAGTCGGTGACGACGACGAGCGCGTCGGCGCCGTCGAGCGCCTCGTAGTTGTTGCCGTCGGCGAACTCGATGCGATCGCCGAGCCGGCGCTTCGCCTCGTGCATCGCCGCCGGGTCGTGCGCCCGGACGGACGCGCCGGCTTCCAGCAGACGGTCGATGAGCGTCAACGCCGGCGCCTCGCGCATGTCGTCGGTCTGCGGCTTGAACGCGAGGCCCCAGACTGCGATGCAGGCGCCGTCCAGCTTCCCGTCGAGCGCTCGCTCCAGCTTGGCGAACAGGAGCTGCTTCTGCCGCTCGTTGGCGTCCTCGACGGCGTCGAGCACCGACAGCGGCACCTGCGCCTCGCGGGCAGTGCGGATCAGCGCCTTCACGTCCTTCGGGAAGCAGGAGCCGCCGTAGCCCGGCCCCGGAAAGAGGAACGACGGCCCGATGCGCGCGTCGCTGCCGATGCCCTTGCGCACGAGGTCCACGTTCGCGCCCACCTTCTCGCAGAGGCTCGCGATCTCGTTCATGAACGAGATGCGTGTGGCGAGCATCGCGTTGGCCGCGTACTTGGTCATCTCGGCCGACGGGATGTCCATGAAGATGATCGGCTTGCCCGTGCGCACGAACGGCGCGTACAGCTCCGCCATGACGCTGCGCGCGTGGTCGCTGTCGACACCGAGGACGACGCGGTCTGGCTTCATGAAGTCGTCGACCGCCGCGCCTTCCTTCAGGAACTCCGGGTTGCTGCACATGTGGAACGGCAGCTTCGCGTGCTCGCCGACGCACGCCGCCACCTTCGCCGCCGTGCCCACCGGAACGGTGGACTTGGTGACGATGACGACCTCGCGCTTCATGTGCCGCCCGATCTGCTCGGCGACGGCGAGCACGTGGCGCAGGTCGGCGGACCCGTCCTCGTCCGGCGGCGTGCCGACAGCGATGAAGATCACCTCGGCCGACCCGACGGCGGCCGCGACGTCGGTGGTGAACGAGAGCCGGCCCTGCGCCTGATTGCGCTCGACGAGCGGCTCGAGACCGGGCTCGTAGATGGGGAGGACGTTGTCCTTCAACCCCGCGATCTTCTTCTTGTCGAGGTCCGCGCAGACGACGTCGTTGCCCGTCTCGGCGAGACACGCGCCGGCGACGAGTCCGACGTAGCCGGTCCCAATGACTGCTATCTTCACACGTTCTCCGGGATGCTGAGCTTGGCGGGATGCCGGCGGAAAGCTAACCGCCGACCGCTGGAGGCGGCAACGACGCGCGGGGTGCGGGACTGACGCGAGAGAGCCGCCGCCGCGCCGCCTCACGGGGCGGACGGCGGCGGCGGCTCCCGCGCCGGCCGTGGCGCGAGCGCGTCGTCGCGCTACGGCTGGAAGTGCTGCGTCGCGTCGATGGTGAACACGACGCGGCGGTTCGCCTCCGCACCGGGCTGGTCGCGTTGCGCGCCGGGCGTCACCTGCCGCTCCTGCTGCTTGCCGTAGCCGACGACCTTGAACTGGCCCCGCGGCATGCCGTAGCGCGAGACCATGACGTCGCGCACGGCTTCGGCGCGGTGCAGCGAGAGCCGCTCGTTGTAGGCCGCCGTCCCCGACGGGTCGGCGAAGCCTTCGATCGTCACGAGCGCCGACGGATACACGCGCTTGATGACGTCGGCGACCTGGCCGAGAAGCACGACGTCGCTGTCGCGGACCGTCGCCGAGTCGAAGCCGAAGTGCACCGGCACGATGTAGCGCGACACGAGCTCGCTGACGTTCTGGATCTCGACGCGCTGGCTGCGCAGGCTGTCGAGCACCGGGCGGAGCGAGGAGAGCTGTCGCTCGACCGCCTGGCGCACCGTCTCGTTGAGCGCCGCGGTGTCGATCGGCTGCGTGACGATCACCGGCACCGTCGGGGCGTTCGTCGTGGACTGGCCCCAGAAGTAGGTGAACGAGACGTTGTGCGCGTCGCCCACCGGGTCGTTCGTCGTGATGCCGGCGCCGCCGTTGGTCTGGTTGCGGAACGCGTACTCGAGGCGGAACTGCCCGACGTTGATGCCGGCACCGAGCGAGATGCCGCGGCGGTTGTCGTCGCCCGTCTGATAGCCGATGCGGCCGACGGCGACGCCGTTCACCGTCGCCTCGATCCCGCCGCCGAAGTACGGCTCGCTGTTGTGCGGGACGAAGGCCTGGCCGAGCACCTTCGCGTCGACGATGATCGGCTCGCCGCGGAAGAGCATCGGCGTCTGCAGCAGGTTGCGGCGACGGAACAGGTCGAAGCCGCCGCCCGCGTACGCGTAGGCCGGCGGCATGAAGCCGCTCGACGTCTCGTCGAAGTTGACCTTCGTGCCGACGTTGCGGATACCACCGTCGAGGGTCAGGCGGCCGAAGATCTCCGGGAACTGCATCCCCGAGTTCACGCCCACCGATCCGGCCGTCTGCTGGCCGAGCGTCTCCTGCGAGAAGAAGAGCGTCCCGCCCCAGCGCCAGTGCCGCGCGAGCTGGAGAGCGCCGCCGCCCTCGAGCACGTACTGGTACGCGCGGATGGTGCCGCCGAGCGGCTCACCGTTCTGCGTTCCCTGGATCGTGCCGGCGTTGAAGACGCGCGCCGCGATGCCGAACGCGGCGATGTCGGTCGGGAACGCGACCGCCGCGCCGGCGATCTGCGTCTGCGCGAAGCGCTGCGCGCCGGTGACGGTGAACGCGTTCGTCTTGAGTCCGGCGAGTCCGGCCGCGTTGTACCAGATCGTGGCCGGATCCTGGTCGATGGCGCCCATCGCCTCGCCCAGCGCGACCGCGCGTGGCGAGATCGGGATGCCGAGGATCGTCATCGAGTGCACGCCGCCGTCGGCGTCGCCGCTCGCGAACTTGCTCTGCGCGCGCAGCGTGGCCGGTGCGGCGACGAAAGCGGCCGCCGCGGCGACCGCGAGCGGGACTGCACGAGCGTGTGTGCGCATTGCCGCCGTCCTCACCGGATCACCATGAGCTTGCCGCGGAGCTGCCGCCGCTTGCCGTCCTGGATCGCGTTCACGATGACGTAGTACATGCCGCCCGCCACCGCCTCGCCACGATTGTTCTTGAGGTTCCACGACTCACGCACCGCCTGGTCGCCGGGGAAGCCACCGACGCCGCCGCTGCCGGGCGTGCCGCCGAAGACCTCGCGGTTCAGCGTCTTGTAGGTCGTGATCCCCATCATGTCGAAGATCGCCATGTCCCACTTCGTGCCGGGGTCGGCGTTGAAGATGATGATGGCGTTCTCGTTGGCCCGCGCGGACACCGGGTTCGTCTCGAATACGAGGTCGCCGGGCGTCGTGACGCGGACGGTGATCGGTATCCGGATCGGGGTCACACCGTCCGCCTGCGCCGTCAGCTCGCCGCGGTAGTCGCCGGCGAGGAGGCCCGTCGGAATGCGCACCGTCACGGTGACACGCGCCGTGTCGCCCATGCGGACGCTCGTCAGCGTCGCGGGCGAGATCGTGATGCGGTCGGAGCGGATGCGGAGCCCGGTGCCCGACGTGGCGACGAGGTCGGTGACGTCGAGGCGCGTGTTGGTGAGGTCCACGTTGCCGAGGTTCGCGACACGGACGACGCCCGACACCGTCTGGCCGGGCCGGCCACGCAGCAGCAGTTCGGTGGCGGTGGCGTTCGTGTCGCCCTGCACCAGCCCGAAGCCGCGCGAGGGCAGCACCTCGATCTCGACGTACACGACGTCGACGCGCAGCGCCTCGCCGCTCGCGTTGAGGCCGATGCCGTTCACCGTGTCCCGCACCGTGAAGCTTCCGCGGTAGACGCCCGCCGGGGTGTTGTTCGGAACGTTGATGTAGAAGTTGACGTCATTCGAGAGCCCGTTCTTCGCCGGGTTCAGGAAGTCCGCGATCACCAGGTTCGTCTTCAGGATCACCTTCGACGGATCGTCGATGTTGCGGAAATCGGTCGTGTCCGAGACGATCAGGTTCTGGAAGTCCACACCGGGAGTGTAGCCGTCGCCGCCGCAGTCCTGATCCGGCGTCGCCGCGTTGACGATGGCGAAGATCTCCCGCTCCGTCCCGAAGCCCGGTCGCCCGCGGAAGAACGCCGTCTTGCCGCGCAGCGTGCCGCCGTGTCCGTCGCAGATGTCGAAGTCTCCGCCCGTGACGACCGCGCCCGTCTGCGCCGACGCGCTCCGCGGCATCGCCGCCGCGCCGACGGCCGCGACGAGGGCGAGGAGGGCGATCCGAACACGGGAGCTGCCGGTGCTGCTTCCGCAGCGCCACCGCCGAATCATCGTGCCGATCATGTGTATTCCGGTCATGGTGCTGTTCATGGCTGCTGCGTGAGCGAGCACACCGCGACCGCGCTCTGCTCGTTCGTCGTCCGCGCGGCGAGGAGGCCGTTCGAGCCGGAGAGCACGGCGAAGTCGTCAGCGAGCGCCTGGACGTCGAGAATGAGCGGGAAGCCCTGGCCGTTGTCGGGCGCGTTGGCGATACCCTGGCGCACGAAGGTGTGACCTCCGTCGCGCGAGAGCAGGATGACGCCATCCACGACGTCGGGGCGGTTCGGCTGCCGGCGCGTGAACGTGCCGACGATGAAGCCGACCTGACCATCGGGGGCGAAGCTCGCCTTGGTGAAGCTGAAGGTCGTGAAGTCGCCGGGGCCGTTGCGGATCGTCTGCGGGATGCCGGCCGCCGCGCCGAGCACGGTGACCGCGCCGGTCGTGACGTCGAGGCGGAGCACGACCGACGAATCGCCCAGCACGAGCGCCTCGTGGTCATTGATGAACCCGGTGCCCTGCAGGCCGAAGGTCCCCGTCGGCAGTGTCACCGTGGTGAAGTTGGCGCCGCCGTCGGTGGAGCGCACCGCGATGCCCGTCTGGTCCTGCGCCGTGAACGGGAAGCCGGCGAACGTCGCGACGGCGTTCTGCGCCGACGTCGGCGACAGGTCCACGCCGGTCGTGAGATAGTTGCCGCCGGGGATTCCGCTGGCGGCCGTCAACGTCCCCGCCTGCGCGTCGTACCGGAACACGTACGGCTTGTCGAACAGACCGCCCTCGATTCCGAAGACGTCGCCGCTCGCCGTGCGCCGCATGCTGTTGCGGTAGAGCAGCGGCACCGTCTCGTTCGTGAGGTCGAACGTCAGGCCGGCGTTCGTGGAGCGGAACAGGCCGAAGTGCGTCGTGGACCCGATCTTCCGCGCGCCGACCGTGTACACCGTGTCCCCGAAGGCGCGCACGTCGGAGAGGCTCGTCGTCGCCAGATCCTTGTAGCGG
>DATMHT010000451.1:0-1811 GCA_035554795.1 Gemmatimonadaceae bacterium | reverse complement strand
ATTCCGTCATGAACATCTTTCAAGCAGCCGTCCTCGGCGTCCTGCAGGGGCTCGCCGAGTTCCTGCCCATCTCCAGCTCGGCCCACCTGGCGCTCGCGCCGTGGCTGTTCGGGTGGCAGGACCCCGGACTCGGCTTCGACGTCGCGCTGCACCTCGGCACGCTGGCGGCGGTGCTCTGGTACTTCCGCCAGGAGTGGGCGCGCCTCCTCGCGGCGGCGTGGCGCGTGATCGTCCAGCGCGGCGCGCGCACGGCTGAGGAATGGCGCGTGATCTACCTGATCATCGCGACAATTCCGGGCGGCATCGGCGGGCTGCTCCTGAACAAGTACGCCGAGTCGGCGTTCCGCTCGCCGGCGCTGATCGCGGCCGCGCTGATCGTTCTCGGCCTGATGCTCTGGTCGGTGGACCGCCTCGCCCCTCACACGAGGCCGCTCGATTCGGTCCGGTGGACGGACGCGCTGTTCGTCGGGATCGCGCAGGTGTTCGCGCTGATTCCGGGCGTCTCGCGCTCGGGCTCGACGATGACGGCGGGCCGCGCCCTTCGCCTCGATCGCCAGAGCGCGGCCGTGTTCAGCTTCCTCATGAGCATGCCCATCACCGCTGCCGCCGCGGCGCTCGAGGTGCCGAAGGCGATACGCGCCGGCGGCTTCGGCGCGCCGATGGTCGTCGGCGTGATCGCGTCGGCGATCAGCGGCTGGCTGGCGATCGGCATCCTGCTGCGGTACGTCTCGCGCAACAACTACGCGGCGTTCGCGATCTATCGCCTCGTGCTCGGCGCCGCCGTCCTGTTCATCTTCTTCACCCGTGGCTGACGCGACTCGTGGCTGACGCGGCGACCGCCGGCTTCACCTACGACGGCTGGGACGAGCGCGCCCTCGCGCTCGAGCTGGCGCTGCCGCGTGTGGTCGCGCTGGCGACGACCGGCTCGACGCTCGACGTCGCGCACGCGCTCGCGGCCGACGGCGCGCCCGCGGGGACGCTCGTCCTCGCCGACCGGCAGACCGCCGGCCGCGGCCGGGCGGGGAAGCAGTGGTCGTCGCCGCCGGGCTCCGGGATCTGGCTCACGCTCATCGAGCGGCCACGCGATCCGGCTGCGCTCGAGGTGCTCTCGCTTCGCCTCGGCCTCCGGGCGGCGGCGGTGCTCGACCGCCATGCCGGCGGCGCCGTCTCGCTCAAGTGGCCGAACGACCTCTACGTCGGCGACCGCAAGCTCGCCGGCGTGCTGACGGAGGCGCGCTGGCGCGAGTCGCGCGTCGAGTGGGTCGCGCTCGGCGTCGGGATCAACGTCGTCCCGCCGCGCGACGTGCCGACGGCCGTCGGCCTCGAACCGGGCACGCGGCGCGTCGAGCTGCTCGCGGAGCTCGTGCCGGCGCTGCGCTCGGCGGCGTTCGCGAGCGGCGCGCTCGGCGCGGCGGAGCTGGCGGCCTATGACGCGCGCGACGCCGCGCGGGGCCGCCGCTGCGTGAGCCCGGCGGTCGGCGTGGTGGAGGGAATCTCGGCCGCCGGCGAGCTGCGCGTGCGCGGCGACGACGGCCGCGTCGTGCTCGCGCGCGGCGGCTCACTCATCTTCGACGAGGAGGCTGGCTCATGATCGTCGTGTTCGACGTCGGCAACACCGAGACGACCGTCGGCCTGTTCGACGGCGAGGCGCTGCGCGAGCACTGGCGGCTGACCACCCACGTCTCCCGCACCGCCGACGAGTTGGCGGTCCTGCTGTACATGCTGCTGCACGCGCGTGGCGTCTCGGCGGACGCGATCACGGGGAGCGCGATCGGCTCCGTCGTGCCGCCACTCACCGGGCCGCTCACGGA
>DATMHT010000450.1:0-10537 GCA_035554795.1 Gemmatimonadaceae bacterium | reverse complement strand
TGGCGAGGCGAGCTACGTCACAGGACGCGCGGCCGGCGAACGCTGTCACCGCGCTCGACTATACTCGCACATGAGCAGTCGCGAGATTGCGAGCAGCGTCACATTCAGTTCGTACCTGATGCCTGATTCCTGCGTGCTCATACTGGCCCCTCAGAGAGGCCAGCATCAGCAAGCAGGAACCAGGAATCAGGGACGCCGCCCCCCCAGTCGCACCAGCCGTTGCCCCCACGCCGTCGTAAGGCCCGCTCCCTTCTCCTCTCTCACGTCCGCGCGAACGTCGAGGATCGCCCGGGCGTGTACCGCATGCTCGGCGAGGGCGGCGTGGTGCTGTACGTCGGGAAGTCGAAGTACCTGAGGCGGCGGCTGCTCGCCTACTTCCGCGCGAAGGGGCGGCGCAGCAAGGCGGCGCGCATCCTCACGAACGCGGTCACGATCGAGTGGGAGTACCTGCCGACCGAGTTCGGAGCGCTGCTGCGCGAGCTGCGGCTGATCAAGCAGCACCGGCCGCGCTTCAACCACGCGATGAAGAGCGACGAGGTGCCGCGCGGCTACATCGCGCTCACCACCGGCGCGGTGCCGGCCGTGCACGTGCTCTTCCGCTCCGACGACCCGCGCGCCGAGGTGCTCTATGGCCCGTTCCGCCGCCTGACGTCGCTCGCCGAAGCGGCGCGCGCGCTCGCCGACGCGACCGGCGTGCGAGACTGCAACGCGACGAAGTGCATACGGGCCGAGATCGGGACGTGCGCTTGTCCGACGGTCAGCCCCTCAGGCGGGCCGGCGAGAGGCGGCAGGAATCAGGAATCAGGAGGGACCTCTACCTCCTACTCTGACCGCGTCGCGATCGTGCGCGACTTTCTCGCCGGGCGGACGGACGCGCCGCTCGTGATGCTGCGCGAGCGGATGGAGGCGGCGGCCGAGGCGTGGGAGTTCGAGCGGGCGGGGTCGCTCAAGGCGAAGCTCGAGCAGCTCACCTGGCTCCACGGCCGGCTCAGGAAGTTCCGCGCCGACGTGGACCGGCTGACCTTCCTCTACCGCGCCGAGGGACACGGGGGCGAGGCCCGCGTCTACCTCGTGCGGCGCGGCACCGTGCGCGCCGAGGTGCCCGCGCCGGCCAGCGCGGACGACGAGCGCGCGCTCGAGGCGCTGGCGCGTCGCGTCTTCGACGGCCCGGACCCCAAGGGGCGCGACATCCCGACCCACGACCTCGACGAGCTCTACCTCGTCACGGCATGGTTCCGGAAGCACGTGGACGAGCTGGGGCGCACGGCGACCTGGACGGACCGGACGAAGATCGCGCGCTGAGCGTGTGGTGCGTCACATGGGCCGCGTTCCGGTCGGCTCTGGCGCACCGCGGGACGAAGCACCAGCATGGGTGAGAGGCGCGTCGGCCCGGACGACGTGGCCGGCGCGCGCGCCGGGTTCGCTATTGCCTGACGCGCTCGTCTCGCGGGGAATGTATTCTGCGGTTCATGTGTCCCCACTTCTCGAGGCCAGCATTCGTGCACGACGTGGCGCAGGGGAGCAGTGGCTCGCAGCCGTCGGACCGGCGGCAGACCGACGTCGGGGTGGCGATCGTCGGGGTGACGCACGTGGACCCGCAGCGCGCGCAGGCGCCGCCGCCATCCGCCGAGGCGCCGCAGGTCATCGAGCGATTGCTGGCGCGCACGGAAGAGGCGGAGGCGGCACAGCAGCGCGCCGAGGTGCGCGAGCGGTGGGCGACCTTTCTCGTCGAGGCGGGGGCGCTGCTCGCCTCGTCGCTCGACTTCGAGACGACGCTGCAGAGCGTCGCACGGCTGGCGGTGGCGCGCGTCGCCGACTGGTGTGTCGTGCACGTGGTCGACGACGACGGGCGCGTGCATCGCGCCGCGACCGCGCACTCGGACGCGGACAAGGACGCGCTCGCGCGCGAGCTCGCCGACCACTACCCGCTCGACCCGACGCGCCCGTTCACCGCGCTGGCGGTGCTCCAGACGGGGCGGCCGATCGTCGTCCCGAACCTCGACGTCGCGGCCCTCCGCTCCGAGGTGCGCGACGAGGGCGAGATGGCGCTGCTCACGGCCCTCGATCCGTGCTCGGAGATCGCCGTGCCGCTGATCGTGCGCGGGCGCGTGCTCGGCGCGCTCAACCTCCTGCTCACGGAGCCGGGCCGGCAGCGCTACGACGAGGCCGACCTCGGGCCGGCCGAGGAGCTCGCGCAGCTAGCCGCGTTCGCGGTGGACAACGCCCGCCTCTACCGCGCCGCGCAGCGGGAGATCGCCGAGCGCACGCGGGCCGAGGCGGGGCAGCGGTTCCTCGTCGAGGCGAGCACCGCGCTCGCCGCCTCGCTCGACTACGAGCAGACGCTGAAGCAGCTCGCGCGGCTCTCGGTGCCCCTCCTCGCCGACGTCTGCACGGTGGACGTCGTCGAGGCCGATGGGCGGGTGCACCGCATCGCCGTCGCGCACCACGACCCGGAGCTCGAGCGCGTCGCCGCCCAGATGGTGGAGCGCTACCCCGTCGTGTCGCACCACGACTACCCGTCGGCGCACGTGGTGCGCACGGGCCGGAAGCTGTTCGTCTCGCCGGTGACGGACGAGTTCCTCACCCGGCTCGCGGGCAACGACGCGCAGCTGCTCGCGGGGATGCGCGCGCTCGAGATGCGCAGCACCCTCTGCGTGCCACTCGTCGCGCGGCAGCGCACGCTCGGCGCGATCATGTTCGTGCGCTCGCGCGAGGGCACCGACTTCACGCCGACCGACACGACGCTCGCCGAGGAGCTCGCACGCCGTGCCGCGCTCGCCGTGGACAACGCGCGGCTCTACGCCAACGCGCTCGCCGCGAGCCAGGCGAAGGGCGACTTCCTCGCCGTCATGAGCCACGAGCTGCGCACGCCGCTGACGACCGTCATCGGCTACGCCGAGCTGCTCGGCGACGGCGTCTCCGGACCGGTGACGCCGATGCAGCAGAAGCAGCTCACGCGCATCCAGGTGAGCGCGCACCACCTGCTCCAGCTCATCGAGCAGATCCTCGCCTTCGCGCGCATCGAGGCCGGACGCGAGCAGGTGCGCGTCGAGCAGATGGACGCGGTCGGCGTCGCCGGCGAGGCGGCGCTGGTCGTCGAGCCGGCGGTGAGCGGCCGCTCGCTCGGGCTGACGCTCCGCATGCCGCAGCGCACGCTCATCATCGAGAGCGACTCGGGGAAGGTGCGGCAGATCCTCGTCAACCTGCTCTCGAACGCGATCAAGTTCACCGACCACGGCGAGGTCGGCCTCTCGGTGCAGCGCGACGACGAGACGGGCGGCGTGATCTACGAGGTGTGGGACACGGGGATCGGCATCGCCGCCCGGCACCTCGAGCACATCTTCGATCCCTTCTGGCAGGTCGAGCAGAAGGTGACGCGCAAGGCGGGCGGCACGGGGCTCGGCCTCAGCGTCGTCCGCCACCTCACGCGGCTGCTCGGCGGCGAGGTGCACGTCCAGAGCGAGGAAGGGCGCGGCACGCGCTTCACCGTCACCCTCCCACGCCGGGCGCCGCTGCATGGGGAGGAGAGCACGGGGAAGCGGCAGAACGGGTAAGCGGTGGGCGGTGGGCGGTGAGCGCGAACGGACGAGGGGCCGGCTTCAGTGATCCGAAGCCGGCCCCTCTGCTTGCGCCAACCGCCCACCCCCAACCGCCAACCGGCCGTGCCGACCGGCCCTATCCCAATACTTCCTCCAGGATCGAGACGCCGAGCTTCAGCTGCTCGCGCGTGATCGTCAGCGGCGGGAGGAGGCGGACGGTGTGGACGCCGGCCGAGCAGAGGAGGAGACGCGCGTCGAGCGCGTTCGAGATCACCTCGGCGGCGGGCGCGTTGGTGTCGATCCCCCACATGAGCCCCGTGCCGCGGACGGCGCGGACGCGACCCGTGCGCTCGGCCATCGCGACGAGCTGCTGGCCGAGCCACTCGCCGTTCTCGCGCACCTGCTTCAGCAGCGCCGGGTCGGCGAGGCGCTCGGCGACGTGGAGCGCGACGCTGGCGACGAAGGGGCCGCCGCCGAAGGTCGTGCCGTGGTCGCCCGGCTTCACCGCGGCCGCGACCTGCGGCGCGATGAGCACCGCGCCCATCGGCAGCCCGCCGGCGAGCGGCTTGGCGAGCGTGACCATGTCCGGCTCGATGCCGGCGCGCTCGTACGCGAAGAAGTGGCCCGTGCGGCCGAGACCGGACTGGATCTCGTCGAGGATCAGCAGCGCGCCGCGCTCGCGGGTGAGCGCGCGGAGCTCGCGGAGGAAGCCCGGGTCGAGCACGCGCACGCCACCCTCGCCCTGAACCGGCTCGGCGATCACCGCCGCCGTCGTCTCGGGCGAGAGCACGGTCGCGAGCGCCTCGATGTCGCGCTCGACGATCGAGATGCCGCCGGCGAGCGGGCGGAACGGGATGCGGTAGCCCGGCCGGTCGGTGGCGGCAAGAACGCCCATCGTGCGGCCGTGGAAGGCGCCGCGCAGCGCGACGATCTCGTGCTTCGCCGACGACGCGTCGGGCGTCGAGCGCGCCCAGCGGCGGGCGAACTTGAACGCGGCCTCGTTCGCCTCCGCGCCCGAGTTGCAGAAGAACGCCTTCGACGCGAACGGCGCCTGCTCCACGAGGAAGCGCGCGAGGCGCTCGCCCGGCTCGGTCGCGAAGAGGTTCGAGACGTGGAGCATGCCCGTCTCGAGCGCCTCGCGGATGGCGGCGTCGATGCCCGGATCGGCGTAGCCGAGGGCGTTGACGGCGATGCCGCTCGTGAAGTCGAGGAAGGCGCGGCCGTCGTCGGCGATGAGCTCGACGCCGTCGCCGCGCACGAAGGTGACGGGCGCGCGCTTGTACGTGCCGAGGATCGCGCTCTCCACCGCCGCGGCCGCGGCGCCGTCGGACCGCGCCACGTCGGCGCCCGTGATCTCCATTGCCATCGTCGTCATCTCGTCTCGTGCTCCGTCAAACGGCCAGGGGAACGTCACGCTTCGCGAACGGGTGCTGCGGGTGGTGCGGGTGCTGCTGCTGTCCGGCGCCGCCGATGACGGCGGTGCCGCGCGCCGGATCGGCGATCATGCGCAGGTCGCCGACGCGGACGCGGTGGACGCCGGCGTCGCACGCCGCCAGCGCCGCCTCGAGCTTCGCCGCCATGCCGCCGGCGGCGACGCCGGTCGCGATCGCGTCGCGCGCGGCGGCCGGGTCGAGCGCGGCGATGGTCTCGCCGTCGGCACCGCGCACACCGGCGACATCGGCGACGAGGAGCAGCTCGTCGGCGCCGAGCGCGGCGGCGATCGCGGCGGCCGCGTCGTCGCCGTTGACGTTGAGGGCGCCGGGCGCCGTGCCCGCGTCGGCGTCGCGCGCGAGCGGCGAGAGCACGGGGAGGTAGCCGCCGCCGAGCAGGTGGCGCACGAGGGCGACGTTGACCGCCGCCGGCGCGCCGACCTCGCCGAGCGCGGGGGCGTTGCGGCGCGCGGCGAGCAGCGCCGCGTCCTCGCCCGAGAGACCGACCGCGGGCGCGCCGAGCGCGACGAGCGACGCGACGAGGCGCTTGTTGGCGGCCCCGGAGAGGGCCATGCGCAGCGTGTCGATGTCGCGCGGCGACGTGACGCGGCGGCCGCCGACGAACGTCGCGACGGCGCCGAGCGCGTGCTGGAGCGCGGTGACCTCGTCGCCGCCGCCGTGGACGACGACGAGCGCGCCGCCGGCGGCGCGGCGCGACGTCCACGCCTCGGCGAGCGCCGGCGGGAGCGCCGGATCACTCTGGACGCGGCCGCCGACCTTCACGACGACGAGGCCGGCGGCGCTCCGGTTCACGGGAGCGCCGGAGGTGGTGTCGGTCACGCCGGGAGCCCGAGGGCCTCGTCGAGGCCGAGGAGGAGGTTGCCGTTCTGCACCGCCTGGCCGGCCGCGCCCTTCACGAGATTGTCGATCGCGGCGACGATGACGACGGCGGGGCGGCGCACGTTCTTCGCCGGCGTCACGAAGACGCGAACGACGTTGCGGTGGACGACGTCGCGCAGCGAGGGCGGCGTGTCGGCCACCTCGACGAACGGCTCGTTCGCGAAGCGCGCGCGCCAGAGGTCGAGCGGCGCGTCGAGCGTCTCGCGCACGGGGACGACGATCGTCGCGAGGATGCCGCGGGCGACGGGAAGGAGGTGCGGCGTGAAGACGAGGTCCGCGTCGGCGCCGAAGCCGGCGACGACGCTCTGCATCTCGGCGACGTGGCGGTGGCCGTTGCCGGTGCCGTAGGCGCGGAAGTCCTCCGACACCTCGGCGAACATCAGGTCGCCGCGCGGCGTGTTGCCGGCGCCGGTGACGCCGCTCGCGGCGGCGACGGAGATCGTCGCGCCTGGCGCGACGAGGCCGGCCTCGAGGAGCGGGAGCAGCCCGAGGAGGGTCGCGGTCGGGTAGCAGCCGGGATTGGCGACGACGGTGGCCCGGCGGACGGCGTCGCGGGCGATCTCGGTCAGCCCGTAGGGGACGTCGTGGACGGCGTGCTCCGAGCCGGGACGCAGGTCGGCCGAGAGGTCGACGACCTTGGCGCCGGCGGCGCGGGCGGCGGCGACGTAGGGCGCGGAGGCGCCGTGCGGCAGGGCGCTGAAGACGACGGCGGCGTCGCCGAGGGCGACGGTGTCGGTGGGGGCAAAGGTGATCTCCCGTCCGGCGACGCGCGTGCGCTCGCCGGCGCGGCCGTGGGCGGCGGCGAAGGCGAGCTCGAGGCGCGGGTGGCGGAGGGCGAGGGCGCACAGCTCGCGTCCGGCGTAGCCGCTCGCGCCCAGGACCCCGACGGGGAATTTATGCATGGGGAATGCATAGTTTCTCTAGGCCGGGATGTCAACGGGGCGCGTAGCGCGTAACGCGTAGTGCGTAGCGCGTAGCGAACCACACCCCGGGACGTCCCGAGCGGCTCCTCCGCTACGCGCTACGCGCTAGGCACTACGCACTACGCGCCCGCGTCCCCTGGCCCGCCCGCGTCACCGTGCCTACCCTTATCCCCCCATGACCGCCAACAAGAACGACCGCCAGCGCGTGATCCGGGATCTGATCGGATCCCGTGACGTGGGGAGCCAGGAGGAGCTGCGGAAGCTGCTGCGGCAGCGCGGGTGGGACGTGACGCAGTCCACGCTGTCGCGCGACCTGCGCGAGATGCGGCTGGCGCGGGTGCCGACGCCGGACGGGTCGCGCTACACGACGACCGAGAAGACGCCCGACGCGAGCCGGGTGACGCTCGACGAGCTGCTGCCGCGGCTGTTCGACCGCGTGGACGGCGTCGGCGAGCTGCTGGTGCTGCACACGGTGCCCGGCGGCGCACAGACGATCGCGTTCGCGCTCGACGCCGAGGGGTGGACGGACGTGCTCGGAACGATCGCGGGGGACGACACGATTCTCATCGTCTGCCGGTCGTCCGGCGCGCGGGACCGCCTGGCGCGGAGACTGAGGACGCTGGCGGGGGAGGACGAGTAGGGACGGGTCGGGGTCGGGGGTCGGGGGTCGCGGGTCGGGGCTCGGCCTTGGTACGTGCCGAGCATCAGCCCCGACCCCAGACCCGCGACCCCCGACCCGCTTTCGCTCAACGGGTTGACTCAGCGTCCGCGTTCCGGTAAATATGCACCGTCCCTGCATATCTTCCCGGAGCGAACCAACATGCCGCACACCATCGTCCTCGCCTACTCGGGCGGGCTCGACACCTCGATCATCGTCCCCTGGCTCAAGGAGCACTACGCCGGCGCGCGCGTCGTCTGCGTCGCCGGGGACGTCGGCCAGGGAGATGACCTCGAGGCCGTGAAGGCCAAGGCGATCGCCTCCGGGGCCGATGCCTGCTACGTCGCCGACCTCCGCGAGGAGTTCGTCCGCGACTTCATCTTCCCGACGCTCCGCGCCGGCGCGATCTACAACCGCAAGTACCTCCTCGGCACCTCGATGGCGCGGCCGATCCTCGCCCGCAAGCAGGTCGAGGTCGCGCGCGAGGTCGGCGGCGACGCGCTCGCCCACGGCTGCACCGGCAAGGGCAACGACCAGGTGCGCTTCGAGCTCACCTACATGGCGTTCGCCCCCGACCTCCCGGTCATCGCCCCGTGGCGCGAGTGGGACATCCGCTCGCGCGAGGACGCCATCGACTACGCCAAGAAGCACGGCGTCCCGGTGACCGCGACGCGCGAGAAGATCTTCTCGCGCGACGCCAACGTCTGGCACCTCTCGCACGAGGGCGGCAACCTCGAGGACCCGAACTCGGTCCCCGTCGAGGACATGTTCCAGCTCACCGTCTCGCCGCAGGCCGCCCCCGAGCAGAGCGAGGACGTGTCGATCGAGTTCGTCGAGGGCACGCCGGTCGCCGTCAACGGTGAGAAGCTCGGCCCCCTCGCCCTGCTGCAGGCGCTCAACGCGATCGGCGCGCGCCACGGCGTCGGCCGCATCGACCTCGTCGAGGACCGCCTCGTCGGCATGAAGTCGCGCGGCGTCTACGAGACGCCGGGCGGCACGCTCCTCTACGCCGCCCACTCGGAGCTCGAGCAGTTCACGCTCGACCGCCGCACGCTCGCCGCCAAGGACCTCATCGCGCCGCGCTACGCCGACCTCGTCTACGAGGGCCGGTGGTGGACGACCGAGCGCGAGGCGTACGACGCGTTCGTGGACGCGACCCAGAAGAACGTCACCGGCACCATCACGCTCCGCCTCTACAAGGGCAACGTCATCGTCGCCGGCCGCACCTCGCCCTTCGCCCTCTACGACGAGCGCTTCGTCACCTTCGGCGAGGACGACGTCTACGAGCAGTCCGACGCGGCCGGCTTCATCCGGCTCTACGGCCTGTCGCAGCGCGTGCGCGCCATCAAGGAGATCGAGACGGCCGCGGCCAACAACGGCAACGGCAACAACGGCAACGGCAACAACGGCAACGGCAAGCACGCGGCCCAGGACCTCACCGATACCGAGGACGCGTCGTCGGACGAGCCGGCGGACGCGCTGGCCGTCGCGTGACGCCCTCCCTCGAGCTCGTGAAGACGCCGGCGGAGAACGCCGCCGCCGCGGCGGGCGACGCGGCCGGCACGGCGAAGGAGCACAAGCTGTGGGGCGGCCGCTTCGCCGGCGGGCCGGCGGCGGCGCTCGAGAAGCTGAACCGGTCGCTCGACGTCGACTTCCGGCTCTGGCCGTTCGACATCGAGCTGTCGAAGGCGTGGGCGGTCGGGCTGTGGACGGCGGGTGTGCTCACCCGTGAGGAGAGCGCGCGCCTCGAGCGCGGGCTCGACGCCGTCGCGCGCCGGCTCGGCGAGGGCACCGTCACGCCGCTGCCGAGCGACGAGGACGTGCACACGCTCATCGACCGCCTCCTCCACGAGGAGGTCGGCGACCTCGCGGCGCGCCTGCACACGGGGCGCAGCCGCAACGACCAGGTGGCGACGGCGACCCGGCTCTGGGCGCAGGACGCCTGCCTCAAGCTCGACGTGGCCGCCCGCGAGCTGCAGGGGGCGCTGCTCACGCAGGCCGAATCGTTAGGCTCGGCGCTGATGCCGGCGTACACGCACCTGCAGCGCGCGCAGCCGGTGCTCGCCGCACACTGGATGCTCGCGCACTTCTGGCCGCTCGAGCGCGACCGCGCGCGGCTCGCCGCCGCCGGCCGCGCCGCGCAGGCGTCCCTCCCGCTCGGCGCGGGCGCGATCGCGGGCTCGGCGTACCCGGTGTCGCGCGTGCTGCTCAAGGAGAGCCTCGGCTTCACCGCGCCGTCGCCGAACAGCATCGACGCGGTGAGCGACCGCGACTTCGTCGCCGAGCTGCTGTTCGCCGTCGCGCTCCTCGGCACGCACCTGTCGCGGCTCGCCGAGGACCTGATCCTGTTCGGGTCGAGCGAGTTCGGGTTCGTGAAGTTCGGCGACGGCTTCTCGACCGGCTCGAGCATGATGCCGCAGAAGCGGAACCCGGACGCGCTCGAGCTGGCGCGCGCCACGGGCGGCCGCGTCCTCGGCGACCTCACGGCGCTGCTGGCGACGATGAAGGGACTGCCGAGCGGCTACAACAAGGACATGCAGGAGGACAAGCGCTCGCTGTTCGACGCGGTGGACGCGGCGCTGCTCGTGCTCCCCGCCACCGCCGGCGCGGTCGCCGAGCTGACGTTCGACACCGGGCGGATGCGCGCGGCGCTGACGGCCGGGATGATGGCGACCGATCTCGCCGACTACCTCGTGCGCAAGGGCGCGACGTTCCGCGAGGCACACGGCGCGGTCGGCGCGCTCGTGCGACAGGCGGAGCAGCAGGGCGTCGAGCTCGGCGCGCTGCCGTCGGAGGCGTTCACCGCCGCGCACGCGCTGTTCGGCCCCGATGCGCGCGGCATGCTCTCGCCCGACGCGTCGGTGGCGCTGCGCGAGATCGAGGGCGGCACGGGCCCGAGCGCGGTACGCGCGCAGCTCGTGCAGGCCCAGCTCGCGCTGAAGGGGCCGCGGGTGACGCCGGGGAATGGGGTGAGCGCGGTTGCGGGGTAGTAGCTCGCGCGTAGCGCGTCGCGAGGACCAGCCGGGCCGGCTTCCGTCATGGGAGCCGGCCCGGTCGGCTTTCGCGACGCGCTACGCGCTACGCTTA
>DATMHT010000449.1:0-2171 GCA_035554795.1 Gemmatimonadaceae bacterium | reverse complement strand
GTCGGCGCGAGCGCGAGCTCGAGGCCGACGACGAGCGCGAGCGTCCCCTCGCTCCCGACGACGAGGTCCACGAGGTCGCCGCTCCGCGCGTACGCGGCGAGCCCGTAGCCCGACGACTCCTTCTTCACGCCGGCGTGCTCGCTCGGTGACACGGCCTCGTGCGCGAGCAGCGCCGGCCGCACGTCGGCGAGGAAGCGCTCGATCGCCGGCACGCCCCGCGGCACCGGCGCGCCGCGCCGCAGCTCGGCGCGCGTACCGTCGGCGAAGACGCAGTCGAGCGCGACGACCCAGTCGCGCGTCGCGCCGTAGCGCAGCGTGTGCGCGCCGGCGGCGTTCGTGGAGGCCATGCCGCCGACGGTGCAGAACTTCCCGCTCGACGGGTCGGGCGGGAAGCGCAGGCCGTGGCGGCGCGCGGCCGCGTCCACTCGCGCGTGGATCGCGCCCGGGCCGACGCGGACGTGCCGGTGCGCGACGTCCACCTCGCCGATGTCGTCGAGACGGCTCAGGTCCACGATGACGCCATCGCCGACCGCGCCGCCGGCCATGCTGCTCCCCGAGCCGCGCGGCACGAGCGGCGTCCGCGTCGCCGTCGCCCAGCGCGCGAGCGCGGCGACGTCGTCGGCGTCCACCGGCACGGCGACCGCGAGCGGCAGCACGCGCGCGATCCCCGCCGCCTCGGAGTACACGGCGCGCGCGGCGGCGTCGTCGCGGAAGAGGCCACGAAAATCGGCGGGAGGCTGCATGACGGAAGGATAAGCGACTCGTCACTCTCCCGGGACATGAGAAGCTGGTCCCTCTATCGGGAGATGTGAGAGCAGGCAGGAACCAGGAATCAGGTTCGATGCCGGCCACCCATACCTGATTCCGGATTCCTGCCTGCTCTCGCCTCCCACTAGAGTGGGTCGCCCCCTCGGTGTCGTTGACACGACCGTCCGCTTCCGTCATCATCCGCTTCTATGTCGCGCCCGCCGCTGCCGCAGCTCGAGCTTCCCGACGCCGAGCCCCGAACGTCGCCGTCTCCCCGTGCCGCCGCTGCTGCCGCCGAGTCGCCGCGGCAGTCGGGGCTGCTGATCAAGATCGAGACGGACCGCCGGCTCGGACACGAGTGGGACGAGTGGGACGGGCGGCCGCTCGACAACGGCGGCGACTTCCGCGGCGTCTCGACCGGGAAGTACTGGCTCTTCACGGCGATCGGGCTCGCCAGCGTCGCGCTCGTCGGGCTCGGCGCGATCTACCTGCTCGCGCCGCGCCTCGCGCTGCTCCACCCGCGGCTGCCGGCGCTGTGCTACGCCGCCGACGCGGCCTTCGGCGCGCTCAGCATGCTCTGGCTCGCGCTCGTCGCCGTCTCGTACGCGACGCACCGCCCGCTGCTGCCGGGCAAGCTCGCCGAGCAGGGGCTGCTGCTGAAGACGCTGCGTCTCGCGTCGCGCGTCGGCCAGCTGTTCGGCGTCAAGCGCGACTGGACGGACAACGCCGCGGTCTCCGTGTACAACCGTCTCGCCTGGGCGCGTGACTGGCGCGTGCGCGCGAACGAGCTGCTGATCCTGATCCCGCGCTGTCTCTCGCGCGCCGCGCTCGATGGCGTCATGGACATCGCGCGCCGGCACAACGTCGCCGCGTTCGTCGCGACGCGCGGCCAGCTCGCCCGCCGCGTCATCCGCGAGCGCCGCCCGAAGGCGGTCGTCGCCGTCGCCTGCGAGCGCGACATGGTCAGCGGCCTCCACGACGTCGCCGGCCGTCTGCCGGTGCTCGGCCTCACCATGCAGCTCCCCAACGGGCCGTGCAAGGACGCCTCGCTGGATCTGGGGCGGATGGAGGAGTTCGTGAAGAAGTATCTACGGTGAATACCTGATTCCTGGTTCCTGCGTGCTCATGCCGGCCCCTCTGAGGGAGCTGGCTTGAAGGGACGGGAACCAGGAATCAGGGACGATGCCCGCCCCTCTACCTCCAGAGGGAGCAGAAATCAGGTATGCGGCCCGCCCCTCTACCGCCGAGAGGGAGCAGGAACCTGGCATCAGGGACGCCTCGTCGCCCGCAGGCGCGGTAACGATCGGGTGACGGTGATCGAGGCCGGAGGGCGCTGGCTATGCTGCCGGACGGGGAGTCGCTAACTTCGCGGGCACGCTCCACCGTGCCCCGATTGGCGGGGCCGGCCCGCCTCAGCCTCCTCC
>DATMHT010000448.1:0-7032 GCA_035554795.1 Gemmatimonadaceae bacterium | reverse complement strand
CGAAGCCCATGCCGCTGGCGATGGTCGCCGGCAGCGCTGCGTCGTCCACGTAGAGCAGGTCGTACGTGACGGGGCCGGAGCCCGCGGGACCAGACGCCGAGTCGCCGCACGCCGCCGTGCCGGCCCAGAGCAGCGGCACCGTGGCCGCGAGGCGGACCGTTCGACCACGCGCCAGCGCTCTCCATCTGCATACCGCCATCGGGCTCCTCCTCCATCGGTGGGTTCAGTCCGCTTCGCTGCCGCACAAGAAGCCGCCGGCACGGGGGAGATGTCAACACGGCGGCTCTCGGCTGTCGTTCTTCGACAGGATGAACAGGATGAACCGGATGTGGGCGTGCTCTTCATCCCGTTCATCCTGTTCATCCTGTCCGACCGCCTAGCGCCCATGGCCGAGAGCCGAGAGCGAGAGCCGCATTCCGTTGACGCCCGCGTGCGCGTCGGTGAACTTGCTCGCTCACCCGCTCTCCGAGCCCGCATGCTGCAGACCGCCTTCCTCGGCCTCGGCGCCATCGGTGCGCCGATGGCCCGCAATCTTGCCGCGCGCCCCGACGTCGCGACCGCGCTCTGGAATCGCACCGCGGCCAAGGCGCGCGCCGTGGCCGCCCACGTGCCCGACGCCGACGGGCGGGTGCGCATCGCCGCGACGCCGGCCGATGCCGCTCGCGGCGCGGAGCTGGTGCTCACCTGCCTCCCGACGTCGCGCGAGGTCGAGGCGCTGCTCGACGGTGACGACGGGCTGCTCGCCGGAATGGCCAGCGGCTCCGTGCTCGTGGATTGCACCTCGGGCGACCCGACGACGTCGCGGCGGATCGCGGCGCGGCTCGCCGAGCGCGGCATCGGATTCGTGGACGCGCCGGTGAGCGGCGGCGTGATCGGCGCCGAGCACGCGAAGCTGACGGTCATGTGCGGCGGCGACGCGGCGACGGTCCAGCGGGCGCGCGCGGCGCTGTCGGCGTTCGGGTCGAAGATCGTGCACTGCGGGCCGGTCGGCGCGGGGCACGCGCTCAAGGCGGTGAACAACGCGCTGCTCGCGATCCATGTCTGGTCCACGGGCGAGGGGCTGGCGATCCTCGAGCGGCTCGGCGTCCGCGCCGACGTCGCGCTCGACGTCATCAACGCGTCGAGCGGGCGGTCGAACACCTCGATGAACCTCTTCCCGGAGCGCGTCCTGACGCGCGCGTTCCCGCGCACCTTCCGGCTCGCGCTGCTCGACAAGGATCTCCGCATCGCCGCCGACGTCGCCCGCGGCGAGGGCGTGGCGTCGCCGATCCTCCAGCTGACGTCCGAGCTGTTCCGGCTGGCGCGCCACGCGCTCGGCGAGGAGGCGGACCACGTCGAGGCAGTGAAGCTGATCGAGCAGTGGGCCGGCGTCGAGATCGGCGGCAGCGGCGAGCCGCGATGACGACCGAGCCGATGTCCGCGTCCACCGCCCCGCGCGACACCCGCCGCGCGACGCTCGAGCCGATCCGCGAGCAGTTCCCCGCGCTGCGGCGCCATCATGCCGGCCTGCCCGTCGCCTACTTCGACGGGCCGGGCGGGACGCAGGTGCCGCGCTCGGTCGGCGAGGCGATGCTCGACTACCTGTACTACCACAACGCCAACACGCACTGGCAGTACCCGTCGAGCGCCGAGACCGACGAGGCGCTCGCCGCGGCGCGCGTGACGCTCGCCGACTTCGTGAACGCGCGCCCCGACGAGATCGCGTTCGGCGCGAACATGACGACGCTTACCTTCCACCTCGCGCGCGCGCTCGGCCGCGGGATGCCCGGGCCCGACGGCCGTGGCCGGCCGCTCGGCGCGGGCGACGAGATCGTCGTCACGGAGCTCGATCACCACGCCAACGTCGCCCCGTGGCGCGCCCTCGAGCGGGAGCGCGGTGTCGTCGTCCGCGCGGCGCGGCTCGACACCGCCACCGGGCGCACCGACTGGGAGGACCTCGCGCGCTGCATCGGGCCGCGCACGCGGTTGCTCGCCATCGGCGCGGCGTCGAACGCGCTCGGCACGATCACCGACGTCGCTCCCGCGGCGCGGCTCGCTCACGACGTCGGCGCGCTCGTCTTCGTGGACGCCGTGCACTACGCGCCGCACGAGCTGGTGGACGTGCGGGCGATGGGCTGCGACTTCCTCGCCTGCTCGGCGTACAAGTTCTACGGCCCGCATGTCGGCGTGCTCTACGGCCGCCGCGACTACGTCGAGCAGCTCGACGCGCCGAAGCTGATCCCGGCGCCGAACGAGACGGCCGAGCGGCTCGAGACGGGGACGCAGAACCACGAAGGGATCGTCGGCGCCGCGGCGGCGGTGGACTTCCTCGCCTCGCTCGCCGGCGCGGACGAGAGCGTCCACGGCGACTCACGCCGCGTCCGCCTCGAGCGCGCCTTCGCCGCGATCGCCGCGCGCAAGAAGGCGCTCTTCGCGCGGCTGTGGGACGGGCTCGGCGCGATCCCCGACGTCACGCGCTACGGTCCGCCCGCCGCCGACCGCCGCACGCCGACCGCCGCCTTCACGGTGCGCGGCCACGACGCCGACTCCGTCGCCCGCGCGCTCGCCGAGCGCGCGCTGTTCGTCTCGAGCGGCGACTTCTACGCCGCCACCGTCGTCGAGCGCCTCGGCCTCGAGCGCGAGGGCCTCGTGCGCCTCGGCTGCGCGGTGTACACGAGCGAGGAGGAGGTGGAGCGGGTGATCGAAGGGGTGGCGTCCCTGGCGCGATGATCCGGGTCGGGGGTCGAGGGTCGGGGGTCGGGGGCGCTCTCGGCTTCGCCTTCGTCCTGCTCCTCATCGCAAGCAGCGCGGCGTCGGCGCAGCAGCGTGACACGACGCGCGCCGTTCCCGACTCGACGGCGCAGCGCCGACCCCCGACCCCCAGCCCCCGACCCGCTCCACACCGGCTCCCGCCCCAGGTCGTCACCGGCACCCGCCTCACCGCCGCCGCCGACGAGAAGACACCGGCGCAGGTGGACGTCGTCCAGCTCCGCGGCGTCGCGCCCGGGCCGGCGGCGGCGGCCGACGCGCTCGGACGGCTCCCGGGCGTCAGCCTGTTCGACGATCAGGGGAGCCGCGCGCAGCCGTCGCTCGACCTGCGCGGCTTCACGCTGTCGCCGGTCGTCGGCGTGCCGCAGGGCGTGAGCGTGTTTCTCGACGGCGTGCGCGTCAACGAGCCCGACGCGCAGCAGGTGCACTTCGACCTGCTGCCGATGGAGGCGGTCGAGCGCGCCGAGCTCGTGCGCGGACCGGCCGCGCTGTTCGGCAAGAACACGCTCGCCGGCGCGCTCTCGCTGACGACGAAGCGCGGCGAGGCAACGCCGGTGCTCGACGCGCGCGCCGAGGTCGGACCGTACGCCTACCGCGGCGGCCACTTCATCGCGTCGGGCGTGCGTGGCGGCTTCGACGAGTTCCTGCTCGTGCGCGGCTCGAGCGAGGACGGCTACCGCGTGGACACTCCGGCGCGCACGGCGAGCGCCTTCGCCACCATCGGCCGGCGCGGCGATTCGGGCGACGTCGCGCTGTCGCTGCTCGCGGCGCGCGACCGAATCGGCCAGGCGGGCTCGCTTCCCGAGAGCTGGATGGCGGCGAATCCGCGCGCCAACTACACGCTCGGCGACTTCTTCGCGCCCGACCTCACGCACGTCGCGCTGCGCGGCGAGCATGCGCTCGGCGGCGGCGGCGCGCGGCTGCGCGGCAACGTCTTCGCGCGGCGGAACGCGACCGAGCAGTTCAACGTCAACGTCGGCGCGCCGAGCACGCGCGCCTTCGTCACCAGCACGTCGCGTGGCGGCACCGCCGAGCTCTCGCTCCCGACGTGGATCGGCGCGCTCCCGCTCGGCCTCACCGTCGGCGGCGAGCTCGCGCGGAGCGACGTCGCCTATCGCGTCTTCGACGAGCGCTCGCTCTACGCCGACACGCTCCCCGCCGACTGCGACGCCCGCGGCCTGTGCGAGAACGCGCGCGTGAACCAGACCGATGCCGCGCTCTATGCGCAGGGCACGCTGACGCTCTTCGCGCCGCTGTCGGTCACCGCGGCGGCGCGCTACGACTACGTGCGCGTCCCCTTCCGCGATCTCTCGACGCCGGCGAACGGCGGCACGAGCACGTTCAGTCGCGTGTCGCCACGCGTCGGCCTGAACCTCGCGCTGCCGGGCGACCTGCGCGGCTTCGCGGCGCTGGGCAGCGGCTTCCGCGCCCCGGCGGCGCTCGAGCTCGCGTGCGCGCGGGAGAGCGCGCCGTGCCCGCTGCCGTTCTCGCTCGGCGACGATCCGCCGCTCGCGCCCGTGTCGCTGCTCGACGCCGAGGCCGGCTTCGATTGGGAGCCGCGGCACGGCATCGCCGTCGAGGCCACCGTCTACCGCGCCGACGTGAGACACGAGATCGTCTTCGCCGCCGCGCGCAACGCCGCCGGCTTCTTCCAGAACGTGGACCGCACGCGGCGGCAGGGCGTCGAGCTCTCGGCGACGGCGGCGCTCGGCGGCGGCGCGCGCGTCGCGGCGTCGTACACCTACACCGACGCCACCTACCGCGGCACCGTGCTCCTCGCCAGCGCGATCGAGAACGCCGACTCGGCGCGCGTCGGCGACCGCTTCCCCCTCGCGCCCGCGCACCGCGCGACGCTGTCGGCGGGACTCACGCGGGCCGTGCGCTCGACCCTGCTCGACGGCGAGCTCTCGCTCCGCGCCGTGTCGAGCCAGTTCCTGCGCGGCGACGAGGCCAACGACCGCGCGCCGCTCGCCGGCTACGCGGTCGCCGCGCTGCGTCTCGCCGTCGAGCGCCCGCGCTGGACGATCGCCGCCGACGTCACGAACCTCTTCGACCGCCGCTACGCGACCTTTGGCGTCTACGGCGCCAACCCGCTCGGCGCCTATCCCGGCCAGTACTCACCCGGCGGCGGTGCATCCGTCGAGCGGTTCCTGAGCCCGGGGTATCCGCGAGCGGTGACGGTGACGGTGGGGGTCAGACGGTAAGGGACGGGAGACACGGGAAGCGGGACAGGGGACAGGGGACACGGGACACGGGACACGGGACACGGGACGTGATAGGCGCGAGTACGAGGGGCCGGCTTCGCATTACCGAAGCCGGCCCCTAGAACGTTCCCGCGTCCCCCGTCCCCCGTCCCCCGTCCCTAGAAGTTCAGCTTCAGCCCCGCGCTCAGCGCGATGTTGTTCGACGTCGTGCCGTTGACGCCGAAGCCGGTCGCCTGCTGCGTGTCGAACTTGCCGATGTAGTCCTTGGCCATCAGGCGCACGGAGACGACCTTGCCGAGCGCCACGTCGGCGCCGACGCCGGCGTTCCAGGCGAAGTTCGTCGCCGTCGTGTTCACGAGCGTCGCGCCGACGTCGTAGCGCATGGCGCCCGCGCCGACCTGCACGAAGGGCGTAATCGGAAGCGCGGTCGCGGCGCCGAGCGGCGCGCTGAGCTGGAGGCCGCCGTCGTAGAGCCACGCGGCGTTGTGGCCGATCGAGACGCCGCCGAGGAAGGGCAGGCCGACCTGGAGGTCGCCGCTCGCGCGGGCGACGTTGCCGATGACGGCGACGTTCTTCGTCAGGTTGATGCCGAGCTGCGCGCCGTACATCGGCCCGCCCGCGCTCGTGATGCTGGTGCCGAGCGGCCCGTCCACGAGGTTGCCGAACTTCATGTAGCCAGCGTAGGGCGTCAGCTCGAAGATCGGGGCGCGCGGCGTGACGCCCTGCGCCTCGAGGGCGCGCGCGGGCGCGAGGAGCGCGGCGGCGCCGAGCGCGGTGGCCGCGGCGGCGACGGTGAGGCGAACGAGGCGTGCGGGCATGGGTTCCTCCGGAGTGGTCGCGATGTTGACGCGCCCCGGAAAGGCAGGGCTGGTGCCATCCACGCCGCGCCGCGCGCTCGCGCTCACCACTCTCGCAACGCCCACGCGCCGAGCGACTTGCGGCGCCAGTCGCCTAACGAGAACCGCCGCGGCTTGGCGCCGACTGTCCACCGCCCGGGACGAGAGCTGTCCCAAGAAGGCGGCTCTCGGCTCTCGGCTTTTCGACAGGATGAACAGGATGGACGGGATTAAGAACACCCCCACATCCTGTTCATCCTGTTCATCCTGTCCAAAGAAGGCCGAGAGCCGAGAGTCGCTTTCACTCCCTCGCCGGCGCCGGCACGACGACGCCGCGGGTCTGGACGTCCACGGTGTAGCCGTCGGTGGCGAGCAGCGTCTCGAGGAGCGTCTTCGCGCTCCGGTTCGCGTGCTCGACGACGCCGAGCTCGGTGCCGGCGCGCTGGAGCTGGGCGCGCACCTGGCGCTGGATCGCGTCGCGATCCTCGGGGCGGAACGGGTTCCAGAGGCCGGCGCGCTCGTCGTACGTCTTGAGGTTCGTGACCTCGACGGCCATCACCTCGGCCGGCGGGAGGACGACCGAGATCTTCTTCGCGCGGTCGTCGATCGTCACGTCGGCGCCCTTGTCGAGATCCACGCCAGCGAGGACGCGTCCGGTGACGACGACGAGCGAGCGCTTGGTGGAGTTCATCCAGGTATTCTCGTAGACGACGACGTCGCGCACCGTGGTCTCGCTCGTCAGCAGCTTCGCCACCGACCGCACGCGCTCGACGACGAGGTCGTGCGTCACCGTCGTCTTGCCGGCGCGGTCGGCCAGCGTCGGCACGCCGAGCAGCGACGGGCGGCAGAAGCCGAGCAGGGTGAGCGCGAAGAAGAGCAGCAGCGCCGCCGCCCCGATCGGGAGCAGGTGACGTCCGCGGCCGGACACGGCGCCGGGCGCCGGCGGCGGCGGGGGAGCGGCGGGGGGCAGAGGCTGGGTCATGGTCGGGGAAAGGTGCAAGGGAGCGACCAGCAGCGAGCGCGGCCGACGGCTCCAGCGACGCGCGGCGGGGTACGAGGGAAACCAGCCGTCGCTAGATTTGGCCGCTCGTGTACCGCGGCGCCTCCTCGATCGTCCGGGGACACGCCGCGCTTCCATGCTCGTCCCATGCGTCCATCCGATCGCCCCAAGCCGCACCGTTGATGACCGTCGTTCCCAGCACCGCCGCCGAGCGCTCCCGCATCGCCGCCCGCTTCGAGCGCAC
>DATMHT010000447.1:0-1565 GCA_035554795.1 Gemmatimonadaceae bacterium | reverse complement strand
CACCGCGTGCGGCGACCGCCGGACGGTGAGCGCCTCGCCACTGGCGAAGGTCGTGCCGACCTGGCCGTCCACCGTCACCAGAAGCTCCTCCGGGCCATCGATCGCTTCCACCTCGATCACGGCGCTCGGCGGCAGCACGAGTGGCCGGATGGCCAGCGTGTGCGGCGAGACGGGGGTGAGGACGATGGACTCGACGGTCGGCGCGACGACCGGTCCGCCCGCCGAGAGGCTGTAGGCGGTCGAGCCGGTCGGCGTGGCGATGACGACACCGTCGGCCGCGTACGACGCGATCGTGTCGCCGTCGGCCGAAACCCTGAGACGGAGCACGCGGGCGAAGCCACCCTTGTGGAGCACGACGTCGTTCAGGGCGAACCAGCGCCGGCGCTCGTTGCCCTCGGCGTCGGACGCCCACGCGACGAGCGCCATCCGCGCCTCCGCCTCGTAGCGGCCGGCGGCGAAGGCGCGCAGCGCCGGCTCGGTCTCCGTGGCGCTGCAGCTCGTGAGGAAGCCCAGCTTCCCTAGGTTCACGCCGAGGATCGGCGCCGGCCGGCCCTCGAGGAAGCGCGCGCCCCGCAGGAGCGTGCCGTCGCCACCGAGCGTCAGCAGCGCGTCCACCTCGTCCGGCGCGCCGAGCTCGCGGCCGTTGGCGCCGGCGTCGAGCAGGTCGCTCTCGTAGACGAGATGGAAGCCGAGCTCCGGCGCGACCGCCTCGAGCGTCGCGATCACCTCCTCGAGGCCCGCGTAGCCGCGATGGCCGACGACGCCGAGTCGCGTCACGCGATGGCCTCGCGCGTGGGCGAGGCGATGGCGACGACGCTCGGAATGCCGGGCCGCGCGGGCGCGCGCCTCATCCCGCGATCGCCTCGCTCTCGTGCAGCGCCCGCACGCGCTGCGCGATGCCGGCCGCGTCGAGCCCCGTGATGGCGAGCTGACGAGCGCGGGACGCCTGATAGATGAAGCGATCGGGCACGCCGTGCACGGCGACGCGGACGCCCGGATCCATCGCGCCGATGACGGTGCTCATGAACGCCCCGAAGCCGTTGACGACCGTGCCTTCCTCGACGACCAGCACGCTGCGGTGGTCCGACACGATCGCCGCGAGGGTGAGCTCGTCGTACGGCTTGAGGTAGCGGCAGTTCACGACGGTCACGTTCAATCCTTCCGCGGCGAGCGACTCGGCCGCGGCGAGCGACTGGCCGACCATCGTGCCGACGGCGAGCACGGCGACGTCCTGCCCCTTGCGCAGCACCTCCCACGTCCCGCGGGGCGCGGCCGGTATCTCCGAGATGGAGGGCACGACGTCGGGCGCGACGTCGCGCGGATAGCGCAGTGCGAACGGGCCGAAATTCTGTTCGACGCCAGCCCGCAGGAGGGCCAGCATCTCACGGCCGTCCTTCGGCGCGGTGACCGTCACGCCGGGCACGGCGAGCATGTAGGCGATGTCGTACAGGCCCGCGTGCGTCTCGCCGTCCTCGCCCACCAGACCGGCGCGGTCCATCGCGAAGACGACCGGCAGGTGCTGGATGGCGCAATCGTGGATGATGTTGTCGTACGCGCGCTGGAGG
>DATMHT010000446.1:0-3075 GCA_035554795.1 Gemmatimonadaceae bacterium | reverse complement strand
CGCGGGGGCGATGATCGCGACGGCGAGCGACGTCCGCATCGGCACGGTGCGAAGCCGCGTCGCCTTCCTGTTCGTGCGCGTCGGGCTCTCGGGCGCCGACATGGGCGCCTGCGCGCTGCTCCCGCGCATCGTCGGCCAGGGACGCGCGAGCGAGCTGCTGTTCACCGGCCGCTTCATGGGCGGCGAGGAGGCCGAGCGCTGGGGCTTCTACAACCACCTCGCCACGCCCGAGCACGTCCTCGCCGATGCCCACGCTCTCGCCGCCGAGCTCGCGCGCGGCCCCTCGCTCGCCCACGCGATGACCAAGCGCATGTTGCACGAGGAGTGGAACATGGCCGTGGACGACGCGATCGAGGCGGAGGCGAGGGCACAGGCGGAGTGCATGATGACGGAGGATTTCGCGAGGGCCTACCGGGCGTTCGCCGAGAAGAGAGCTCCGACCTTCGAAGGGACCTAGACGGCCACCCCTCATTCCTCATTCCTCATTCCTGACAGAGTCGGCCCCTCGGACGGGCTGGCGTGCAGGAACGAGGAATGAGGAATGAGGGACCCAATCCCCTCATGCCTGACCAATCCTTTCTCTTCTGGCCGTTCTTCGAGGACCGCCATCGCTCCTTCGCCCGCGACCTCGACGCGTGGGCGGCGCGTGTGCTCGGCGGCGCGTCGCACGACGACGACGGCCGCGACGCCGTGGACGCGCGCTGCCGGGCCCTCGTGCGCTTGCTCGGCGACGACGGGTGGCTCGCGCACGCGGTGCCGCGCGACGGGGGCACGACGCTCGACGTCCGTACCCTCTGCCTCGCCCGCGAGACCCTCGCCCGCCACGACGGACTCGCCGACTTCGCCTTCGCCATGCAGGGACTCGGCGCCGGCCCGATCTCGATCTTCGGGTCGGAGACGCTGCGCGCGCGCTGGCTGCCGCGCGTGAGGAGCGGCGAGGCGATCGCCGCCTTCGCGCTCTCCGAGGCCGACGCCGGCTCCGACGTCACCGCGATGCGCACGACGGCACGACGCGACGGTGATGCCTGGGTGCTCGACGGCGAGAAGACGTGGATCTCGAACGCCGGCATCGCCGACGTCTACGTCGTCTTCGCGCGCACGCCGGAGCTGGGGGAGAAGGCGTTCGGCGCGTTCGTCGTCGGCGCCGACGCGCCGGGCCTCCGCGTCTCGCGCCGGATCGACGTGATCGCGCCGCATCCGCTCGGCACGGTGACGCTCGACGGCTGCCGCGTCGCCGGCGACGCGGTCGTCGGCGCGCCGGGCAAGGGGCTCCGCGTCGCGTTAGGCACGCTCGACGTCTTCCGCTCGACCGTCGCCGCCGCCGCGCTCGGCTTCGCCCGCCGCGCGCTCGACGAGGCGCTGGCGCACGTGAAGACGCGCCACGCCTTCGGCCAGCCCCTCGCCGCGTTCCAGCTCACGCAGGGACGGCTCGCCGAGATGGCGACGGCGGTGGACGCGAGCGCGCTGCTCGTCTACCGCGCCGCCTGGACGCGCGACCATGGCGCCGAGCGTGTGACGCGCGAAGCGGCGATGGCGAAGCTGTTCGCCACCGAGGCCGCGCAGCGCGTCGTGGACGACGCCGTCCAGCTCTTCGGCGGCCGCGGCGTCGCCGTCGGCGAGACCGTCGAGCGCCTCTACCGCGAGGTCCGCTCGCTGCGGATCTACGAGGGGACGAGCGAGATACAGAAGCTGGTGATCGCCGGGCAGTTGCTACAGGACGGGTGAGCGGGTGGGGGGTGGCGGGTGGCAAGAGCCTCGGGACGTCCCGAGCGGCACTTCCCACCCTCCCCCCCCACCCGCCACCCGCTTCGCCAACACGATTCCGATCTCATGGACCACACCGCCCACCTCGACACCTTCGCCCGCGACCACCTCCCGCCGCGCGCGCTCTGGCCGGAGATGCGCTACGACACGCTGCCCGAGCTCGCCGCGTATCCGCCGCGCCTCAACTGCGCCACGGAGCTGCTCGACCGCACGGTCGAGGCGGGGCACGGAGAGCGGACGGTCTTCCACTTTCCGGGCGGACGGTGGAGCTACCGCGAGCTGCTCGAGACGGCGAACCGCATCGCGCACGTGCTCGTGGACGACCTCGGCGTCGTGCCCGGCGCGCGCGTGCTGCTGCGCGGCCCGAACAACCCGATGATGGCGGCGTGCTGGTTCGCCGTGCTCAAGGCGGGCGGCATCGTCGTCTGCACGATGCCGCTGCTCCGCGCGCGCGAGATCGCCTACCAGGCGGAGCGGGCGCGCGTGGACGTCGCCCTCACCGACGCGCGCCTCGTCGCCGAGTGCATGGAGGGAATGCGCGGCCGTCGCGATGCGCGCGTCGTCTGCTTCGGCGGGCCGGTGGACGAGCCCGGGTCGCTCGAGGCGCGCATGGCCGACAAGCCGGCGACGTTCGCCGACGTGGACACCGCCGTCGACGACGTCGCGCTCATCGCCTTCACGTCGGGCACCACCGGCCAGGGCAAGGGCACGATGCACTTCCACCGCGACGTCATGGCGATCACCGACTGCTGGCCGCGCCACGTGCTGCGCCCGTCGGCCCACGACGTCTTCTGCGGCTCGCCGCCGTTCGCGTTCACCTTCGGGCTCGGCGGCATCGTGCTCTTCCCGATGCGGTTCGCCGCGTCGTCGCTCTTGCTCGAGCAGGCGTCGCCGCCGCAGCTGCTGAAGGGGATCCGCGACTTCGGCGCGACCGTCTGCTTCACCGCGCCCACCGCCTACCGCGCGATGCTCCCGCTCATCGCCGAGCCGGGCGGCGCCGTGCCGACGCTCGCCAAGTGCGTCTCGGCGGGCGAGACGCTGCCGGCGGCGACGTTCGAGGCGTGGCGCCGGGCGACGGGCGTCTCGATCATCGACGGCATCGGCGCCACGGAGATGCTGCACATCTTCATCAGCGCCGCCGGCGACGACATCCGCCCCGGCAGCACGGGACGCGTCGTGCCCGGCTACGAGGCGAAGGTCGTGGACGCGAACGGCGACGACGTGCCGGTCGGCGAGGTCGGCCGTCTCGCCGTGCGCGGGCCGACGGGCTGCCGCTACCTCGACGACGAGGAGCGCCAGCGCGGCTACGTG
>DATMHT010000445.1:0-14662 GCA_035554795.1 Gemmatimonadaceae bacterium | reverse complement strand
GCCGGCGGGCAGAGCCTGAGCGGCTTCGTCGCCTCCGTCGCCTCGCCGGCGCCGACGCCGGGCGGCGGCACCGTCGCCGCGCACGCCGGCGCGCTCGCCGGCGCCCTCGCGCAGATGGTCGCCGGCCTGACGACGGGAAAGAAGAAGTACGCCGCCGTGGACGCCGAGATGCGCGAAGCGGGGCTCGTCGCGTCGTCGCTGGTCACGGAGCTGACGTCGCTCGCCGCGCGCGACGCGGCGGCGTACGAGAAGGTGGCCGAGGCGTACCGCATGCCGAAGGTGCCGGAGGACGCGGCCGCCGCCCGTCAGGCGGCGATCGACGCCGCGCTCCTCGGCGCCGCCGAGGTGCCGCTGTTCACCGCGCGCGCCTGCGCCCGCGTCGCCGAGCTGGCGGCGTCGGTCGCGACGAAGGGGAACGCGAACGCCGTCTCCGACGCCGGCGTCGCCGCGCTGCTCGCGGAGGCCGCCTGTCGCGGCGCCGCCTACAACGTGCGCATCAACGTCGCCGCGCTCGCCGACCGCAACGCCGGCGCCGCCTACGTCGAGGAAGCGCTCGGTCTCGTCGCGATCACGTCGAAGCACGCGGCGGAGGCGACGGAGGCGGTGGAGAGGGCGATCGGGTAGCGGGTGGGGGGTGGCGGGTGGGAAAGTCCTCGGGCCGGCTTCTCTGTGAGAATGCCGGCCCGAGGACTTTGCCACCCGCCACCCCCTACCCGCTACTCGGCTCTCGTCAACACCCTCGGCCCGCTCTCCATCACCGCCACCGTGTGCTCGAAGTGCGCCGAGCGCGAGCCGTCCACGGTCACGACCGTCCAGCGGTCGGGCATCGTGCGCGTCGCCGGCGAGCCGATGTTCACCATCGGCTCGATCGCGAGCGTGAGGCCGGCGACGAGACGCTTGCCGCGCTTCGGCTTGCCGTAGTTCGGCACCTGCAGGTCCTCGTGCGGCTCGAAGCCGACGCCGTGGCCGACGAGCTCGCGCACGACGCTGAACCCCGACGCCTCGACCACGCCCTGCACCGCCGCGCCGATGTCGCCGATGTGGTTCTCGACCGTCGCCGCGGCGATCCCCGCCTCGAGCGCGCGCTCCGTCACCTCGAGCAGCTTCCGGCTCTGCTCCGGGATCTCGCCGACGCCGACCGTGATCGCGGCGTCCGTGTACATCCCCTCGAACTTGACGCCGAAGTCGAGCGAGACGATGTCCCCCTCGGCGAGCACGCGCTTCCGCGACGGGATGCCGTGGACGATCTCGTTGTTCACCGAGATGCAGACGCTCCCCGGAAAGCCGTAGAGCCCCTTGAACGCCGCCGTCGCGCCGGGGTGCGAGCGGACGAACTCCTCGGCGGCCATGTCGAGCTCACCGGTGGAGATCCCCGGGCGCACCTCACGACGCAGCAGCTCGAGCGTCCGGCCGAGGATGCGCCCGCCCTGCGCCATGATGTCGATCTCGCGCGCCGACTTGATCTGGATCACCGCTCCCTTCCTCCCCGCCCCGCTCTAGAGGCCGACCGCCTGGAGCGCCCGGCGCGTGACGTCGGCCACCGAGCCGACCGCGTCCACCGTCTTCACCGGCACGCCGTTGCCGCGGTACCACGCGAGCACGGGCGCGGTGTCGCGCTCGTACACCTGGAGCCGGTTGCGCACGGCCTCCGGCTCGTCGTCCTTGCGGCGCACCAGCTTGCCGCCGTCGTTCCTGTCGCACGCCGTGCCGGGCTCGCGCCCCTGGTAGGGCGTCTGGCACTTCTCGCAGACGGTGCGTCCGCTGAGCCGCTGGACGAGGACGTCGTCGGCGATGTCGAAGTAGAGCACCGCGTCGAGCTTCCGCCCGAGCTCGCCCAGCATGCGGTTCAGCCCCTCCGCCTGCGGCACGGTCCGGACGACGCCGTCGAGCACCGCGCCCTTGGCGAAGCGCGGACCCGAGAGCGCGTCCTTGAGGATGCCGAGGATGACGGCGTCCGGCACCAGCTCGCCGCGCTCCATCGCCGCCTTCGCGGCGAGGCCCATCGGCGTGCGATCGCGGACCGCCGCGCGCAGCTCGTCGCCGGTGGCCAGCGTCGGAACGTCAAGCGCCGCTGCGAGCAGCGGCGCCTGCGTTCCCTTCCCCCCACCAGGCTTTCCGAAGAGAACGATGATCATAGAGATAGTGAAGAGGGACGTGGGACGGGGGACGGGGTCGCGAGTCGACGCTCACGGCCTCCCATGTCCCCCGTCCCCCGTCCCTTTCGTTCAGTACCCGCCCGTCGTCTGGCGCCCGCGGAACCGCACACGCCCCTTCTTCATGAAGCCGTCGTACTTGCGGAGCAGCAGGTGCTGCTGCATCTGCGCCATCGTGTCGAGCGCGACGCCGACGACGATGAGCAGCGACGTGCCGCCGAAGCGGAACGGAACGTTGAACCGGTCGGCGATGAAGACCGGCAGCAGGGCGATGAACGTCAGGAAGAACGCGCCCGGCAGCGTGATGCGCGAGACCACCTGGTCGATGTACTCGGCCGTCTTCGCGCCCGGCTTGATGCCCGGGATGAAGCCGCCCTGCTTCTTCAGGTTCTCCGCCAGATCGATCGGATTGAAGATGATCGACGTGTAGAAGTACGTGAAGAAGACGATCAGGAGCCCCGACAGGACGTAGTACCAGCCGCGCCCCGGCGAGAAGTAGTCCGCGAACTCGCGCAGCCGCTCGTTGCCGGAGAACTGCGCGATCGCGCCCGGCACGACGATCACCGACTGCGCGAAGATGATCGGCATGACGCCGGCCGCGTTGATGCGCAGCGGGATGAAGTTCTTCGCCGCCTCGCGCATCCGCCCCCGCGCCATCGTGCGCTGCGGGATCTGGATCATGACGCGGCGCGCGGCCATCGTGATCGCGACCACGCCGGCGACCACCGCGACCATCATCACGGCGAGCACGAGCAGCGTCAGCGGCCCGATCGCGCCGGTGCTGACGAAGCGGAACGTGTCCACGATCCCCGGCCAGAAGCGCTCGACGATCGAGAAGAAGATGATGAGACTCGCGCCGTTGCCGAGGCCGCGCTCGGTGATCTGCTCGCCGAGCCACATGACGAAGATCGCGCCCGTGGTCAGGAACAGCACCATCTGGAGCTTGAACGCGAAGCCCGGGTTGAGCACCGCGTTCTGGAGGCTCGACGTGAACAGCGCGAAGCCCCACCCCTGCACCACCGCGAGCGCGATGGTGATGTAGCGCGTCCACTGGTTCAGCTTTTTCCGCCCCTCCTCGTCCTTCTGCATCTTGTCCACCGTCGGCACGACGGCGCCGGCGATCTGGATGAAGATGGAGGCCGAGATGTAGGGCATGATGCCGAGGGCGAACACGGTCGCCCTCGACAGGCCGCCGCCGACGAAGAGGTCGTAGAGGCCGAGCAGCCCCCCCTTCCCCTGGTTGGCGAAGAAGTCCGTCAGCGCCACCACGTCCACGCCCGGCACGGTCACGTGCGAGCCGACGCGGTAGATGAGGAGGCAGAGGAACGTGAAGGTGATCTTGTCCCAGAGCTCCGGCGTGTTCCGGATGTTGGAGACGGCCGCCGCCGGGTTGGCCTGTGCCATGGTGGGCTCCCTTACTCCTCGACGCGGCCTCCGGCCGCCTCGATCTTCTGGCGGGCGCCGGCGCTCACTCTGATGCCCCGGACGGTGACCGCGTGCGTGATCTCGCCGTTGGCGAGCAGCTTCGCGACGCCCTTGTTGGCGCGGATCAGCCCTGCCTCGAGGAGCGACATCGGGGTGACTTCGGTCCCCTCCGCCAGCAGCCCCAGGTCGCCGAGGCGCACGACCTGATTCTCCTCGCGGAACGGGTTCGTGAAGCCGCGCTTCGGGATGCGGCGCGTCATCGGCATCTGGCCGCCCTCGAACTGCGGCTTGCCGCCGCCCGGGCCGTGGTGGCCCGCGCGCGCCTTGATGCCCTTGTGACCCTTGCCGGACGTCTTGCCGGTACCCGAGCCCGGGCCGCGGCCGAGGCGCTTGCGCTCCTTGGTCGAGCCGGGCGCCGGCGCCAGGTTGTGCAGGCCGAGCTTCTCGTTACTTGCCACGGTTCTCCTCCTTCACCGGCGTCACCTCGATGAGGTGACGCACCTGCTTGAGCTGGCCGCGCAGCGACGGCGAGTCCTGCTTCACCACCACGTCCTGGTGGTGGCGCAGCCCGATCGCCTCGAGCGTGCGGCGCAGGCGCGCCGCGTGGCCGATCTCGCTCCGCACCTGGCGGATCTCGACCATCCCGGTCGTGAGCTCGTTCTTGGGCGTGGTCGCCGGGCCGCGCCCGGGGTGCCACACGAACGTCCGCGGCATTAGACGGCCTCCTTCGACTTCGCCCGGGAACGGTACCCCAGGCTCGACGGCTCGACGCCGCGCTCGCGCGCGATCTGCTCGACCGTCGTCAGGTTCTTCAGGCCGTCGATCGCCGCCAACACCATGTTGTGCGGGTTCGTCGAGCCCAGGCTCTTCGTGAGAATGTCGCTGATGCCGGCGCACTCCATGATCGCGCGCACCGCGCCACCGGCGATCACGCCGGCGCCGGGCGCCGCCGGCTTCATGAGGACGCGACCGGCGCCGTGCTCGCCGACCACCTCGTGCGGGATCGTGCTGCCCGTGAGGGGGATCGTGAGCATCTTGCGGCGGGCGGCGTCGACCGCCTTGCGGACGGCCTCCGACACCTCGTTCGCCTTGCCCGTCGCGAAGCCGATCTGGCCCTGGCCGTTGCCGACGGCGACGAGCGCGTTGAAGGAGAAGCGCCGGCCGCCCTTGACGACCTTGGCGACGCGGTTGATCGCGATCACGTTCTCGACCAGATCGCTCCCCTCGCGGTCGCCGCCCTGGCCGCCGCGCGCGTCACCGCCGCGACCGCCGCCACGACGATCACCGCCCTCGCCGCCACGACCGCCCTGACCGCCCGGGCCACCCGGACCGCCACGGCCACCGGGGCCGCCCGGACCACCACGGCCGCGACCACCGCCGCCGCCACCGCCCGGGCCGCCACGGCCGCGGCCACCGCCGCCGCCGAAGCCGCCACGGCCACCGCCGCCGCCGCCGCTGCGCGCGCTGCCGCCGGCCTGCGGGCCGCGGCCGCCGCTGCTGCTGCCGCCGCTGCTGCCGCCGCTCCGCTCGCCGCCGAACGAGGCGCCGCCGCCGAACGACTGCGTCCCACTGCGCGGGGCGCTCGGGCCACGGCTCGCGCCGCCGCCGCTCTCGCCACCGCTCGGATTCTGATTGTCAGCCATGTTAGAACTCCAGGCCGCCCTCGCGGGCGCCCTCGGCAACGGCCTTCACGCGGCCGTGATACTTGTACCCCGCCCGGTCGAACACGACCTGCGTGATCCCGGCCTCCTTGGCGCGGGCCGCGAGCAGCTTCCCGACCTCGCCCGACTTCTCGATCTTCTTCCCTTCGAGCTTGTTGTCGGAGACGGTCAGCAGCGTGCGCGCCGACGCGTCGTCGACGAGCTGGGCGTAGATGTGCTTGAGCGAGCGGAAGACGACGAGGCGCGGGCGCTGCGACGTCCCCTCGACCTTCTTGCGGACGCGGAGGTGGCGACGGAAGCGCTTCTCGGCGCGCGTCTTCGGAATGGCGATCTTCGGCATTACTTACCTCCGGCCTTGCCAGCCTTGCGGCGGATCTGTTCGCCCTGGTACTTGATTCCCTTGCCCTTGTAGGGCTCGGGCGGACGCAGGCTGCGCAGCTCGGCGGCGACCTGCCCAACGACTTCCTTGTCGGCGCCGTCGACGACGATCGACGTCGGCGTCGGGGCCGTCAGCTTGATCCCCTTCGGCGCCCGGTACTCGACCGGGTGCGAGAAGCCGAGCGCGAGCTGCAGCCCGTAGGGGCGCGTCTCGGCCTTGTAGCCGACGCCCACGATGTCGAGCTGCTTCTGGAAGCCCTTCGAGACGCCCTCGACCATGTTGGCGACGAGGGAGCGCGTCAGCCCGTGCAGCGCCTTGTGGCGCGGCTCGTCCGACGGCCGCGTGACCGTCACCTCGTCGTTCGCGAGCGCGACGTTCATCTCGGCCGGCAGCGCGCGCGACAGCTCGCCCTTCGGCCCCTTCACCTTCACCGTGTTGCCGTCCAGCGTGACCGTGACGCCCTTGGTCACGGGGACGGGCTTCTTACCGATACGCGACATGGGTCGGCTCGCTCCTTAGTAGACGAGGGCGAGCAGCTCGCCGCCGGTGCGCGCCTGGCGCGCCTGGCGGTCGGACATGATCCCCTGCGACGTGCTGAGGATCGCCATCCCCAGTCCGTTGCGCACGCGCGGGATCTCGGCGACCCCGACGTACTTGCGCAGGCCGGGCGTGGACACGCGACGCAGGTCGCGGATCACGGGCTGGCCACCCTGGGCGTACTTCAGCACCACGCGAAGGAGCTGGCGCCCCTCCTCGCTCTCGAGGGTCCGGTAATCCTGAATGTAGTTGTTCTCCTTCAGGATCCGGGCGATTTCGATCTTCAGCTTGGAGGCCGGCATGTCCACGCGACGATGCTTCGATCCGCAGGCATTGCGGATCCGCGTGAGCATATCGGCGACCGGGTCGGTCATGCTCATGAGTGACTCTCTCTCCTATCGTATCCCGTGGGACGTTTAGGAAGTGGATGTAGAAGGGCCGAAGGACCTCGCGGGCCCAGGGCCTGACCAGCCTCGGGATGCCTCTCATGGCGTCCCGAGCGAACCGTCCAGGCCCCAGGCTCCGAAGCCCTGGGCCCTGGCTCTCTGCTACCAGCTCGCCTTGCGGACGCCCGGGATCATCCCGTTGAGCGCCAGCTCGCGGAAGCAGATGCGGCAGAGGCCGAACTTGCGCAGGAAGGCCCGCGACCGCCCGCAGCGCTGGCAGCGGTTGTGGGCGCGCACCTGGAACTTCGGCTTGCGCTTGCTCTTCTCGATCATGGCCTTACGAGCCATCGCGTTCTCTCTCTACACGAAATATGGATGCGGGCGCCCAGGTCGTCGTCGCGGCGGCGCGGGCCCACGCGCTTCCCGCCCGTCCGCTCGCGCTGTCCGAGCGGCCCGGGCGGGAAGCCCGGAAATATAACCGATCCCTACGCTTGACGCGCGAGGGCCGGCACGATCGGCTTGTTCTCGTCGCCGCGGAACGGCATCCCCAGCTCGCGCAGGAGCGCGAACGCCTGGTCGTCCTTCGTCGTGGAGGTCACGAAGGTGACGTCCATGCCGTGGATCTGGTCGACCATGTCGTAGTTGATCTCGGGGAAGATCATCTGCTCCTTGACGCCGAGCGAGTAGTTGCCGCGCCCGTCGAAGGCGCGCGTGCTCAGCCCGCGGAAGTCGCGGATGCGCGGGATCGAGACCGCGATGAAGCGGTCCACGAACTCCCACATCCGGGCCCCACGCAGCGTCACCGCCGCGCCGATCTCCTGCCCCTCGCGCAGGCCGAAGTTGGCGATGGACTTCTTCGCCTTCTTCCGCACCGGACGCTGGCCGGTGATGATCGCGAGCTCGTCGACGACCTTGTCGAGCACCTTCGGGTTCTTGATCGCCTCGCCCACGCCGACGTTGATGACGACCTTCTCGAGGTTCGGCACCTCGTGCGGGTTCGTCAGCGCGAACTGCTTCATCAGCCGGTCGCGGACGGTGGCCTGGTAGTAGTCCTTCAGGCGCGGCGCGGGCGCCGGCAGCTTGGCGCCGGCGTGCTCGCCCCGCTTGATGATGGACTCGCCGCCCTTGGCGCCGCCCTTGCCGCCGCCGGACGCGGCGGCTCCGCCGCCCTTGCTCTGCCCCTTCGCCTGCTGCGAGCCCTTGTCGGCCCCGCCCTTCTTTTCCTTCGTCGCCATGTTCTATGTCCTCGGTCGGCGCGCGCCGCCGCCATTCCGACGGCGGCGGCCGAATGCCTCTATGTGGCCGGTGGCCGTCTTAGCGGTTCCGCGGGATCGCGTCGCCGCTCTTCGCGCTGACCCGCTCCTTGGTGCCGTCGTCGTCGATCCGGGCGCGGAGGCGCGTCGGCTCGCCCGACTTCGGGTCGATCAGCATCACGTTCGAGAGGTGCACCGGCGCCGGCATCTCGATGATGCCGCTCTGCTCCTCGGCGCTCCGCGCCTTCCGGTGCTTCTTGACGATGTTCACGCCCTCGATCGTGACGCGCCCCTTCTTGAGGAAGACGCGCAGCACCTTCCCCTCCTTGCCCTTGTCCTCGCCCCGCATCACGCGCACGGTGTCGCCGGCGGTGATCTTCGTCTTCACCCGCTCGACGTTGATCGCGTGACGCTGCGTGTTCCGCTTCTTGGCGGTCTTGCGATACTTCAGAACGCGCATGTTAGAGGACCTCCGGCGCGAGCGAGACGATCTTCGTGTACTTCTTCTCGCGGAGCTCGCGCGCCACGGGGCCGAAGATGCGCGTCCCGCGCGGCTCGCCCGCGTCGTTGATGATCACCACGGCGTTCTCGTCGAACCGGATGTAGCTCCCGTCCTTCCGCCGCGTCTCCTTCGCCGTGCGCACGACCACCGCGCGCGCGACGTCGGACTTCTTCACCGTGCCGTTCGGCAGGGCGTTCTTGACGGCGACGATCACGACGTCGCCGATGCCGGCGTAGCGCCGGCGCGTGCCGCCGAGGACGCGGATGACGAGCGCGGTCTTCGCGCCCGAGTTGTCCGCGACCTTGACCATGGACTCTTGCTGGATCATCGCCCGTTACCTCGCCCGCTCGACGATCTCGACCACGCGCCACCGCTTGTCCTTCGACAGCGGGCGGGTCTCCATGATGCGCACCGTGTCGCCAGCCTTCGCCGAGTTCTCCTCGTCGTGGGCCTTCAGACGCTTGGTGCGCGTGACCATCTTCCCGTAGACCGGGTGCGGCACGCGGCGCTCGATCGCGACCACGACCGTCTTCTGCATCTTGTCGCTGACCACGAGGCCGACGCGCGTCTTGCGCGCGTGGCGGGTCGCACCCGCCGCCCTGGTGGCCGCCGGCGTGCCCTTCGACGCGCCGTTGTCGTTCGTCATCTCCGCCATTGTCTCTCTATCTCCTCAGCAGCGCGGCGCGCCGTTAGCGCTTCGCCGCGCCCGAAGCCCGCGTCGCGCGGGTCTTCGGCGTGGCGCCGGTGGTGGAACCGCCACGCGCGGCCTTCGTCGTGGTGCCAGCAGTACCCGTCGTGCCCGCGGCGGCGGCCTCGCGGCGCGCGGCCGCGGCGTTCTTGCGGCCGCGCCGGGGCGCGCCCGCGGCGAGCGCCTGCTCGCGCAGGATCGTGTTCAGCCGCGCGATGTCCCGGCGGATGAAGCGCAGCCGCAGCGGGTTCTCGAGCGTCTCGGTCGCCGCGCGGAACTTGAGCCGGAAGCGCTCCTCCTCCAGCTGGGCGATCTGGGCGCGGATGTCGTCAGCCGACATCTCGCGGATGTCACTCGCCTTCATTGGTGTGCGCCTCCTCGCGAACGACGAACTTGGTCTTCACGCCGAGCTTCGCCGACGCCAGCCCCATCGCCTTCTCGGCGATGTCGCGCGTGACGCCCTCGAGCTCGAACATGACACGGCCCGGCTTGACCACCGCCACCCATCCCTCGGGCGAGCCCTTGCCCTTCCCCATGCGGGTCTCGGCGGGCTTCTTGGTGATCGGCTTGTCGGGGAAGATGCGGATCCACACCTTGCCGCCGCGCTTGATGTGACGCGTCAGCGCCACGCGGGCCGCTTCGATCTGGCGGTTCGTCACCCACCCGGGCTCGAGCGCCTGGAGCCCGTAGTGACCGAACGACACCGCGTTGCCGCGCTGCGCCAGCCCCTTCGTGCGCCCCTTGAACATCTTGCGGAACTTGACTCGCTTCGGACTCAGCATTGGTCAGATCTCCTGGCTCAGACGCCGGTCGAGTACGTCTTGCCGCGGCGCTCTTCGACGATCTCGCCCTTGAAGATCCAGACCTTCACGCCAATCGTGCCGTAGGTCGTCTTCGCCGTGGACGTCGCGTAATCGATGTCGGCGCGCAGCGTGTGGAGCGGCACCCGACCCTCGTGGTACCCCTCGACGCGCGCGATCTCGGCGCCGCCGAGACGGCCGCCGCACTTGATCTTGATGCCCTGCGCCCCCATCCGCATCGTGCTCTGCACCGCGCGCTTCATGGCGCGGCGGAACGAGATGCGCTGGGCGAGCTGGTTGGCGATGTTGTCGGCGACGAGCTGGGCGTCGAGCTCCGGACGCTTGATCTCCTCGACGTTGATCCCGACTTCCTTGCCGGTGAGCTGCGCGAGCTCGTCACGCAGCTTGTCCACCTCGGCGCCCTTCTTCCCGATCACGACGCCGGGACGGCCGGTGTGGATCGTCACGACGACCTTCCCCGGCTTCCGCTCGATGCGGATGTCGGCGATGGCCGCGTGGCCGAGGCGCGCCTTCAGGTACTTGCGCAGCAGCTCGTCTTCCTTGAGCAGCGCCGGCAGGTCCTTGTTCGCGTAGTACGTCGACCGCCACGTCTTCGAGATGCCGAGGCGGAAGCCGATCGGATGCGTCTTCTGTCCCATTATCGACCTTCCTTCTCGGCCACGATGATCTCGATGTGGCTGGTCCGTTTCTGGATCGGGGTCGCGCGGCCCATCGCGGCCGGCGTGAACCGCTTGAGCTTCGGCCCCTCGTTGACGATCGCGTGCTTCACGTACAGGCGGTCCACGTCGAGCGCGAAGCCGTTCTCACGCGACTGGAACTCGGCGTTGGCCACCGCGGAGCTGAGCGTCTTCGAGATCTGACGCGCCGCGTCCTTCTTCGAGAACTTGAGGTAGGCGAGCGCCTCGTTCACGTTCTTGCCGCGGATCTCGTCGATGACGAGCCGCATCTTGTAGGGCGACTGGCGCGTCGTGCGCTGGATCGCGCGCCACTCCGCCTTGGTCTCGGTCGTCGTCGCCATCTTACCGGCCTCCCGGCTTCACGCCGGCCGCCTTCTTGTCGGCGACCTTGCCCCCGGTGTGCCCGCGGAAGAGCCGCGTCGGCGCGAACTCGCCGAGCTTGTGCCCCACCATGTTCTCGGTCACGTAGACGGGGATGAACTTGTTGCCGTTGTGCACGGCGAAGGTGTGCCCGACGAAGTCCGGCGCGATCGTGCTCGCGCGCGACCAGGTCTTCACCACCCGCTTCTCGTTTCTCGCATTCAGGGCCGCGACCTTGGTCTGCAGGCTCTCCTGAATGTACGGTCCCTTCTTTACGCTTCTCGCCATTGGATATCGACTCTCGGATAAACCAGGGAATCGGGAGTCGGGAGCCGGGAGCGGTGGGCTGCGAGTCCCCACTCCCGATTCCCCATTCCCCGATTACTGAGTGGCCTTGCCGCGCTTCCGGCCGCGGACGATCAGACGCTGCGACGCCTTCTTCTTGTTGCGCGTCTTCACGCCCTCCTTGTTGCCCCACTTGTCCACGACGTTGCGTCCGCCGCGCGTGCGCCCGCCGTGCGGGTGGTCCACGGGGTTCATCACCTCACCGCGCACCTTCGGCCGCTTGCCCAGCCAGCGGCTCTTGCCCGCCTTGCCGTGCGACAGCAGCTCGTGCTCCGCGTTGCCGACCTCGCCGATCGTGCCGAGGCAGGTGCCGTGGATGCGGCGCATCTCGGTCGAGGCCATGCGGACGGTGACGTAGTCACCTTCCTTCGCCACGACCTCGAGCGAGGTGCCGGCGGAGCGCGCCATCTGGCCGCCCTTGCCCGGCTTCAGCTCGACGTTGTGCACCGACGTGCCGAGCGGGATCTCGCGCAGCGGCAGCGCGTTCCCGAGGCGCACGTCCGAGCCCGGCCCCGAGACGACGGTGTCGCCGACGGCCAGACCCTTCGGATGGATGATGTAGCGCTTCTCCCCGTCGGCGTACTCGACGAGCGCGATGCGCGCCGAGCGGTTCGGGTCGTACTCGATGTGCCGGACCGTGCCCGTCACGCCGAACTTGTTGCGCTTGAAGTCGATGATCCGGTACTGGCGCTTGTGCCCGCCACCGATGCGGCGCATCGAGATGTGGCCGTGGTTGTCGCGGCCGCCCGACTTCTTGAGCGGCTCGACCAGCGACTTCTCGGGCGTCGAGCGCGTGATCTCGGTGAAGTCCGAGACCGAGCGGAAGCGCGAGCTCTTGGTGACCGGCTTGAACTGACGAATGCCCATGTGCGCTTAGCCCTCGAAGATCTCGATGCGTCCCTCGGAGAGGGTCACGATCGCCTTTTTCCAGTTGGCCCGGCGGCCCGACGTCTTGCCGACCCGGCGCGTCTTGCCGCGCTGGTTCGACGTCCAGACGCCCGCCACCTTGACCCCGAACAGCTGCTCGACCGCGTTCCGGATCGCCGGCTTGTCGGCGTCCGGGTGCACCTCGAAGTGGTACTCGTTGCGCTCCTGGTACGCGAGCGAGCTCTTCTCGGTCACGATCGGGCGCACGATGGTGCGATGTAGAGTCGGCATGGCTTACTTCCCCCCCTTCTTCTTCGGCGCGCTCTTCTTCGCGGCCGACTTCTTCGCGCTCGTGGCCTTCGTCTTCTTCGGCGCGGCCTTCGCCTTCGGCGCGCTCTTCTTCGCCGCGGCCTTGGTCGACTTCTTGGCCGCCGACTTCGCCGTCTTCTTGGCGGCGGTCTTCTTCGCCTTCGCCGCCTTCTGCTCGTCGGTCGCCTCGGCGCGCGCGGCCGTCTTCTTCACCGCCGTCTTCTTGGCGGCGGCGGGCGGCTGCGGGTTCGTCTCCGCGATCGGCTCGAGCTCCTGCCCGATCGCCGGCGCCTCGATCAGCACCGCATCCGACCAGAGGATGTGGTAGGTCGAGACGTCCGCGTACGGCATCACGTGCGTGGACGGCAGGTTGCGCGCGCTCAGGAAGACGTTCGGCTTCACGCCGTCGGTCAGCACGAGCACCTTCTGGCCGGCGAGGCCGAGGGAGTTGACGAGCGCCAGCATGCGGCTCGTCTTCGGCGCGTCGTACTCGAAGCGGTCGATGACGATGACGGCGTTCTCGCGGGCGCGCGCGTTCAGCGCGCTCTTGCGCGCCAGCGCGCGGACCTGGCGCGGCACGTACTGCGCATAGCTGCGCGGCGTCGGGCCGAACACGGTACCGCCGCCGACCCAGTGCGGGGCGCGGGTCGAGCCCTGACGGGCGCGGCCGGTGCCCTTCTGCTTCCACGGCTTCTGGTTGCCGCCGGTCACGTAGCCGCGCGTCTTCGTCGACGCGTTCCCCTGGCGCTGGTTGGCGAGGAACGCCTTCACCGCCTGGTGCATCACCGGCACGTTGACCGTGCCGTCGAAGAGATCGCCCGGGAGCGCGACGCGGTCGCGCTGCGTCCCGCCGGCCGTGTAGGCGGCGACCTCGAAAGTCATCGGAGTGCTGTTCTCAGCCATGGCGTCAGCCCTGCTTGCGGACGAGGACGATCCCGTTGGTCGGGCCGGCGATCGAACCGCGGATGTAGATCAGGTTGCGCTCCGCGTCGATCTTCTCGATCCGGAGGTGCGTCTGGGTGTGACGCTCGGCGCCGTAGTGGCCCGGCATCTTCTTCCCCTTGATGACGCGCGACGGGTCCGTGCCGGGGCCGATGGAGCCCGGGCGGCGGTGCTTCGTGTTGCCGTGGGTGTTCGGGCCGCCGCCGAAGCCCCAGCGCTTCACCACGCCCTGGAAGCCGCGTCCCTTCGTCGTCCCGGTGACCTTGACCTGCTCGCCCGGAGCGAAGATGCCCACCGTGATCTTGTCGCCGAGCGTGAACGTCGGGATCTCGGGGTTCTTCCCCTGCGCGTCGTCGAGCCGGAAAGAGCGCAGCACCTTCGGCGGCGCCTGCAGCCCCGCCTTCAGCGCGTGCCCGACCTCGGCCTTGTTGGCGCGGCGGCCGCGCGGCGCACGGCGCTCGCTGCCCGTGCTCTCGCGGCGCACACGCTGCTCGCCGTAGCCCAGCTCGACCGCGGCGAAGCCGGCGGCCTCCTTCGTCGTGACCTTGGTGACGGAGTTCGGCGTGGCCTCGACGACCGTGCAGGGGATCTGCTGCCCCTGGTCGTTGAAGACCTGCGTCATCCCCACCTTCTTGCCGATGATGCCGATCATGGTCTCTCTCTACGTAGTCGCGGCCCGCCGGCGGTCATTCGCGCGCCGTGCGTTGGGTGGCCGTTGGACTGTTGGAGGAGGGTTTAGGGTCTAGGGTCTGGGGTGTGGACCGGTCTCGGGACATCCCGAGCGGCGAGTCTACATCCTGCACCCTCTACCCTCGCCCCTACTCCACCTTGATCTCGACGTCGACGCCCGCCGGGAGGTCGAGCTTCGTCAGCGCGTCCACCGTCTGGGCGCGCGAGTCGAGGATGTCGATCACGCGCTTGTGCGTCTTCAGCTCGAACTGCTCGCGCGACTTCTTGTCGACGTGCGGCGAGCGGAGCACCGTCCACCGCTGCGTCTTCGTCGGGAGCGGGATCGGCCCCGACACCTGAGCGCCCGTCTTCTCCGCAGTGCGGACGATGTCGGCCGAAGCCTGGTCGATCACCGCGTGGTCGAACGCCTTGAGGCGGATGCGAATTCTGCCAGCCATGTCTGTCTTCTCGATGAAGGCTTTGGGCTCTCGGCTCCCGGCTCTCGGCTTCTGAAAGCCGAGAGCCGACAGCTCACAGCCGTTCTCTCTACTTCAGGATCTTGGCGACGACGCCGGCGCCGACCGTGCGGCCGCCCTCGCGGATGGCGAAGCGGAGGCCCTCGTCCATCGCGATCGGCGTGATGAGCTCGATGGTCATCTGGACGTTGTCGCCCGGCATCACCATCTCC
>DATMHT010000444.1:0-2260 GCA_035554795.1 Gemmatimonadaceae bacterium | reverse complement strand
GTGCTCGTGAAGAACGCGGTGCCGCCCGAGACCTGGTCGCGCTTCGCCGAGCTGACGCAGGAGACGTCGGTCGCGGTGACCGGCGCCGTCCGCGCCGACGCGCGCGCGCCCGGCGGCTACGAGCTCGGGGTGAGCGAGCTCGCGATCCTCGGCGCCAGCCCGCCGGACTACCCGATCCAGCCGAAGGAGCACGGCGTCGACTTCCTGCTCGACAACCGCCATCTCTGGCTCCGCTCCGCGCGCCAGGCGGCGATCCTGCGCGTGCGCGCCGAGATCGAGCAGGCGATTCACGACTTCTTCTACGAGCGCGACTACGTGCGCGTGGACACCCCGATCCTGACGGCGGCGATCGGGGAGCGCAGCGGCCTGTTCTCGACCGAGTACTTCGACGAGGGCACCGCCTACCTCGCGCAGACGGGCCAGCTCTACGGCGAGGCGCTCGCCGCGTCGCTCGGGAAAATCTACACCTTCGGCCCGACTTTCCGCGCCGAGAAGTCGAAGACGCGCCGCCACCTGACCGAGTTCTGGATGATCGAGCCGGAGGTCGCCTTCAACGACTCGAACGACAACATGCGGCTCCAGGAGGAGCTCGTGTCGTACGTCGTGCGCCGCTGCCTGGACCGGCGGATGAAGGAGCTGACGGAGCTCGAGCGCGACACGTCCAAGCTCGAGACGGTCGTCGCGCCCTTCCCGCGACTCGACTACTCCGACGCGGTCACGCTGCTCCAGAAGAAGGGGAGCACGATCCAGTGGGGCGAGGATCTCGGCGCCGAGGACGAGGCGCTCATCGTCGCGGACTACGACCGGCCGGTCTTCGTGATGAACTACCCGAAGGAGGCCAAGGCGTTCTACATGAAGGAGAACCCGGCCGACCCGCGCACGGTACTCTGCGACGACCTGCTGGCGCCCGAGGGGTACGGGGAGATGATCGGCGGGTCGCAGCGCGAGGACGACTACGACAAGCTGCTGCAGCGCATCAAGGACGAGGGGCTCCCGCTCGACGCCTACGGCTGGTACCTCGATCTCCGGAAGTACGGCACCTTCCCGCACTCCGGCTTCGGCCTCGGCCTCGAGCGCACCGTCGCCTGGATCTGCGGCCTGCCGCACGTCCGCGAGACGATCCCGTTCCCGCGGATGATGAATCGGGTGAGGCCGTAGCGCGTAGCGCGTAGCGCGTAGCGAAAACACACCGGGCCGGCTTCCATCGCGTGGACGCTGGCCCGGTCCGCCTTCGCGGCGCGCTACGCGCTACGCGCCCTTCTCTCCCGCCTTCACCTCGTCCCAGATCGCGTCGAGCACGTCGAGCCCCGCCTCGCCGACGGCGATGCCGCGCTCGGCGGCGATTCGCTCGACCTCGCCGAAGCGGCGCGCGAACTTCGCGTTCGCCCGGTCGAGCGCGAGCGAGGCGTGGACACCCGCCTTGCGGCAGAGGTTCACGCAGGCGAACAGGAGATCGCCCAGCTCGTCCTCGAGGCGCGCGTGCCGCTCGTCGAGCACCGGCGCGCCGTGCGCCGTGCGGCGCACGGGCTCGGCCTCGAGCTGGTGGCGCACCTCGGAGAGCTCCTCCTCCACCTTGTCCGCCGGCCCGTCCACGTCCGGCCAGTCGAAGCCGACGCCGGCGGCGCGGTCCTGCAGGCGGTGGGCGCGGTGCAGGGCGGGGAGGTCCACCGGCAGCCCCTCGGCGATCGAGGCGCGCTTCTTCGCCTTCATCGCCTCCCAGCTCCGCTTCACGCCGTCGCCGTAGAGGTGCGGGTGGCGCCCCTTCATCTTCGTGATGAGGGCCTCCTCGACGTCGCGCAGCCCGAACGCGCCGCGCTCCTCGGCGATGACGGAGTGAAAGAGCACCTGCAGCAGCAGGTCGCCCAGCTCCTCGCGCAGCAGCCGGTCGTCGCCCGCGCGCAGCGCCTCGTCCACCTCGTGCGACTCCTCGACGAGATAGGGGCGCAGCGACTCGTGCGTCTGGGCGGCGTCCCAGTCGCAGCGCAGGCGCAGGTCGCGCATCAGCGCCAGCGCGTCGCCCAGCCCCGGGGTGAGGGCATCGGCGCCCGGCGTGGCGGGGGGCGTCGGCGTATCGGTCGTGCGTTCGTCTTGCATGGGCTCCTCGCTGCCGGTAGTTTACGCGCCCAACGAATGACGCGTCAATCGCTTACGACAACCGCGCGGGCCTGGCTCGAGGTCGACGTCGGCGCGCTGCGGCGGAACGGCGAAGCGATCGCCCGACGCGCGGGCGTGCCGCTGCTGCCGATGGTCAAGGCCGACG
>DATMHT010000443.1:0-1533 GCA_035554795.1 Gemmatimonadaceae bacterium | reverse complement strand
CGTCAGGCGTCGAGCGCGCGGTCCTGACCGAATCGCCGCTGGGATCGCGCCTGCGCCTTGCGGCGCTCGACCTCGCGGTCGCGTGGCGGCGCCGCGCTCTCGAGCGTGTGCAGCAGCCGCCGCGCGGCGGCCGCGACCTCGTTCACGGCCAGCTCGAACGCCGCCTCGTTCGCGCGCGAGGGCCGCGTCGTTCCGCTCAGCTTCCGCACGAACTGAAGCGCCGAGGCCCGAATCTCGTCCTCGGTGGCCGGCGGCTCGAAGTTGGCGAGCGTTTTGATGTTGCGGCACATGGCTACTCTCCGGAGAGCTCGCCTGGCGCGGACGGCGCGGTGTGGCCTTCGCCGAAGCGCGGCTGCGAGCACATAGCATACGGGCGCGAGAACGCCGGCGCGAGTACGCATCGGACGGGCGCTCAGTCCCGCGCTCCCGAGCGCCGTCGTCGCCGCGAACCACGGGCTGGCCCGCGTGACGGCGGCCGCCGCTCGGTCGCCGGTCCTTCGTCATTCCCGCGACTCGATCGTCGCGGCGACCTCCGTCAGGTCGTTGCCGAGCTGATGATCGCGGCCGGGCAGGAGACGGACGCTGGCCTGCGGGATTGCACACGCGTACAGCTCGGCGTGCGAGGGCGGCGCGATCGCGTCCTCGAGTCCGTGGTAGACGTAGACGGGGACGCCTCTCGGAAGACGTGCGCCGAGGTCGGGCGGAGTGTTCAGCTCCTCGCTCGGCCAGCCCCCCTCGCCGGCGAAGGGCGCCGCGATCAGGAAGATCGCGCCGAGCCGCCGCTCCGGCGGTGACTCGGCGAGCGCGTTGACCAGCATGGTTCCACCGAGCGAGTGGCCGACGAGGAACGCGCCATCGTCGAGCGTCGCGAGCTCCTTCTCGATCGCCGCCTTCCACGCGGCGTAGCTCGGGTCGTCCTCGTTCGGCATCCGCGGGTACCGGATCTCGAAGCCCGGGCCGAGCTCGCGCCTCAGGCTCTCGACGAGCTCGTCGTCCCACTCGTCGTGGACGCCGGCGCCTCCGCCCTGCACGAAGAGCAGTTGACCTCTCATGCGCGCACCTCGCTCTCGGAGTGTAGCGACTCGATCTGCCACCCAGCCCCTGGGCAGCGGGCGATCGACCGGATGCGACCGTTCGCGCCCGTCGACCGCGACGCCTCGTCAGGCGGCCGCTGTGCCCGGCCCCGCCCCGCGCGCGGTCTAGGTCGCGCCGCCGCTCGCCCCGACGATGATGCTGCAACAGGTGACCCCGCCCTCGGCCTTCGCGAGCTCGCCCGCCGGCACCGTGCGCACCCGGATGCCCGCGGCCTCGAGCCGCGCTCTCGTGCGTGGGAGCTCCGCCGGGTAGAGCACCTCGCCGCCGATGAGGAGCGCGTTCGCGGCCATCGGCTCCGTCGGGTCTATCGCCAGTGTGTCGAGCGGCGCGAGCGCGGCGGGCGATACCCACGCGGGGTTGACGAGCGCGAGACCCGGCGCCACCAGCGTCGCCGCCGTCTTCAGGTGCAGGCATCCCTGGAAGTCGACCGGGATCACC
>DATMHT010000442.1:0-9608 GCA_035554795.1 Gemmatimonadaceae bacterium | reverse complement strand
GACGGGCGGCGTGACCCGTGTGCTCAGCGGTCCGCCGGAGCCGCGCTGGGACGCGATCCCGCGCGAGGGACTGCACCCGCTCAACCTCGAGGAGCTCGACCGGCTCCAGGCCAAGGTGCAGGAGCACGGCATGGCCAGCCTCACCGCCGACGAGCGTGCCTTCCTCCACCGCCTCTCGCTGCGCGAGAGCGCGCCGAGGTAGAGCGGCTCTCGGCTGCCAGCTCTCGGCTCTCGGCCCAGCTTCGACAGGATGAACAGGACGGACGGGATGAACGGCACATCCTGTCCATCCTGTTCATCCTGTCAGACCGCCGAGAGCCGAGAGCCCACAGCCGAGAGCCGAGAGCTGTCTACTTCCCGATGCCGACTTCGCGCAGCTGCGCGATGGACTGAGGCGGGATCGCGACCATGTGGTCGCACTCCGTGCACACCGGCACGAGCACGTCGCGTACGCGCAGGCGGGTGCGCGCGAGCTGGATGGTGCGGTGCTCGTAGCGGGTGGCCACCGGCTTGTGGCAGCGAGGGCACATGGCGGCGGAAGCGTCGCCGGCCTTGAAGAGAGCGAGCATCGGGACCTCCTGAGGGTGCGATCCGGCGGCGGCCCGGAAGGACTCACCGCCGTGCCCTCTCTACGGCACGGATCGGCCGAAGTTGCACCCGATATTGTCAGAGTCTCCCGTCGTCGAGCTCGCGCAGTGTGTCCGTCGTCACGTCGTCGGCACGGGAGGCGAGCCGCTCGATCGCCGACGGATCGTTCGCCCAGCGCATGATGCTGTCGGCCGCGTCGAGCAGCCCCTCGCCGGAGAAGAAGGCGCAGCGCCGGTGGAGACCGAGCGCGCGGAACGTGGGGCGCGCCAGCTCGCGGCGAACCTTGTCGAGCCGGGCGCGCGGCGCGACGATGTAGAGCGGGAACCTGAGGTTCGGTGAGAGCGCGGCGAGGTCCGCCATGCGCAGAAGTCCCGAGTACACCGACGTCGTGTGCTCGATCTCGAACGCGGCCGCGACCTCGTTGCCCGCCCGCAGCCACACGACGTCGATCAGGCTCACGACGCGTTGCGAGTCGGGGGCGAGGCCGAGGGAAGGGAGCCGGCGCACGCTCAGCTCGCCGAGTGCCTGCCCCTCCCACCGCTTCGACCAGTCGTTCGCCGCGATCCACACCCGGCAACCGAGCTGGCGTCCCATGCGCGCGAGGAGCCACTGCACCTGCGTGTGCCGCGGGGTCTCGCGCGCGACGGGCCGCTCGCGCGAAGTGCGCGAGCGCGGCGCCGGCACCTCCGCGGCGACGTCCGTCGGAGCGCGACGCGGGCGCGCCGGCCGTGGCTCGCGCACGACGGAGGGCGCGGCGCGCCATGCTCCCGGCTCGTAGAAGAGCGGCTCCCCGCGATCGTCCGCCGCGCTCACCTCACGCTGCTGCCGCCACCAGCACAGGTACTCGAGCTCCCACGTGGTCGCCCGCAGGGCGGCGGCGACGGCGAGGAAGGCGGCGCGGAAGAGGAAGTAGTCGGTCGCCGGCTCGCCGGTCGGCGCGTACACGTCCTGCTCCTCGCGCAGCGCGCGGCGCGCCGACGGCTGGAAGATCGGCCAGCGCTCGGCGTCCTGCACGTGCCACCAGGCGCTGACGAAGAACGCGGCGCGTGCCGGCTGCGGCCCGAGGTCGCCCGCACCCGCGCCGTCGGCGGCGCGAAGCGCGGCGATGAAATCGGCGAGACGATCGTGGGCCATCGCCTCGTCGTCGGGCGCCCGCAGCGCGCTGCGCAGCGCGAGCGTCAACCCGTCGTCCTCGCCGGTGGCGCGGCGCGCGAGCTGGTTGAGGAACATCGCCCCCGACGCTCCGCGGAGCCCGAACGCGTCCCAGTCACCGCGCGTACGCCGGTCCACGGTCGCGCGCAGCTCCTCGAGATCCGCCTCGCTGGCGAGGAAGCGCTGCAGCAGCGTACGCATCTCCGGCGCGGCGCGCCGACGGCGCTCCTCCCACACGCGGCACTCGGCGAGCGCCTCGGCGTCGCGCAGGAACTGCTGCCAGAGCAGCCGCCATGCCTCGGTCTGAAGCCCGGTGAGCGCCGGCACCGCGACGGGCGCGACGATTCCCGCGCCGCGTGGTGCGCTCGCGCCACCCGCCGTCACAGGCTCGTTCGAGACGTCGCTCGTCGTCGCTCGCCGTACCACCGCTGCCGCCACCGCCGGGCCGAAGGTCGTCGCGCGCCGCACACACACGACACGCACGACAAACGGCGACCGCACCTTCCGTGCTCGGCGGCCGCCGTCGTCCCGTTCTACCCCGCGGCGTCGCGCCGCGTTCTCGGCGCGGCTAGTCGCCCGTGCGCTCGCGCGACGTCGCCGTCGGCAGGCACTCGTCGCGGCGCGGCGCGTTCGGCTTGACGGTGATGCTCTTCGCCGGAATGCCGACGTTGACGTGATACGGCCGCACGTCCTTCGTCGCGACGGCCACTGCGCCGACCATGCCCTGCTCGTGCACGTGCACGCCGGCGAGTACCGTCGCGTGGTACGTGATGCGCACGCCGTCGTCGAGCCGCGTCACCGCGTTCGTCACGTCCTTCTGCTCGACGATGCTGTGCGTGTGGCTGTAGACGTTCGCGTAGTCGCTCACCGACACGTTGTTGCCGAGCACGATCCCGCCGCGGTCGTCGAGCAGCACATGGCGGTGGATGACGACGTTGTCGCCGACTTCCATGTTGTAGCCGAAGGAGAACTCGACGTGCTGGAACGCCTTGAAGTTCTCCCCGCAGCGCCGGAAGATGTGCGGCGCGAGGAGACGGCGCAGCTTGACGCCGAGGTCCACGTTCTGGCCGCCGAGCGGCGTGCGGTCGAAGGAGTACCAGAGCCAGAGCAGCGGCTTGACGCGCTGGAAGCGCTCCTGGTCGCAGTCGGCGTAGTACTCGGGCTCCAGCGTGACGTTGCGCGGGTCGAGCGCGGAGAGGGCCAGCCGCGTGCCGAGCGGCACCTTCTCGTCGGCGACGGCGCTCTCCCAGTCGCTCGCGTACTGCGGGTAGCACAGCTCGACGAGCGTCCGGCGGCAGAGCAGCGCGCGGTCCGCGCCGGGCGAGGCGAGCTCGCCGGCGATGCGGTCGAGCCAGGCGTCAGCGACCGCCCGGTTGCCGCGGTCAGGAAGCTGGCGAAGCGGGAGGAGTGGCATGGTCGGGGCGTGAGCGGTTCGCAGGGGCGTGCGGAGCCTCCCTGGTCGATCAACAGCGGTCGCGTCCGCGGTGTTCCGCCAGCGGCCCGGCGAACGAACGCTCGCGCGAAGCGCTGCAATCTTCCGTGGTGGCGTGGAAACGCAACCCGGCTTCGCTTGCGCGGCGTCGAAATATCAATCCCGAGTAGAATTGACGGGATTCTTCCCGGCGTCTAGATTCGCCGCTTCGACGCTGTTTGAGAATCCTTCTCAACTGTTTCCTCAGGTCACCTCCCTTGCGCGACAGTACTCGCCTTCTCCTCGCCGCGATCATCGCGGCGTGCTCGCCTCTCATCGCCAGCCGGCCCGCCGGCGCCCAGCAGCGTCCCGACTCGGCCAGCCGAGATTCGGTCGAGCGCCGGCTCGAGCGCATGCAGCGGCAGATCGATTCGCTGCGCCTCGCCAGCGACCGCCAGACTCAGCGCATCATGGAGCTCGACGAGCGGGGCGCCGCCGCTGCCGCCGGGGCGCCGAGCGTAGCTGCCGGCGGCGACACGACGCGCCGGAAGCCCGCCAGCATCCAGGGCATCTACGGCAAGCCGTTCGTGAAGCGCTTCGGCTCGGGCACCGCGATCGGCGGCTACGTGGACATGGAGTACAAGAACGACATCGACGGCCACACGAGCACCTTCGACCAGCACCGGCTGATCCCGTTCATCTTCTCCGAGATCACCGACCGCCTGCACTTCGGCACCGAGATCGAGTTCGAGCACGCGCCGTCCATCGAGGCCGAGGACGGGAAAGCGGAAGGGGCCGGCGAGGTGCGCGTCGAGTTCGCGACGCTCGACTACCGCTTCCGCGAGGCGCTCAACCTGCGCGGCGGGATGATCCTGTCCCCGCTCGGCCGCTTCAACCTCGTCCACGACTCGCCGGTGAACGATCTGACCGAGCGCCCGCTCGTGGACCGCTACATCATCCCGACGACTCTGAGCCAGACGGGCGCGGGCTTCTTCGGCACACTCTATCCGACCGACCGCTCGCTCGTGACGTACGAGGCGTATCTGGTGAACGGCTTCTCCAACGCCATCGTCGGTGACGAGGGCGTCGTGCTTCGCGACGGGACGGGCTTCAGCGAGAACGACAACAACTTCGCGAAGTCGGTGGTCGGCCGGGTCGCGCTCAGCCCGTTCCTCGGCCTCGAGATCGGTGTCTCGGGCACGACGGGGAAGTACGCGACGAAAACCGAGGCGCCCGCTGTCCCCCTCCCGGAGACGTTGATCTTCACGGGCGACGAGCGCCTCTCGATCGGCGCCCTCGACGCGACGTTCTCGCGGGGCCCGCTCGAGCTGCTGGGCGAGTACGGCCGGGTGCGCATTGACGTGCCGAAGCCGTCGGGCCTCGTTGCGGCGCCCCGTGACGGCTACTACGCGCAGGCAAACTATCATTTCGGTCACGGTCTGCTCGTGCCGCGCGCGACGTCCACGTTCACCGGCGTCGTGCGCTGGGATCGGGTGAACATGAGCGGCGCCGAGGGCTTCGACGCGCGTGAGCGCCTCACGCTCGGCGTCAACTGGCGGCCGGTGGAGGACGCGGTGCTGAAGACCGACTTCCTCTGGAACTGGGACACCACTGCCGGCGCCGCGGAGCGCGGGCCGGTGGATCGGCAGTTCCGCATATCGCTGGCGTCGTACTTCTGACCCCGACCTGATCCGGGTTCCCGCTGCCTGATGCCGGCCTTCTCGACGGGCCGTCCTCGGGCACGGGAACCGGCATCCGTAACGACTCTCCAATGAAACCCTCCGTCCTGGTCCCCCTGCTCGCCATCTTGTTCGCGGTGCCCGTGCTCCACGCTCAGGAAGTCCTCCTCACGCCCGAGCAGGCGCTGCGCGAGATCTTTCCCGAGGCGGCGCGCACCGCGGTGGAGCGCAAGCCGCTCGACGCGCCGATACGCGCGGCGCTCGCGAAGCAGCTCGGCCGCCCCGTCCTCGAGAGCGAGATCGAGGTGACGCGCGTGTACGACGCGGCCGGCGCGCTGCGCGGCTATGCGGTGATGAGCGAGGAGGTCGGCAAGTACCAGCCGATCAGCTTCATGGTCGGCGCCACGCCGCAGCTCGCGGTGCGCGACGTCGCCGTGCTCGTCTACCGCGAGACGCGCGGCGGCGACGTCAAGCGAAAGCGCTTTCTCTCGCAGTACCGCGGCAAGACGACGCGCGATCCGATCGACGCCAACCGCGACATCATCAACATCAGCGGCGCGACGCTCTCGGTGCGCGCCATGAACGCCGGCGTCCGGCGCGTCCTCGCCGAGCTCGCCGCCGTGTATGGCGCCACGCCTGCCGCCGGCCGGTGAGGCCATGACCCAGTACTTCACGTACCAGCGGTTCCGGCTGTGGCGGGCGCCGCTTCAGACGCGCGTGCTGCTGACCCTCTTCAACTTCATGATGGTGCTCGCGACGGCGATCGGCATCCTCATGTTCCGGGTTCGCACGAGGCTCACGATCGCCGGCACGCAGGCCTGGTACGTCGGAAACGAGGCGACGGCGAAGCCGGGCGACGAGATGCTGTTCGCCCGTTCGCTCAAGGAGATGCTCGACGTCACGCACCCGCACGCCTTCTCGCAGTCGTTCCTGTTCTTCGTGCTCTGCCACATCTTCGCGCTGACCGGGGCGAGCGACCGCGTCAAGATCGCCGTCTACGTGGCGGCGTTCGGCACGACGCTCGTGGACCTCGGCGTCCCGTATCTGATCCGCTTCGTGTCCCCGGCGTGGGCGCCGCTCCAGATCGCCAACAGCGCCCTGATGACGCTGACCCTCGTGATCCTGCTCGCGGTGCCGACGTACGAGATGTGGCTCAAACGCGAGCCACCCGTCGCGATGCCGCCGGGCGTGTAGGCAGTGGGTGCTTCGCGATGCACGGTCGGCGCGCGGCCGTCCCGTGCTGCGTGCCGGCATGTGGCGCTCCGTACCGCCGCCACCCTCGCGCTCGCACTGACGCGCGTGCCGGCCGCGGGCGCGCAGGACTCCTCGTCGCCACCGGCTCGTGACCGCGACCACCCGCCGGCGGTCCACCGCGTCACCCGCGCCTGGCCGGTCATGGGCACGATGTTCACCGCGACGGCGTGGGGCGCGGACACGACGGCGCTCCTCGCCATGATTCGCGACGCCCGCGACTCGGTGCGGCTCGTTGATTCGCTCATGAGCAACTACCGCGAATCGAGCGAGATCACGGCGGCAAACCGCGCCGCGGGCGCGGCGGCCCCGGTGCCCGTGTCGGCGCAGACCTTTCACGTGCTCACCAGGGCGCGCACGTACTGGCGCCTGTCGAAGGGTGCCTTCGACCCGACGGTCGGGCCGCTCGTGGGCGCGTGGGGCTTCTACGGCGACAGCGGCGCCGTCCCGCCGCGGCGGACGCTCGACTCGCTGCGCGCCCTAGTCGGGTTCGCAGCCGTCGAGCTCGACTCGGAGCGGCGCACCGTGCGTCTGCCGCGCGCGGGCATGCGGCTCGACCTCGGCGGCATTGCCAAGGGCTACGCGCTCGACCTCGCTCGCGCCGCGTTGCGCGACCCACGTGTGCGAGGTGGATCGCTCGACCTCGGCGGCAACGTGCTCGTGTTCGGCCGGCCGCCGCGCGGCGTCAAGTGGATCGTCGGCATCGCCCATCCGCGGCGGGGCGGGCGCGTACTCGGCAGGGTCGCGCTCGACTCCGGGGCCGTCGCCACGTCCGGCGACTACGAGCACTTCTTCCGGATCGGTGGCGTGCGCTACGCCCATCTGATCGACCCACGGACGGGGCACCCCGCTCGCGGCGTCATCGCCGCGACGGCGATCGGGCCGACGGGCGAGTGGAGCGACGGGCTCTCGGCGACGCTTTTCCTCGCCGACGCCCGGCGCGCCGTCGCGCTCTCCGACTCGCTGCCGGGCGTCGCCGTACTGTACGTGCGGGAGCCCGCGCGCGGTGCCGTCGTGCGGCGCCGCGACGTCGTGCTGTCGGCGCGGGCGCGGCGCTGGTTCGCCTGGGACCGCGCGATGCGGTGAGTGGTCCAGCGCTACCGGGCTACGGCTTCGCGTCGGTAGCCCGGGAGTGGACGAGCGCCCGCTCGCGCTCGATGCGCCGCAGCGCGTTGGTCCAGCTCTCGGCGTTCGTCGCCGACTCGACGCGCACGGTCACCGGCTGCGACACGTCGAGCGCGCCGTCGAACAGGTAGATCGCGGCCTGCGTCTCGCGCTGCTTGAGCCGGTTCTCGCCGAAGCCGGCCGTGACCGGCAGGACCTCGAGCGGGCGGAAGTCGCGACCATTGTTCGTCAGCGTGAACTCACCCGGGCTGAAGCGCGCCTCCGGCGCGAGGCCGTAGTACGACACGTACCAGAGGCGGTACTGCTGCAGCCCGTAGCGTCTGGCGAGCGCGGCGACCTCGCTGCGGCGCGATTCCTGGAGGTCGCGGAGCGCGCGATACGAGTCGGGCGAGAGGAGCCGGATGACGCCCTCGTCGAGCGGGATCGCCTTGACCAGCACGCCCTCGAGCTGGAGGCGGATCGCGATGTCGTCCTGGCGCAGCGAGCCGTAGCCCGGCGGCACGAGCGCGATCGCCGAGCCGCTGTCGGTCGCCGACGCGACGCTGGAGGTCGGGCTCGCCGGCCGCGCGGCCTGCGCGCCCGCCGCCTGCGCGCTGCCGCCGCCGCAGGCGGCCGCGGAGAGGACCAGCAGCGTGACGATGGCGCGGTTCACCTGCTCTCTGGCGTCAGGGATCACGGCTCGGCTCTCCAGTGGGGTTGGGTGACGATCGAGACGACGGCGCCCGCGAGGTCGTCGCGCCCCTCGCCGGTGACGGCGCTGAACGGGATGACCTGCTCCGGGTCGAGCGAGAGCGAGCGCGCGATCTCGGCGACCCGCTCGACGCCCGCGCTCCTGGTCAGCTTGTCGATCTTGGTCACGACGACGACGACCGGCACGCCGACGTCGGCGAGGAAGTCGAGCATCTCGACGTCGTCGCCGCTCGGCTCGCGGCGCGCGTCGAGGAGCTGGACGATGCCGCGCAGCTCGGGGCTGTGCCGCAGGTACGCCTCGATCATCGGCCGCCACGCCGCCTTCCTCTCCTTGGAGATGCGCGCGTAGCCATAGCCGGGCAGGTCCACGAGCACGAAGCGGTCGTTGACGCGGAAGAAGTTGATCTCGCGCGTGCGGCCCGGCGTCCGGCTCACGCGCGCGAACGCCTTCCGGCGCACGAGGCGGTTGAGCAGCGACGACTTGCCGACGTTGGAGCGGCCGGCGAAGGCGATCTCGGGCAGCGTCGCTTCGGGGCGCCACCCCCCGGCCTCCGCCATCCCGCCCATGAAGTCGAGCGTGCGGATGACGAGCGGATCCCGGTCGTTGCCGAGCGGCTTGAGCTCCGCCCCGGCCGGCGGGGTGGTATCGCGGGTCTCGCCCGCGTCGAGCTCGGCGTCGCCGACCGGCGGCGTGCCGTCAGTGTGTTCGGACACTCGCCCTCTCCTCGCTCCTCTCGCCGATGTCGCGCGCATCGGCGACGACGGCCGGCGCCGGGCGTGACGCGAGCGCCAGGCCGAGCACGTCGTCCATCGTGCGCACCGGGTGGAAGCGCACCGACGCCTTGACCTCGTCGGGCAGCTCCTCGACGTCGCGCGCGTTGGCGTGCGGAATGACGACGTCGCGCACGCCGTCGCGGTGGGCGGCCACCGACTTCTCCTTCAGGCCGCCGATCGCCAGGACGCGTCCGCGCAGCGTCACCTCGCCGGTCATCGCGACGTCGCCACGCACGGGAATGCCGGTGAGCGCGCTGACGATCGCCGTCGCGATGGCGATGCCGGCGGACGGCCCATCCTTCGGCGTGGCGCCGGCGGGGATGTGAACGTGGACGTCGCGCGTCTTGTAGAAGTCGCGATCGATCCCCAGCGCCGCGGCGCGGGCGCGGGTGTAGCTCATCGCGGCGTTCGCGGACTCCTTCATGACGTCGCCGAGGGTGCCCGTGAGCTGCAGCTTGCCGCGCCCCGTGACGACGCTGACCTCGATATCGAGCGTCTCGCCGCCGACGCTCGTGTACGCGAGCCCGCGCGCGACGCCGACCTTGTCGTCGAGCGACTCGCCGGTGTCGTCGGGGTCGAACGGCGGCTGGCCGAGCAGCGAGACGAGGTCGGCGGAGGTGACGCGGAAGGAGGGCGGGGAATGGTCGGCACCGGCCGGCGGGCTTTCGGTGACGGCGGCATCGGTCGCCGGCGTTAAATCCCCGGTGGGGGGGCCCCCCCGCGCGCCCTCGCCGACGGCCCGCCGCGCGAGCTTGCGCGCGACTCGCGCAATGCGGCGATCGAGCTCGCGCACGCCGGCCTCGCGCGTGTAGCCGCGCATGACACCCTTGAGCGCGTCGGCATCCCACTGCACGTGCGCGGGGTCGAGACCGTGGCGGGTGAGCTGGCGCGGCACGAGGTGGCGTCGGGCGATGGCCAGCTTCTCGTGATCGAGGTAC
>DATMHT010000441.1:0-13795 GCA_035554795.1 Gemmatimonadaceae bacterium | reverse complement strand
CCCGACGCGCGCCCGACCTTCTCCGCTTCCGGCTTCGACGGGTACGGCCCGAGCACCACGCGGTAGATCGACGAGCCATTGCGCGTCGTCTCGACGACACGCGGCGTCTTGCCGCCGACGTTGATCGAGCCGGCGATCTCCCGCGCCTTGTCGGCCGAGAGCACGCTCGCGAACTGCACCGTAAACCCCGGCGACCGGGCCGCGCTCGCCGCGGCGCTGTCGGCCGGCACCTTCGGCGTCGGTGGCGGCGCGGCACTGTCGGGAGTCACCGCGCCCGCGGCAAACGCCGAGTCCATCGAGTCCATGTGGTGCGTCGTGTCGGGCGTAGCCTCCGGCGTCTGGAAGGTGACCGGCTGGTCGAGCCCTGCCGCGCGGGGCCGGAAGCCGTTCCAGAGAATCACGTGCCAGAAGTCCTTCGCGCCGTTCGCGACCCGACGCTTCGGCGCGAGACTCTCGCCGTCCATGAAGACGACGTCGTTGCCCTGCGCGAGCGCGATCATGCCGTCGGGGGCGACGAAGGGCAGGTCGGTGAGCCACGCCGTGCGTACGGCGCCCACCAGGTGGTCGGTGCCGATGGCGACGACCCACGCCGAATCCGCGCCGGCGCCGCCGTGCGCTGCCGCCGCGCGGGCAAGCACGTAGCGGCCGAGCGGGTCCATGCGCAGGTCCGCGATCGGGCCGGGAAGCTCGATCCTGTTCTCGACCTTGTCGGTGTAGCGGTTGATGATCGTGAGGGCGCCGCTCGAGTCCGTGGCGACGTACAGCCGGTCGCCGCTCGGCGTCGGGGCGAGGGCGCGCACCGTGTGGTCGAAGTGCACCGCCGGCACGGCCTTGAGGTCGCGGCCGCGGAGCCCGATCAGCCCCGAGTCGCTCGTGAAGTAGACGCGGTCGCCGATCTCGGTGCGGACGACGCGGCGCGTGTGTCCGAGGACAGCGCTGTCGATCACCCGCGTGTCCGGCGGGCGGACGTGCCAGACGGCCGTGGCGCCTCCGCGCTCCCCGACCACCAGCACCGATCCGTCCGGCTGTGCCACGACCTCGCGCGCGGGCACCGGCGGCTTGTACGGCCAGGGCGCGCCGTTCGGCGTCAGGCGCGTGACGGCGCCCGCGTTCACACCGTAGATCGCGTAGCCGTCCGCCGACGAGAGCGAGGCGAGCTTGAGGCGCGACGCGGTGGACACGCCGCCCGAGCGCAGGTCCACACGGGCCGGCTGTCCCTTCGCGTCCACGAGAGCCAGTGAGCCGCCCTCCTGGTCGAAGGCCAACACGCGGCCGATCGCGGGCGCGCGATCCGACGACGTCCAGATCGCCGAGTCGAGGCGCGGGTAGGCGAAGGCACGGACCGTCCCCCCCGTGCGCGCGACGCGCAGCACGATGGGGTCGGGGCCCGGCGAGGGAGAGGCGGAGGTGGCGTCGTCGCTCGGCGCGGCCTTTTGCTGCTGCTGGTCGTCGCGGCCAGACGAGCCACAGCCCGCTGCGGCGAGCACGAGCGCCAACGCTGAGAGCGTTGTTCGCACGGGGGGAACTTAGAGGGAGACGGGGCTACGGGGTAGGGTTCGACGGAGGGGCAACGGGCAAGGGGTAACGGGTAAGGGCTGCTGCGAGCCCCTTACCCGTTACCCCTTGCCCGTTATCCGGCTCTTAGAAGCTCGGGCCCAGCGAGAACTGCCAGAACCCCTTGTGTCCCGGCTGGTCGAGCGGGATCGCGTAGTCCCAGCGGAGCAGCGCGAAGTTGAACAGGTTGAGCCGGAGCCCGGCGCCGTAGCTCGTGAGCAAGTAGCGCGTCATCGCCGGGTCGTAGCCCTCGGCCGGCGGGCGAACGAAGTGCGGCGTCTGCGCCGAGCTCCAGGCCATGCCGGCGTCGTAGAAGATCAGGCCGTCGAGCGGCGGCAGCGACACGGGCAGGAGCCCGAGGTCGAAGCGCCGCACGAGCGGGAAGCGCAGCTCGGCGGTCGCGAGCGCGACGCGGCTGCCGATCATCTGCGTCGCGCCGCAGGCGGAGTTGACGCCGAACGCGCCGCCGGCGCAGCCGATCGTGCTGAAGAAGCTCTGCCGGTCGTAGCCGCGGAGCCAGAACTGGCTCTGCGGGCTGCCGAGGTACTTCGGCAGCGCCAGCTCGTCGCGGCCGACGGCGATGTCCGTCCCGACGCGCGTGGCGACGGTGAGGAAGTTGAAGAGGATCGGATCGTAGCGCCGATAGTCCGCGAGATAGTCGATCCAGCGGAACGACCCGACCGTCGGCTGGATCTGGAAGCGGTAGCGCCGCCCCATGATCGGGCCGGTGTAGCCGAAGAGCGCGTTGTCGCTCACGTACGCCGCGAACGGCGCCGCGTAGTTGAACGACGACAGGTTCTTCTGCTCGATGTAGTAGTAGTTCGTGGACGACCCGGTCGTCGTCTCGAGATCGCGGCCGATGCGCTGCACCGTGCGGTCCACGTTGCTCATCTCGGCGCCGAGCTCGAAGCGCGTGAACCGGTTCAACGGATACATGCCGATCGCGAACGCCTGGCGCACGAGGTAGCGGAGGACGTCCGTCTCCTCGGTGAAGCAGGTGCCGCACTGGCCGTTGGGGATGTAGCCCTGTCCGCCGAGCAGGTAGTACGGCTCCTGGAGCACACCGGTCGTGTACTGCAGGTGATGCGAGAGGTTCGTGTAGCCGGCGAAGAGCTGCGCCTCGCTGATGCGCCCGTTCACCTGGCCGGCGAACGCCAGCCGGTTGTTGCCGAGCAGGTCGCTCAGCACGATCGTCGTGCCGCCGAAGACGCCGCGGCCGAAGTTCGTCCCGCCCACGTAGCCAATGCTCGGGCGCGCCACGTACTCCGGCTGATAGCCGACGTGGTAGCGATAGTCCTTGAACTTCGTCGTGTCCGGCAGCGCCAGGGAGGCGCTGTCGAGCAGACGGGCGACGCTCACGACCGCCGTGTCGGCGGCGCGGGCGTCGGCGGCCGGCAGCTCGGCCGACGGCCGCACCGTCTCGGTCGGCGTCCGGTAGAACGACCGCTGACGCAGCGCGATGCCGGTCGTGTCGGCGAGCGCCACGACGACGCTGCTGTCGCGCCGCCGCGCGCTGTCGCGCGCCGCCGCCTGCGCGGCGCCCGGCACGCCGGCCGCGATCACGCCAGCCGCGTTAGGCGCCGGCGCGCGGTACGGCTCGCGCCGCAGCAGGCGCGGGTTGTCGATCGTCCAGACCGTCATGTCGCCGTTCTCGTAGTACGTGAACGCGAGGCGGTCGGCCTGGTGCGCCCAGCTGATGACCGGGCTCTGCTCCGTGAACGACAGCACGCCGCCGACGACGTTCGTCAGCTGGAAGTGGTCGTGCCGGTCGAGATCGTAGAGGAAGACGTTCTGGGTGCCCGTGCGGTCGGAGACGTAGGCGATCGAGCGCCCGTCTGGCGCCCACATCGGGTTCAGGTTCAGCCCGTCCTGGCCCGCCGGCACCTCGACCCGCCCGCTCTCGACGTCGACGAGCGCGATCTGCCACGGGCTGAAGCGCAGCAGACTGAAGTCCGTCTGCGGTCCGCGGTCGCTCGCGAACGCGATCGTCTTGCCGTCGGGCGACCACTGCGGCTGCACGTCGGCGTTCCGGTCGTTCGTCAGCCGGCGCAGCCCGCTGCCGTCGGTGTTGATGACGTAGAGATCCGTGATCCCGCCGACGCCGCCGCTGAACGCGATGCGCTTGCCGTCGGGCGAGAAGGTCGGTCCGGCGACGTTCTCCACTCCCGGCAGGTCGTACCGGCGGACGACGTCGCGGTGCTTCACGTCGAGCAGGTAGAGCACCTCCTTGCCCTGCCGCAGCGCCGTGTAGGCGAGCTGCCGCGCGTCGGGGGAGAAGGCGCTCTGCGAGTAGATGATCCCGAGCTCCTCGGCGTCGGTGTTGAGCGTGCTCTTGACGAGCCGCTTGATCCGCTTGCCGGTGTGCGCATCGCCGAGCCAGAGGTCGATGAAGACCTGGCCGCGAAGGAAGCTGCCGTTCGAGAGGAAGGCGACGTACTTGCCGTCGCTCGACAGCACGGGCGCGACGAAGACCTGTCCGCCCGTGCGGCGCTCGCTGAGGAGGGGCTGCGCAAATTTCCGCGGCCGCTCGGTGGTCGCGACGCCGGGCAGGAACTTCGTCTGCATCGCCTCGCGCCACTCGTCGCTCAGGTCCTCGAGCGACATTCCGAGCTCGCGCTTGAACGCGCGCTCGACGCCGATGGACGGCACGGCGTTCATGATCTGGCCGATCACCTCGTCGCCCCAGCGCCCGCCGATGTACGCCCAGAGCGCCTCGCCGTAGCGATACGGGAAGTACCGGTCGGGGCGCAGCGTCATCTGCTCGATCGTCGGCAGGTTGCCGTTGAGCGCCGCGTCGCGCACCCACGTGTCCGTGAAGGGGTGGTGCGGCCCGATCGAGAGGTACTCCGCCATGCCCTCGGCGAACCAGAGCGGCGGGTCGTTCTGCTGCAGCGCCTGCAGGTTCGCGCCGGCCTTGCCGCGGGCGAAGATGTCGTACTGGAACTGGTGCACCATCTCGTGCGTCAGCACGTGCTCGGTGCCCCGGTAGTCGCCCGGCATGTAGAACAGGTTGCGCTGCCGCAGCGGCTCGGTCACGCCCCCCGTGCCCTCGCCGAGATCTCCGGTGACGTTGTTCTGCCCGAAGTCGGCGCGCGAGGCGAAGAGCACGATCGGCTTCTTCTCGCGGAACTGGTGATCGAGCACGCGCGAGAGCCGCGCGTACGAGCGCTCGGCCATGCGCGCCGCGTCCACCGAGGCTTCGCGCTCCGAGGGGTAGTAGTGCACCAGGAAGTGCTCGGTCTCGAGCACGTGCCAGTCGAAGTGGTCGTACTGGACCTGGTTCTGCCCGAAATACCCTTGCGCCTGGGCGGGGCGCCCCGATGCGCCGAACGCGGCGAGCAGGACACCCGCCGTCGCCGCGGCGCGCGCCAGCGGCTGTCTCATTGCACGGCTTCCTCGGTTGTGTGCGTGCCGCGTCCACGGCCACCCGAGGCCGCGCCGGCTGGCGCGCCGGTCCCGGCCGGCGTGCCGCTCCCCTGTGCTCCGTGCTGCCTCGCGTCGTCCGTCAGGGCGACCGTCTCGGCGTCGCTCCACAGCCGCTCCAGCTGATAGAACTGGCGTAGCGTCGGGTGAAAGAGATGTACGACGAAGTCCACGTAATCGAGCAGCGCCCAGCGGCCCTGTGTGACGCCCTCCTCGTGGCTGACCGCGGTGCCCTCCTTCTTCAGCTCGTCGCGGACGTGCTGGGCGATGCTGCGGACGTGCGTGTCCGAAGTGCCGCTCGCGATGACGAAGAAGTCGGTCATGTCCGAGACGCCCCGGAGGTCGAGCACCACGACGTCGGTCGCCTTCATGTCGAGGCAGAGCTGGGCGGCGCGGCGGGCGAGCGCGGCGGACGGGTGCTGCGGACGGGAGCGCGGCATGCGTTGGGTCGGGCGGAGTGGCGTTGAAGGAACGGGCAGAGCTTGTAGCGGGTGGGCACGGGAAAGGTTCCTCGACGCACCGCCCGGCGCCAGCGGCGCCCGCGAGTGTTTCTGCATGGGGAAGGCCAGCGGAAAGTGCGGGGTGGTCGGCGCTGGGCACGAGCGCCGGTCACCCACTCGTGCGTCCTTTTGTCTGAACACGCGAAGGGCCGGCATCCCCATCGAGACGCCGGCCCTTCGCGTTGTGACGCCGGTCACACGGCAGGCGAGTACCGCCCACCGCGTACCCGCTTACTGCTTGATCACCCAGACCTTGATCTCGGGCTTCACGTCCGCGTGGAGGCGGATCGGCACGCGGTAGACGCCGAGGGCGCGGATCGGGTCGTGGAGGTCGATCATGCGCTTCTCGACGTGGAGCCCCTGCGCCTCGAGCTGCTGCGCGATGTCGGCGGCGGTGACGGAGCCGAACAGCTTGCCTTCCTCGCCGACGCGGGCGGAGAAGGAGAGCGAGACCTCCTCGAGCTTGGCGGCGAGCTCCTGCGCCTTGCTGCGGCGGTCGTTCTCGGCCGCCTCGAGGCGCGACTTCTCCTGCTCGATGCGCTTCTTGTTGCCGGGCGTGGCGGCGAAGGCGAAGCCGCGGGGCAGGAGGTAGTTGCGGGCGTAGCCGTTCGAGACGTCGACGATGTCGCCGGCGTGGCCGAGGTTGTCCACGGCCTGGCGGAGAATGACTTCCATGGTGGTGCTCCAGAGAGTCGGGTGACGGCGGCCGCACGAGGCGCGACCCAGCCGCGCTCGCGCCCCCATGGCGCGCCGCGGCGCGGGCCGTCACTACCGAGTTTGACCTGCGTGGTGCGAAGTGGTGCGAAGTACGACGTGCATGCCGCGACCCGACGGCGCGAGACCGGTCACGCCGTCGGCGTGCGCGGGCGGCGCCAGTCGAGCCAGGTGTCGCCGAGGCCAAGCCCGAAGGCTCCGACCGCCGACAGCGGCCAGAAGAACACCGCGACGACCGTGAAGACGACGGCGGCGACTCGGCCGACCGAGAAGAAGTACGCGAACACGCCGACGCCGCGAAGGACGTAGAGCGTGCCGAAGAAGAGCGCGAGGTTCAACCCGACGACGCGCAACTGATCGAGCGCCGGGAGGACGAGGATGATGATGCCGACGATGACGCCCCAGATCAGCTGGTCGTTGAAGCGAAACTGCTTCAACGACCCGAGGGGCGGGCCGATGCGCACGCGGCTGATGCGGTGATAGAGCGCCCACGCCAGCGCCAGCGCGACGAGCGACTCGAGCGCGAGCAGGGCCGGCGCGAGCCGCGCCACCCGGGCGGGCAGCGCATGGTACAGCCGCGACACCTGCTCCATCGTCTCACCCGCGTTCGGATCGTCGGCGACGTACTTCCTGCCCTCGGCCGACTCGCGGAACTCGTCGAGCTGGGCCAGCTTCTGCGCGTCCCGCGCCGTCAGCTCGCGAACGACCGTGTCGTGCAACTGGTCGCCGTTGCCGGGCGGTAGACAGAGGAGCAGCGCCGCCGCCAGCGACAGCGCGACCGCGCTGAGCGCGATGGAGAAGAATCGCCGCCGGCTGCCGAGGACGAACAGCGCGCCGAACGCGCCCGTGAGGAGCAGGGCCCAGCCACGGGCGAGCCGATCGTACGCGCCCGCCCCCGGAGCCGTCGTCGCCGTGTGCGCGAGCGTCCAGAGCGCGAGCGCCGTCCAGAGGAGCGCGAGCGTCAGGCGCCCGCCCGCGCGCCAGCCGACCAGTGTGCAGACGGCGAGCGCCGGAAGCAGCAGCAACCACGTCTGCTCGATCGGCACTACCGTGCGCAGCAGCGGCGTCGCCGGCACGAGGAGGAACGTCGCGAGCGCCGACAGCAGCCCGCCCCAGCCACGCTCGCGCGGCGCCATCGCTCCTTGCGGAAGCTCGGCGCCGGCGGTCGCGGCTGGAGAAGGGAGGCCGTCGGCGCCCACGGCTACTGCTGCTGCCCCCGGATGTACGGGATGAGGGCCAGGTAGCGGGCACGCTTGACCGCCGTGGCGAGCTGGCGCTGGTGACGCGCGCAGACTCCGCTCAGGCGGCTGGGCAGGATCTTCCCATGATCGGTGATGAAGCGGCCGAGCGTACGGTCATCCTTGTAGTCGATGAAACGGACGCGCGTCTCGCAGAACGGGCAGGTCTTGGTGGGTCGGCGCATGGCTCAGTCCTCGTCCTCGTCGTCTTCCTCGCGACGCCGGGCGGCGGCGAGCTCCTCTTCCGACATCGGCGGCGCGCCGACCTCGTGCTCGTGGATCGTGACGAGGTAGCGGAGCACGCTTTCGTCGAGCTTCAGCGCGCGCTCGTACTCGGGGAGCGTCGCCGGCTCCGCGTCGAAGCGGGCGATGACGTAGTAGCCGTTCTCGCGCGGGCCGATCGGGTAGGCGAGCTGACGGCGACCCCAGTGGTCGAGCTTCACGTCGCTCTCGGCGAGGCCGAGGAGCCCGTTGAAGCGGCCGAGCTTTTCGTTGATGGCGGTGTCTTCGAGCGTGGAGTCGAAGATGTACACCGCCTCGTAGGCGCGTGGCACGGTGGCAAACCTCCCTGTGGTCGTGGGAACCGCCCCCCGCTGGTTGCCGGAGCGGGAGGAGGGGAATGGAGGGCGTCGGCGATCGGACCGGTGACGGCGTGGTCGGTCGGCGCCCGTTGTGAGCAGCCTCGAAACGTAGCGGTGGACGGGACTTAGAGCAACCGGTCGGCGGCCGCGCGGTGGGCCCGCCGGCGTGCCGGCCGGCCGACGGTGGGGCGCCGGCCGATCGTCTTCGAGCTGGTCGCGGCGTCGAGAGCGTCGCAGGTCACCAACTCGCGCCGGCCGGGGTCACGGCGGCGCGGCGTGCGGGGAGCGACGTTTCCTTCGCGTCGGCGGCTCGTCTTCGGGACGACTTCCGCCGCTCCGATTCGCCGCTTCGATCCGCCGCCCCCGCCACGCCCGCGCCGCCGCCGCCACCCCCGATGAACACCGCCGCCGCCTCCGTTCCCGCCGTCTCCGCCTCCGTCCGCCGCGTCACCGCCTCCTCCGCCACCACGAGCGCCGCGGCGCGCGGCGCCGCCGGTCACGGACGCTGGCTCGCCACGGCGGCGGCCGCCGCGGTCGTGATCCTGACCGCGCTGACGTTCGTCCTCAACGCGCTCGAGGCGCAGGAGGGCGCGGAGTACGGCACGGTCGCGGCGGTGACCTCGTCGATTTCTCGTTAGGCCGAGCGTCGACGATACGACGAAAACGACGGCGGGGCGGCGACCACATGGTCGCCGCCCCGCCGTCGTTTTCGCTCCGGTCTCCTTCTCGTTAGGCGGCGCGCGCCTCGTTAGGCGCGCCGCCGGGTCCGACGCTCAGCCGAGCGGCCAGCGCTCGTTGCGCTCCCGCTCCGTGAGCCACGCCGGCCCCGTCTGACGGTCGTCTTCGCGCTCATTCAGGCGCTCGCTCGAGCGCCGATCGTCTTTCGGGAAGCGACTTCTGCGCGCGGCCGGCCGGCGGTCGCCGGCGCCGGAGAGCGCCTGCTCGGCATCGAGGCGCTCGAGGTCGCGATAAGTCAGCTCGCGTGGATCGTGGTGCGGGTGGTGCTCGCGGTTGAGGTCGGACATCCGGCCCTCCAAGTGGGGTGGATGGAAAAACTGCCGCAGGCGGCGTGCCCGATTATCGGGCTCGTCCACGCGAAATTCAGGGAAATTTCGCCCGTGGAGTCAGTCGGCGACGACGACATTCCTCGGTTACGGTCCCTTGCCGACGCAGGTCGTCGGTCACACGGCGACGCGGCTGGTCCGAGTCGTCGCGCGTGACTCGAACCAGCCGCGTTTGGACCTAACAGTTCGGGTTCTTCGATGCGGCCGAGCCGTTGCCCGCGTCGCAGCCGCGCGGGTGCCGGCCGGCGGCCGCGGAGAGGATCCCCGCGGCGGCGTCGTAGCGCGAGCCGAGGCGCACGCCGAGCGTCGAGATCGCGGCGACGGCGACGAGCGCGCACATGCAGATCATCAGCGCATACTCGACCATGGTCACGGCGTCGGTGTCCATGATCGGAGCGCGGGCCCTTCCGAATAGTCGACTCAATGGCTCCCCGGTGCAGGCGGGCTCGGGCGTCCAGGCGGCACCAAGCTGCACCCCCCGGTTCGGCCGCGCAAGCGGGCTCTGCCGGACAGCCGGGCGGAGGTCCGGAGTCGCCGCCGGCGACTCAGACGTTGAAGCGGAAGAGCATGATGTCGCCGTCTCGCACCACGTACTCCTTGCCCTCCGAGCGCACCGCGCCCTTCTCGCGCGCTCCCTTCCAGCCGCCGTTGGCGACGAACTCGTCGTAGCCCACCGTCTCGGCGCGGATGAAGCCGCGCTCGAAGTCGGTGTGAATCACGGCGGCGGCCTTGGGCGCGGTGTCGCCGTTGTGGATCGTCCACGCCCGCACCTCCTGCTCGCCGGCGGTGAAGTAGGTCTGCAGGCCGAGCAGGTGGTAGCCGGCGCGGATCAGGCGGTCGAGCCCCGCCGAATCGAGGCCCAGCGACGAGAGGAAGTCGGCGCGGTCCTCGGGGGGCAGCTCGGCCAGCTCGGCCTCGATCTTCGCCGAGAAGGGGACGACTTCGGCGTGCTCGCCGCTCGCGGCGATCGCGGTGCGCAGCGCCTTGAGGTGCGCTCCCTCGTCGCCCGTCAGCTCGGCGTCGGTGACGTTGGCCGCGTAGAGCACCGGCTTCGCGGTCAGCAGCGACAGTGGCGCGAGCGCCGCCGCCTGCTCCGGCGTCAGCTTCGCCTCCCACAGTCCCTTGCCGTCCTTGAGGAAGCCGTAGGCGTACTCCAGCGCCGGCAGCTCGGCGAGGGCCTCCTTGTCGTTCGACTTCGCGGCGCGCCGCGCGCGATCGAGGCGCTTCTCGACGGTTTGCAGGTCGGCGATGGCGAGCTCGAACTCGATCACCTCGCGGTCGCGCACCGGATCCACGCCGCCCATCACGTGCGTCACGTCCTCGTCCTCGAAGCAGCGGACGACGTGGACGATGGCGTCGGTCTCGCGGATGTTGGCGAGGAACTTGTTGCCGAGCCCCTCGCCTTCCGCGGCGCCCTTCACGAGGCCCGCGATGTCCACGAACTGCACGGCCGCGGGCACCGTCCGCTTCGGGCGCACGACCGCGGCGAGGGCGGCGAGACGCGAGTCGGGAACCTCGACCATGCCGACGTTCGGCTCGACGGTGCAGAAGGGATAGTTCGCGGCCTCCGCCTTGGCGGCGGTGAGAGCGTTGAAGAGGGTGGACTTGCCGACGTTGGGGAGGCCGACGATACCGAGCTTGAGCATGATTGGGACGACGCAGTCGGTGACGACGCGGGATGCAGTCGTCAGTCGAGCTGAGAGCTCTTGGTTGTTGGTGACGAGTCGCGAGTATCCAACGGCATCGCGCGGGGCGGCGCGTCGGGATCGCGGTGGAATGTAACCGAACGCGGAGGGCGGATGCGGCCGGCGGTCCGGTGCGGTCGCATCGTTCGCGCGTCCCGAGCCCGGACCAACGTGCAGGACTTCACGAAGCTCGAGGTGTGGCGTCGTGCCTTACGCTTGGCCGTCGCCATCGACCGTCAGTCGCGCTGCTTTCCGCGCAACGGCTATGGATGGCTCACCGCGCAGATGCGGCGCGCGGCGGCATCGATCGGCGCCAACATCGCCGAAGGCTGCGGCCAACGAAGCGCGCGAGAGTTCTCGCGCTTTCTCCAAATGGCGATCGCCTCCGCCAGCGAAGTGCAGCATCATCTCGCCTTCGCGTGCGGCGTCGGCCTCATCCCGCCGCGAGACTTCTCCGCGTTGAGCGGTGAGCTGACGCAGCTACGCCGAATGCTGACCGCGCTGCAGAACCGGGTGCGGGAGTCGTTGACGACCGGCGACTTGGTACCAACGGCCAATGACTCTGGGTCCCACTGACGACTGCCGTTCGCCGTGGCTAGCCGCGGCGGCTCTGCACGTCCATCGCCGCCTTCATCCCCTCCCGCACCCACCCCTCGCACACCTCGGTCAGCACGGGAAAGAGCTCCCGCACCTGCTCGGCCTCCAGCTTTCCCATCTTCGAGAGCACGAAGTCGGCGAGATCGCCGACGGGGCGTTCGGGGTGCTCCGGCTTGATGCCGATCCGGAGTCGCGGATAGTCCATCGTCCCGAGCGTCCGCTGGATGTCCTTCAGGCCGTTGTGTCCACCGGCCGAGCCCTGCTCGCGGACGCGCCAGCTGCCGACCGGGATCGCGACGTCGTCGACGACCACGAGCAGATCGGTCTTCGCCGACCAGAAGGGGCGGCGCAGGTACGGCCTGAGGGCGGCGCCGCTGAGGTTCATGAACGTCTGCGGCTTGACGAGACGGACCTTCGTCGAGCCGACGAGCCCCGTCGCGGTCAGCGCCTCGCCGTCCTTGCGCCACCCCTCGAAACGCCAAACGTCGGCCAGGTGGTCGATGAACCACCAGCCGACGTTGTGACGCGTCGCCTCGTACTGTTTGCCGGGATTGCCCAGGCCGACGATGACTTTCACCGGCCCGGGATCCTCTGGCGCGGAGCGACGAGCGAGACGATCGAGGAGCGCGCGGAGAGCCGCGATTACTCCTCGTCCTCCGCCTTGGCCTTGCGGATGACCTCGGGCTCCGGCGCCTCGGCTTCCGCGCCCTCGGCACCCTCGGTCGTCGCCGCCGCTTCGACGCCGGCGCGCGAGACCTGCACCGTCGCGATGCTCGCATCCTCGTCGTCGAGCACCTTGGCGCCGGCCGGCACCTTGATGTCGCGGACGTGCACCGAGTGGCCGAGCGCGAGCTCGCTCACGTCCACGTCGATGTGGTTGGGCATGTTCGCCGGATCGACCTCGATCTCGAGCTCGCGCATCGTCTGGTCGAGGACGCCGCCGCCCGAGCGCACGGCCTCGGGGGTGCCGACGATCACGAGCGGGATGCGGACGATGACCGTCTCGCCGGCCACCAGCTCCTGGAAGTCGACGTGCATGATCATCCGCTTGAACGGGTGGCGCTGGATCTCGCGGATGAGGGTGCGCGACGTCTTGCCATCGAGCGAAAGCTCGACGACGGTGCTCTCGGCGGCGATGTTCTGGAGGAGCCGATCGAGCTCGCGCGCGGAGACGGCGAGCGGCTGCGCCTCGCGGGCGTGGCCGTAGATGACGGCGGGAACCTGCCCGTTGCGGCGGAGGGTACGCGCGACGCCCTTGCCGGTGTCGGTGCGGGGGGTCGCGTTCAGGGTAGCGCTGGCCATGACGTGAATCCTTCGTTCCGGATTTGAATGAGTCGTGCGTGCATCACGAGCTACCCTCGGCCCCGACGCCGGAATCGCCGGTCAGACCGCCTCTCGCTCGTAAGTAGAAAGGGCCCAGGCCCTACTGGCCCCAGGCCCTCAATACTAATCAGCCCGGCCGCTTAATCGAAGAGGGAGCTCACCGACTGCTCGGCGTGGGTGAAGCGGATCGCCTTCGCGAGCAGCTCGCCGACCGAGAGGACGTGGAGGGACGGGAAGCGGCGGACCTCGGGGATGGCGATCGTGTCAGTGACGGTCACCTCGGTGATCGGCGCGTCGGCGAGGCGGTCGCGCGCCGGCCCCGAGAGGAGCGCGTGCGTCGCGCAGGCGAAGACGTCCTTGGCGCCGAGCTTCTTCAGCGCGCGCGCGGCCTCGGACATCGTGCCGGCGGTGTCGATCATGTCGTCGGCGATGACGCAGTCGCGGCCTTCGACGTCGCCGATGACGTTGAGCACTTCGGCGACGTTCGCCTTCGGGCGGCGCTTGTCGATGATCGCGAACGTCGCGTCGAGCTGCTTGGCGAAGCCGCGGGCCATCTTCGCCGCGCCGACGTCGGGCGCGACGACGACGAGGTCGTGAAGCTTCTTGCGCCGGTAGTGGTTCACGAGCACCGGCCGCGCGTAGAGGTGGTCCACCGGCACGTCGAAGAAGCCCTGGAGCTGGTGCTGGTGGAAGTCCACGCCGAGGACGCGGTCGGCGCCGGCGGACTCGATCATGTTGGCGACGAGCTTGGCGCCGATGGCGACGCGCGGCTGGTCCTTGCGGTCCTGGCGCGAGTAGCCGTAGTACGGCATGACGCAGGTGATCCGCGCCGCCGACGCACGCCGGGCCGCGTCGATCAGGAGCAGCAGCTCCATGATGTTCTCGGCGGGCGAGTTCGTCGGCTGGACGATGAAGACGTCGTTGCCGCGGATGTTCTCGTCGATCCGCACGAAGATCTCACCATCCGCGAAGCGGTTGATGGTGACCTTGCACAGGTCGACGCCAAGGCAGCGCGAGATCTCGTGGGCGAGCGCCGGGTTCGCGGTACCCGAGATCAGCTTGAAGCCGTGCGACGGTACGGACAGGCCGTCCATTTACCTGATGATCAGGGTGAAG
>DATMHT010000440.1:0-11664 GCA_035554795.1 Gemmatimonadaceae bacterium | reverse complement strand
GCCGCGCGTCACGACGCGCCGGTCGCGCACGTCGGCGGCGACGACGACCTCGCCCGGGAAGCGGTGCGCGAGCTCGTCGATCCACGACGGGTCCTCGAGCGCGCGCGTGCCGACGACGACCCGCCGCGCGCCCTCGTTCAGCAGCCGCTCGACGGCGTCGTCAGTGCGGACGCCGCCGCCGACCTGCACGTCCACGCCGTCGCCGTAGGCGGCACCCATCGAGGAGTCGCCGTCCGACGTCACGCCGCCGAACGCGAGGATCACCTCGCGCACGACCTGCGAATTCGAGCCGCGGCCGGTCGCCGCGTCGAGATCCACCACGTGCAGGTGGCGGAACCCTACCTCCGCCCAGCGTCGCGCCACACCGGGCGCGTCGTCGATCCGCACGCGCTCGGCGTCGTACGAGCCGCCGACGAGCTGCACGCAGCGGCCGTCGCGGAGGTCTACTGCCGGTAGAACGATCACTGTGCCTCCGGGCGATACGAGAGAAGCGGGTCGGGGGTCGGGGGTCTGGGATCGGGCTCGGCGTGTCCGGAGGTCGTACCTGCCCCGACCCCCGACCCCCGACCCGCCTCTTCCACCCACGCGCGCACGAACCGTACGCCCGCCGTGGAGCTCTTTTCCGGATGGAACTGCACCCCCACCGTCTTCCCCGCGCGCACGGCAGCGGCGAAGTGGTCGCCCTCGTGCGTCGCCCACGCGGTCACGGTCGCGCGCGCGTCCGTCGCGGGACGGCAGGCGTAGCTGTTGGCGAAATAGGCGACGTCGAGCGGCGCGCGCGCGAACAGCGGCTCGGCGGCGCTCACGTCCTCGAGCTGGTTCCAGCCGATCTGCGGAACGCGCCGCGCGTGCAGCCGCGTCACCGCGCCGGGGATGACGCCGAGCCCCGACGGGCCATCCGGCGCCTCCTCCGAGGAGTCGAACAGCAGCTGCATGCCGAGGCAGATGCCGAGACAGGGGAGCCCGCCGCGGAGCGCGTCGCGCACCGCTTCGCGCGCCGGCGCCAGCCGCTCGGCGGCCTGCGCGAACGCGCCGACGCCGGGCAGCACGAGCGCGTCGGTGTCGAGCGCGCGGCGCGGGTCGCTCTCGACATGGACCTCCACGCCCGGAGTCTCCAGCGCCTTGGCGAGCGAGTGCAGGTTCCCCGCTCCGTAGTCGAACAGCGTCACTCTCATGCGACTTGCTCCTCCGTCGATTCGCCGAGCGCGTCGAGCAGCCGCTCCATCATCGGCCACGGTCCGACGCCGATGCGCAGCGCGTCGCCGAACGTCGGCAGCGCGCGCATCAGCCGCACGGCGACGCCGCGGCCGAGCAGCGCGCGCGCCCACTCGGCCGACCGTGGCGACGGCACGAGCAGGAAGTTGGCGGACGACGGCAGCGGCGCGAGGCCGAGCGCGCGGAGCGCGGTGGCGAGCCGCTCCCGGTTCTCGCGAGCGAGCGTGGCGTGCTCGCGCACCCAGGCGAGATCCTCGTCGAGTGCCGCGCACGCGGCGCGTTCGGCGACCGCGGTGACCTTGTACGGGCCGCGCGCCTTCTCGATCTCGCGCACCAGCGCCGCCGCGCCCACGCCGTAGCCGACGCGCAGCCCGGCGAGCCCGAACGCCTTCGACAGCGTCCGCGCGACGAGCACGCGCCCTCCGCCCCAGCCCGGCGCGCGGCTCGCGTATGACTCGTCCGCGAACTCGGCGTACGCCTCGTCGAGGATGACGACGCCGCGCGCGCGCTCCACGACGCGGCGAATGGAATCGGCCGAGGCGAGCGTGCCGGTCGGGTTGTTCGGCGAGCAGAGGTAGATGACGCGCGCCTCCGTCGCGAGCAGCGCGTTGGCGTCCACGTCGAAGTCGGCGAGGAGCGGCACGCCCACCGGCACGAGCCCGTTGATGCGCGCGAACACCGGGATCATCGAGAATGTCGGCGTCGCGAACGCGACGCGCTCGCCCGGCTCGGCGAAGGCGCGCATCGTCGCGTCGATGACGTCGTCGGAGCCGCAGCCGGTGACGATCTCGTCGGGCGCGACGCCGGCGTAGCGCGCGAGCCGCGTCTTGAGCTCCTCGCCGTAGAGCGTCGGGTAGCGTGACAGCGCGGCCGCGGCCGACTCATGCACGGCCCGCAGCGCCGCCGGCGGCGCCCCCCAGAGGTTCGTGTTGTCGCTGAGGTCCACGTCGCACGTCGCGGCCTCGCCGCGGTAGGCGACGACGTCGCGGAACGCGGCCCGCGCGAGCAGTGGCTGCGACGCGCTCACGAGCCGCGCCCCCACGCCCGCGCCGCCGCCGCGTGGCCCGGCAGCCCCTCGGCGTCGGCGAACGTCGCCACGTCGTTGGCGAGCGACGCGGCGGCGCGCCGGCTGACGCGCTGATACGTGGTCCATCGCACGAAGTCGAGCACCGAGAGACCGGAGTACGAGCGCGCCAGCCCGCCCGTCGGCAGGACGTGGTTCGCGCCCGTCATGTAGTCGCCGAACGCCACCGAGCTCGACTCGCCGACGAACACCGTGCCCGCGTTGCGCAGCCGCTCGAGCAGCGGCCCCTCGGCCGGCTCGTTGACGACGAGCTGCAGGTGCTCGGGCGCGTAGCGGCTCGCGAACGCCGCCGCCTCGTCGTACGTCTGCGCGACGAGCACGCCGCCGCGCGTGAGGAGCGCCTCGCGCACCACCGTCGCGCGCCCCGCGTCGTCGAGCCGCTCGAGCACCGACGAGGCGACCTGCGCGCCGACTTCGCTCCCCACCGCGACGACGACGACCGCCGCCCGCGGGTCGTGCTCCGCCTGGGCGACGACCTCGCGCGCGACCGCCGCCGGATCGGCGGTGAAGTCGCAGAGCACGAGCAGCTCGCTCGGGCCCGCCGGCGAGTCGATCGCGACCGCGCCGGCCACCTGGAGCTTCGCCTCGGCGACGTACGCGTTCCCGGGGCCGACGACGCGGTCCACGCGCGGCACCGTCGGCGTGCCGTAGGCCATCGCCGCGATCGCCCCCGCGCCGCCGAGCGCGAAGACGCGGTCCGCGTCCGCCAGCTCGGCCGCCGCGAGCACGACCGCCGACGGCAGCCCCGTGTCCGCGCCCGGCGGCGAGCAGACGACGACCTCGCCGACGCCGGCGACGCGCGCCGGTACGACACCCATCAGCACGCTGCTCGGGTAGGCGGCGCGGCCGCCCGGCGCGTACACGCCGACCGCCGCCAGCGGCTCGGCGCGCCGCTCGATGACGACGCCGGGCTCGGTCTCGACCTGGAGCGGCGCCGGCAGGAAGGCGCGGTGCGCGCCGGCGATGTTGCGCGCCGCGCGCTCCATCGCCGAGCGCAGCGCCGGGTCGAGCGCCGCGAGCGCCTCGCGCCACCGCTCGCGCGGCACCTCGAGGTCGGCCGCGCCGGGGAAGATCACGCCGTCGTAGTCGCGCGCCATCTCGAGCAGCGCCCCGTCGCCGTCGCGCCGCACCCGCGCGAGGATCTCGGCGACGCGCGAGCGCACCGCGTCGTCGCTCGACGTCGCGCGGTCGAACAGCTCGTCGCACTCCTCGCGCGTGAGATCCTCGATCGCGCCGGCGAAGCGGAACGCCGTGCCGCGCCCGATCACGTCGGGCGTCGTCGCCGCCGCGTCGTTCGGCTCGGAATGGCGGGTGCCGTCGAACTGGGTCTTGGTGGACATGGTTGGCGGTGGGCGGTTGGCGCGAGAGACTCGAGAGCGGGTCGGGGATCGGGGGTCGGGGGTCGCGGCTGTCGCTCGGCGAGTGCGAAGAGCAACAAGCCCCGACCCGCGACCCCCGACCCGCTTTCACGGCATCAATCGCTCGATGCGAGTCACCAGGATCCCCTCCCCGCCCAGCGCCTTGAGCTGCGCGATCGTGCGATAGATGGCGTTGGCGGAGACGACGGCGTGGACGGCGACGTGGGTGCTCGCGTGCGGGTCGCCGCTGCCGTTCAGGATGTCGATGACCGTCGGGCCGTTGAGGCCGGGTACGACTTCCTTGACGCGGTCGAGCGCGGCGCGCGGGACGTTGGCCATGAGGTAGCGCTTGCCGCGCGCGCGCAGCACCGAGGCGAGCGCGGCGACCAGCTCGTCGAGCGCGACGCGCTTCGCGCCGCCGGCCATCCGCGCCGCGCCGGGCGCGACGACGAGGCGCGCGCTGGACTCGAGCACCGTCGCGATCTCGCGCAGCCCGTTGACCTTGAGCGTCGAGCCGGTGGAGGTGATGTCCACGATGACGTCGGCGATGCCGAGGTGCGGCGTGACTTCCACCGCTCCCGAGACGGGCACGACCTCGACGCGGCGGCCGGCGCGGTCGAAGAAGGCGCGCGTGACGCGCGGGAAGACGGTCGCGACGCGCGCGCCCTCGGCGACGTCGTCGAGCGTGGCGACGCCGCTGTCGTCCTTGGCGGCGACGACGATGCGGCAGCGCCCGAACTCGAGGTCGAGCAGCACGTCGAGCGCGCGCTCGGCTTCGGACACGAGGTCCCATCCGGTGACGCCGGCGTCGGCGGCGCCGTCGGCGACGAACTCGGGGATGTCCTGCGCGCGCACGAACAGCGCCTCGAACTCGCCGCCGAGCGATGCGGTGAGCGCGCGCTCCCCGCGGGCGCGCACCTCGAGGCCGGCGTCCGCGAACAGCTCGCGCGCGTCGTCGGCGAGGCGGCCTTTGTTGGGGAGAGCGATCTTGAGCAACAGGGTGTCGGGTGCAGGGTGTGGAAAAACGAAAGCCCGTCCTGCGAGGGACGGGCCGCGGTGCGTCGTACGCTTCGGATGTGGCGGGCGAGCGGTCAGCTCACCGGATCATCATCCGTGCATGCGCGGCGCGCCACGGCCGACGAGGTGGCCATGGTGGGCGTGGTGCGCATGATGGTGCCGGACGGCGGCGGTGCTGGACGGACGCATGGCTCGCAACCTAGCGGTGGAACGGATGCCGGACAACCGGAGGCGCGAAAAAGGCCCGTCTCCGCGCCATCTGTGTCGGCGCGGCGGAGGGGGCGATTCGTGCCCGGCCACTACCGTTGGCATCCTATGTGAATAAATTCACGACGCTCGCGGGTTCCTGCGCTCAACCGCGCTTTCCGCGACGAGGTTCGTCCACCGAAGTACTATCGTACGGTTCCTGGAGGCCTTCAGAAATGCGGTTTTACGGTCTGGCGCTCGCTGCGAGCGCGATGATGCTCGCCGCCTGCGGCGGTGACAAGAACAAGGCGGCCGACACGGCTGCTGCCGCGGCGACGTCCGGCGACACCACTGTCGCTCCGGCCGCTGGCGCCGCGACGACTCCGGCCGCTGGCGCGTCGACGGCCGCGATGGCTCCGATCACGGGCAAGACGGTCGAGGTCAAGATGGTCGGCGACGAGAAGGGCTATCGCTTCGAGCCCGCCGACATCACGGTCAAGGCCGGCGACGGCATCAAGTTCGTGATGGTCTCGGGCGGCCCGCACAACTTCGCGATGGACCCGGCCGAGGTTCCGGCCGATGCCAAGGCGCAGCTCTCGGCGAACATGCCGAACCAGATGGCCGAGCTCTCGGGCCCGCTCCTCGTCAACCCGAACGAGACGTACACGGTCTCCTTCGCGAACGTGAAGCCCGGCAAGTACAACTTCCACTGCACCCCGCACCTCGCGATGGGGATGAAGGGGACGATCACGGTTCAGTAAGTCCGAACCGATCGCAGCACCGAAGCGGGCGCCGGAACATTCCGGCGCCCGCTTCTGCTTTGACGGCAGCTCTCGGCCGTTGTCTGACAGGATGCACAGGATGAACAGGATGTGGTCTTGCCGTCATCGTGTTCATCCTGTGCATCCTGTCCAGCAGTTGCCGAGAGCCGAGAGCCGCTTCTCCGCGCTGGCCGCTCCCCTGCATATTTCGTCAGACATGCCGTCCGCCATCCGCTGGGGCCTCTGCTGCCAGTTCCTCGACGCGCCGATCCGCTTCCGGCAGGCGACCCATCGCTACGTGGCGACGCTCGCGCCCGCGGCACGGCGCGACTACCTGAGCGCGATCGCGCGCGCCAACGCGATCACCCTCGCCCACGCGATCGAGCGCTGCCACGAGCTCGGCATCGGCGCGTTCCGGATCAACAGCCAGATCGTCCCCCTCGCCACGCACCCCGTGAGCGGCTACGCCCTCGAGGATCTCGACCAGGGCGACGTCATCGCGCGCGCCTTCGCCGCGGCTGGCGAGCTGGCGCGGCTGCGCGACGTGCGGCTCAGCTTCCACCCCGACCAGTTCGTCGTGCTCAACTCGGAGCGTGAGGACGTCGTTCGCGCGTCGCTCGACGAGATGGAGCACCAGGCGCGCGTCGCGCGGCTCGTCGGCGCGGACGTGCTCTGCCTCCACGGCGGCGGCGCGGCCGGCGGCACGGCGGCGGCGCTCGACCGCCTCGAGCGCGGCGTGGACCGGCTGAGCGACGACGCCCGCGCCCGCCTCGCGCTCGAGAACGACGACCGTCTCTTCTCCCCAGCCGACCTCGCGCCGCTCTCCGCTCGCACCGGCGTCCCGCTCGTGTACGACGCCCACCACCACCGCTGCCATCCGGGCGCCGTCGCGTCGGTGGACGAGGCGACCGACCTCGCCGTCGCGACGTGGGATGACCGCGAGCCGCGCAGCCGCGAGCCGTACATGCACCTCTCGTCGCCGCGCGACGGCTGGGCCGCTCCCAATCCGCGTCCGCACGCGGACTACGTGGATCCGGCCGACTTCCCCGACGCCTGGCGCCGTCTCGCCGCGCGCGGCCGGCGCTTCACCGTGGACGTCGAGGCGAAGGACAAGGAGCGCGCCGTCCTCGCCATCCGCGACGCGATCGCGGCGCTGCACGGTGAAGCCATGTTCGACGCGCGCCCCATCGCGACGCGCGGCGCCGTCGTGAGCATGTCCCACGAGCCGGCGGCCGCCATCGCCGCCGCCGGGCACTAGGAGGAACGCGGCCGATGCCACGCCGGCGCACGAGCAGCACCGGGGAATACCGCGTCCTCGCCCGCGGGGTGCAGGCGCACGGCGCGCCGTGGATCGCGGCGCGCGCGCGCAACGCGCTGCGCCGCTGGGTCCTGATTCTCACCGCCGGCGGCCTCACCTTCGTCGCCGCGCTGCTCGCGCTCGTGCTCGTGCCGCGGAGCGCGACGCGGGCCGCGCGCGTCGCCATGCCGCGCGAGAGCGAGCGCCCCGACACCGAGCCGCTCGCCGCGGCGGTGGCGCGCGCGGCGGCGAGCGTCGCCGCCGCCGACGCCGCCCTCGCCTCGTCGCGCGTCGAGGCGGCGCGCGTGGTGGCGCTCGCGACGGCGCGCGCCGCCGCCGCGGTGGACACGCTCTCCCCCGAGCTGCGCGCGAAGCGCGACTCGCTCGCCGCGTCGTCCGGCGCGCTCGGCCGCCTCATCGCGCACGCCGAGTCGGCGCCGCTGCCGGCGTCGTACCGCGCGCTCGGCCAGTCGCGAGAGCTGCGCAACGATCCGCGCGTGCGCGCGCTGCTCGATTCGCTCACCGACATCGAGAACCAGCGCGACGCGTTCGGCGCCGTCGGCGGCGTGGACCCGATCTTCGTCGCCCTCACCTCGCGCGCCTCGGTCATCGGCCGCACCATCCAGGCGATCGCCGTCGAGAAGCGCGCCGCGATCCGCCGCGAGCTCGCGCCGCTGCGCCCGCCCGCCGCGCCGGCGCCGGTCGCCGCGGCCGTCGCGACCGCGAGCGACTCGGCCGCCGGCGACACGACCGGCGGCGCCTCCGCGGCGCCACGCGTCGCGGTCGCCCTGCCGGCGAGCGCCGACACCGCCGCCCGTGGCGCGCGCGCCGACAGCGCCCGGGCGCGGTTCGCCCTCGCCCGGTCGGCGCTCGACGACGGGCGGCGGCGCGCGCTGGAGTACCAGGCGCGCGTGGACCGCGCGCGCGAGCTGGCCAACGTCGCCGCGCCGCCGGTGGCGCTGCTCGCCGCCGCGCTCGTCCTCGGCGCCGCCACCGGCTTCGTCGTCTCGCTGCTCGCCGAGATGCGCCACCCGCGCGTCGCCGACGCGCGCGAGGTCGAGCTGCTCGCCGGCACGCGCGTCATCGCCATCGTGCAGCCGCGGCCGCCGGTGCCCGAGCGCGCCCGCCGCCGCGCCGACCTCGAGGCGCCCCCGCTCATCGATTACGGCTCCGAGGCGTACCGGCTCCTCTACCTCCACGTCTCCGCCACCGGCTCGGCGCTGCCGCTCGTCACCGTCACCGGCGACGACGCGCCGATCGTCGCCACCGTCGCCGCGAACCTCGCCGCCGCGTCGGCGTACGAGGCGCGCTCGACGCTGCTCGTGGACGGCGACCTGAACGCCGGCGCGGTGAGCGGCGTCGTGCGCGTCGCGCCCGAGCCGGGCCTCACCGGCGTGATCTTCGAGCAGGTGGGCTGGGCCGAGGCGGTGCACACGGCGACCGTCGGCCGCGACCGCACGCTCGACGTCATCCCGAGCGGCGTCTGGCCGCCGAAGCGCGCCGTCCCGGGCGCCGCCGCCGAGCGGGTGCGCCGTGACCTGACGCGCATCGCGTATCGCTACGACTTCGCCGTGCTCGTCGCCGACGAAGCGCACGCCGAGCGTGGCGGGACGAGCATCGTGCCCGGCCCCGACGTGATCATCGTCGCCCGCGTCGGCTTCACGCCGCTCGCCTGGCTCGCCGACGCCGTGGACGGCCTCGGCCACACCGGCAGCCGCGTCCGCGGCATCGTCCTCTGGGACGTGGACGTGCCGCAGGTCCCGACGCGCGAGGAGATGGTGGCCGCGCAGCGGGGGCGGCGGGTGGCGGCGTAACGGGGGACGGGGGACACGGGACGGGGGACAAGGCCTCGTGATGCCTCGTCCCCCGTCCCGCGTCCCCCGTCCCCCGTCCCCGCTCCTACTACGCCGCCCTCATCCCGTGCGGCAGTGGCGCGGCGTCGTTCACGCGCGTCACGCCGTCGGTCATCCAGCAGCCGGCGTACGCGCCTCCCTGCTGGCGCGAGAGCAGGAAGATGTAGCTCACGCGGCGGCCGCCGGCGGTGACGACGGTGACGCGCTGGCGCGCCTGGTCGCCCTCCACGCGCATCGGGCCGAGCTCGGCGCGGACGAAGTTGAGCATCGGCCGGTAGGCGGGCGCCTTCACCAGGCTCGCGAAGCGGTCGAACGGCCCCGTGGCGACGCGGTTCGCCGGCGACGCGAACGCGAACGTCGTCTCGATCCCGAAGTCGGGGCTCGGCGTGTCGTTGTGCTGCAGCGCGTCGAGCTGGATCGCGACGACGCGCTCCGGCGCGAGCGCCGGGCTCGGCTTTGGCCGCGTGGCCGCCGAGAGCGGCGGCGTCGGCGTCACGGCACCGGACACGGCGGCGGACGACGCCGACGAGTCGCCCTGGGCGCGGACGGCCGTCGCCGGCGCGGCGGCGAGAGCGAGCAGCGCGACGAGCGGCACGAGCGAGGATGCGTGTCGCGGCGCGAGCAGCGACGCAGCGCGAACGGAGCCTCGCGACGGGCGAGGCGACTGGTGCGCGAGCTGGTGCATGGCCAGAGCACTCCGCTGAGGGGCCAGATCGCAGCGGTGCGAAATGTGGGCCGCGGGGGTTGACGGACGGGACACGGGACACGGGACGGGGGACGTGGGAAGGGGATGAGGCCCGCACGTCCCGCGTCCCATGTCCCCCGTCCCTTCTATCCATCCCCCGCCAGCTCTCGCACCCGCGCCAGCGTGTCCACCTCCGCCGCCGGCTTGTCGTCGCGCACGCGGACGATCCGCGGGAAGCGCAGCGCGTACCCCGCCTTGTGGCGCGCCGACTTCTGCACGACGTCGAACGTCACCTCGAGCACGACCTCGGGACGCACGCGGTGGAAGCGCCCATACTTCTCGACCGTCAGCGCCTCGAAGCGCTGCGTGAGCTCGACGATCTCGGCGTCGGTGAGGCCGTTGTACGCCTTGCCCACGTTCAGCAGCGTCGGGTCGCTATCCGACGCGCGCACGGCGAAGGTGTAGTCGCTCAGCACGGCGCGCCGCCGCCCATGCCCGCGCTCGGCGCCGGTGACGACGACGTCGAGCGTCGCCATCGCCTTCTTGAGCTTGATCCACGTCTTCCCGCGCCGGCCCGGCGCGTAGCGCGACGACGGATCCTTCGCGATGAGTCCCTCGTTGTTGCGCGCGCGCGCGTCGGCGAAGGCGCGCTCCACCTCCTCGGCCGACGACACGAGCGCCATCGGCGCGAGCCGCGCCCCACGCCCGTGCTCCGGCCAGGCGAGCCGCTCGAGCCGCCCGCGCCGCTCGGCGTACGTCTCGTCCACGACGAGCGCACCGTCCGCCGCGAGCACATCGTACGCGACGAACGCCACCGGCACTTCGGCCAGCAGCGCCGCGTCCTGCGTCTTCCGCCCGAGCCGCCGCTGGAACGCCTTGAACGAGAGCGCGCGGTCGGGAGAGGCGGGGTCGAACGCGAGGAGCTCGCCGTCGAGAATGAGGGACGCGGGACGGGGGACGGGGGACGACGATGCATCCCGGGGCCGTTCGTCCCCCGTCCCCCGTCCCGCGTCCCCGATTTCCATCAACGCCTCCACCACCTCCGGATACCCGTGCGTTATCTCGTCCAGCGTCCGCGAGAAGAGCGCGACGCGCGGCTCACCCGTCGCCTCGTCCACGCCGACGTGCGCCTGGGCGCGGATGCCGTCGTACTTGTCCTCGACGGCGAACGGCGCCGGCAGCGTCGCCGCGATCTCCTCGGCCGTCTCGAGCGGCTGGGCGAGCATGAAGCCGATCGGGTGGAAGAGCGCGAGCGTCGCTCCTTCCAGTGCGTCGTGCTTCGCGAGCACGGCCACCTCGCCGACGTCGCCGCGCAGGAGGTTCGCGCGCCGCACCGCCGCGAGCGGCCGGCCGAACGCCTTCGCGACCGCCTCCTCGACCTGCGCCTCCTTGAGGCCGATGCGCAGCTCGCCGCTGCCTAACGCCAGCTTGACGACGTACTGCGCCTCGAGCGGGCCGAGCGGCTCGAGCATGGCGCGGAACCGCTCGCGCTTCGCGTTGCTCCCGCTCGTCGCCGCGAGCTCGGCGAACCGTTCCGCGATGCCGACCAGCAAGATGCCGCTGCCGGCCGTGCGCTCGGGGAACCGCTCCGCGTACAGCTCCCGCGCCAGGTCGCCGACGTCGCCGAGCGCGACGTAGCGGTCGTGGAGCTCGTCGTCGCCCTTCCCCGTGATCGCCTGCAGCGCGCCGAACGCGATCGAGCCGCCGACCTGCGTGACGCGCATGTCGTGGCGCGGGAAGACGAGCCCCGAGAAGAAGTGCGCCGCCACCGTCAGCGACGCGTCGTCGAGCGTGGGCAGGTAGCGCTCGAGCACGGCGCTCTTCTCGAGGCGCTTCGTCGTCGCCCGGATGGCCTCGGCGGCGAGGCACCAGGCGTGGAAGGAGAGGGAGTCGGCGATGGTGGCGTCCATGCCGGCCATCAATGCGAGAGTCGTGCGACGGCGACGGACGTACACCCGCCACCCGCCACCCGCTACCCGGCTCTCACGTCAGAAACTCGTGCAGCAGCGAATGAAAGTGATGCACCCCGTTCTCCCGCGCCGCCGAGTACCGCCCGCGGTCGTAGACGCGCGAGCGGAGGTTGCGCTGGACGACCTCGCAGATCTCCACGTCCTCGTCCTGGATCTCGTCGCTGAACGCGAGCAGCTTCGCCCACTCGGCGTCCTGCGCCGGGTCCGCGGGCGGGTTCGCCGAGTACCACTCGAAGAC
>DATMHT010000439.1:0-4583 GCA_035554795.1 Gemmatimonadaceae bacterium | reverse complement strand
CGTTGTCGTGATCCATCATCGTGAGGCGGGTGAGGCGGGGAAGAGGGCGGGCGGTTCGACGATCGGGAGTCTAACGCAAACCGGGAGGGTCACACCACCCTTCGGTTTCCGGCGGAGGCGAAACTCTTTATCGGCCCCTCTATCGGGATGCGAGAGCAGGCAGGAACCAGGCATCAGGTATGGGTGGCTGGCATCACACCTGATTCCGGGTTCCTGCCTGCTCTCGCGTAAGGGTAGAGGGGCGTCCCTCATGTGCGGCCAGTGCTTGCCCCTCCGCGATGCCCGCTCCATCGTTCGCGCCACCTTCTCCCCGAGCCCCTGCCCGTGCGTCCGTTCGTCACTCTCGCCGTCGCGGCGTCCGTCGCCGCCGCCGCTCCGCTCGCCGCCCAGTCGGCCGACAAGCTCTCGCCCGAGGTGCGGCAGTTCGTGAGCGTGGACTCTCCCGTCGTCGCGCTGACGCACGCGCGGGTGATCGACGGGACCGGGGCGCCGGCGCGGGAGAACCAGACGATCGTGATCGAGAGTGGAGTGATCCGCGCGGTCGGCGACTCGGCCTCCGTCGCCGTGCCGGCGGGGGCGAAGGTGCTCGACCTCACCGGCCGCAGCGTCATCCCCGGGCTCGTCATGGTGCACGAGCACATGTTCTACCCGTCGGGGGCGGGCGCGATCTACAACGAGCAGGGGTACAGCTTCCCGCGTCTCTATCTCGCCGGGGGCGCGACCACCATCCGCACCGCCGGCAACATGGCGGGCTACGCCGACCTCGAGCTGAAGAAGGCGATCGACGCCGGGCGCGTGCCGGGTCCGGCGATGGACGTCACCGCGCCCTACCTCGAGGGACCGGGGCTGCCGATCATCCAGGTGCACGCGCTCACCGGGCCCGACGACGCGCGGCAGACGGTCGCCTACTGGGCCGATCGCGGCGCGACGTCGTTCAAGGCGTACATGCACATCACGCGCGCCGAGCTCGCGGCGGCGATCGCCGAGGCGCACCGGCGCGGCCTCAAGGTCACCGGGCACCTCTGCTCGGTGTCGTTCCGCGAGGCGGCCGCGTTAGGCATCGACGACCTCGAGCACGGGCTCGTCGTCGCCAGCGACTTCGTGGCCGACAAGAAGCCCGACGAGTGCCCGGCCGCCGGCGTGACGGGCTCGCTCGCGGGCGTGGACAGCGCGCGCACCGCGCCGCTCATCCGCGATCTCGTCGCGAAGCACGTCGCGCTCACCTCGACGCTGACGGTGTTCGAGACGTTCACGCCGGGCCGGCCGGCCGCGTCGCCGGCGGCGCTCGACGCGATGCTCCCCGAGGCGCGCGACCAGTACCTGCGCCGCCGCCTGGCGATCGCGACGCAGGCGAATTCGCCGTGGGCCACGCTGTTCACGCAAGAGATGCAGTTCGAGCGCGACTTCTTCCGCGCCGGCGGCCTCCTCATCTCCGGCACCGACCCCACCGGCTACGGCGGCGTCGTCGCCGGGTTCTCCAACCAGCGCGAGCTCGAGCTGCTGGTGGAGGCGGGGCTCACACCGCTCGAGGCGATCCGCGTCGCGACCCTCAACGGCGCCCAGTACCTCGGCCGCGCCGACCGCGTCGGCTCTATCGCCGCCGGCAAGCGCGCCGACCTCGTCGTCGTCCGCGGCGACCCGTCGCAGACCATCGCCGACGTCGAGCACGTCGAGACGGTGTTCAAGGACGGGGTGGGGTACGACTCGGCGAAGCTGGTGGCGAGCGTGCGGGGGCAGGTGGGACTTCACTGAAGGCGGGTCGGGGGTCGGGGGTCGCGGGTCGGGGCTCATGCTCTTCGTCCCTGCCGAGCAGACAGCCCCGACCCCCGACCCGCGACCCCCGACCCGCTTCACATCAACTGCTCCGTCGGCCGCATCAATATCTCGTTCACGCACACGTGCGCCGGCTGCGAGACGGCGTAGAGGATCGCGGCGCCGACGTCCTCGGGCTCGAGCTGGGTGAGCGATTGGGCGCGCTGCTCGATGTCGGCCTTGGCGCCGGGGTGGGTGATGTGCTCGCGCAGCTCGGTGGCGACGATGCCGGGCTCGATCACCGTGACGCGGATCCGGTGCGGGACGCACTCCTGGCGGAGCGCCTCGGAGAAGGCGTTCACGGCCCACTTGCTCGCGTTGTACGCGCCGACGCCGGCGCGGGCGGTGCGGCCGGCGGTGGACGAGATGTTGACGACGTCGCCGCTCCCCTGCGCGCGCAGGATCGGCAGCGCCGCGTGCGTGGCGTACATGAGGCCGAGGACGTTGGTGTCCATCATGCGCCGCCAGTCCTCGGTGTCGGCGTTCTCGATCGGGCCGAGGAGCATGACGCCGGCGTTGTTGACGAGGACGTCGAGCCGCCCCCAGCGCGCGTGCACGTCGGCGACGGCGCGCTTGATCGCCGCCTCGTCGGTGACGTCCGCCTCGACGGCGACGGCGCTGTCGCGCCCGATGTCGGACACGAGCGACTGGAGCCGGTCGGCGCGCCGGGCGACCGCGGCGACCCGTGCGCCGGCGCCGGCGAGCGCGAGCGCCGTCGCGCGGCCGATGCCGGAGGACGCGCCGGTGACGAGGGCGACCTTGCCGGCGAGCTTGCTGTTGTCTGGCATGCGAAGGACAGGTGAGCGGTAAGCGGTTGGCGGTTGGCGTGTGCGCGGCTGGGGAAGAACGGTGCCGGGGGCGGGCGAGATGAGCGGGAAGCGGGACGCGGGACGCGGGACGCGGGAAGCGCGAACCGATGCGGCGGGCGGTGAATCGGTGCCGCGAAGTCCGCCGTAGGCGATAGACTTCGACGTGGGGGCCGGCCCCCGCGCGCGGTCGCTCGCGTCCACCGCCCACCGCTTCCCGCTTACCCGCAGTCATGTCCGCCACGCTTCCCACCGTCTCCCCCACCACACGCCTCACCTCGCTCCCCACCTACGTCTTCGCCTGGCTCGACGAGCTCAAGGCGGAGGCGCGCGCGCGGGGCGCGCGGCTGATCGACCTCGGCATCGGCAATCCCGACCAGCCGACGCCGCCGGCGGTGGTGGAGGAGATCGCGCGCGCGCTCGCCGACCCGCGCACCCACGGCTACCCACCATTTCGTGGGACCCCACGATTCATGGAATCGGCCGCGCGCTTCATGGGCGAGCGGTTCGGCGTCGCCGTGGATCCGGAGCGCGAGGTGCTGGCGCTGAGCGGCGCGAAGGAGGGGATCGCGCACCTGACGATGGCCTACGTGGACGAGGGCGGCGTCTCGCTCGTGCCGGACATCTACTACCCGGTGCACGCTCGGGCGACGGGACTCGTCGGCGGGCGCGTGTACCCGCTGCCGCTGCGGGAGGAGCACGGCTACCTGCCGGTGCTGCGCGACGTCCCCGCGGCGGCGCTGCGCGACGCGCGGCTGCTCGTCGTCAACTACCCGCACAATCCGACGGGCGCCGTCGCGCCGCTCGCGTTCTTCGAGGAGGCGGTGGCGTTCTGCCGGCGGCACGGGCTCGTGCTCGTCTCCGACCTGGCCTACAGCGAGATCACCCACGACGGATTCGTCGCGCCGAGCGCGCTCGAGGTGCCGGGGGCGAAGGACGTGACGGTCGAGATGCACTCGCTCTCGAAGAGCTTCAACATGGCGGGCTCGCGCATCGGCTTCGCCGTCGGCGGCGCGGCGCTGATCGACGTGCTGTACGCGGTGCGGACGAACATGGGCTACGGCACGCCGGCGGCGATCCAGGAGGGCGCGGCGTACGCGCTCGACCACTTCCGCGAGCTCACACCGCCGGTCGCGGCGCGCTACCGCCGCCGGCGCGACACCGTCGTCGCCGGCTTCCGCTCGATCGGCTGGGCCGTCGACGCGCCGCCGCGCGGCGCGATGTTCGTCTGGCTCCCCGTGCCGCCGGGCTTCACGTCGCAGCGCTGGACCGAGCACCTGATCGACGCGGCCGGCGTCGTGGTCACGCCCGGCAACGCGTTCGGACCGGGCGGCGAGGGCTACTTCCGCGTCTCGCTCGTCGCCGAGGACGACGTGCTGCGGGAAGCGATCGACCGGCTGCGCGGGGCGGGGATCGAGTACCGCGGCTGACGCTCGGCGCTCGCTAGAGGGCCTCGGCCCTCGGCCGTGCGCGCCCGTGGCCGGGACGGGGCGTGCGGCCCCCTGCCGGGACGCCTGCGCGACGCGGACGTGGGTGATGGGTGATGCGTGGCGAAGTCGTGTGTTGCGCGCCCGATCGGGATCGCGACCGTGACGCACCGCGCGCGGCGCTCGCCGTGCCACGCCGCCCGCCAGGCGCGATACTCGTGCTGCCTCACTACGCACCACCCATCACTCACACCGCCACCGCGAGCTGGCTCGTGGCGCGGCGCACGCGACTGCACGCCGCGAGCCGAGAGCCGAGAGCCGAGAGCCGAGAGCCGCGAGCCGAGAGCCGCTCTTGACAGCCGCCACCAGGTGTTCATAGTTGGCCTCCCCCCATGCCGCCACGGAGGCCTCCCGTGCACCGTCCGCCGCTCGCCACCCGCCTCGCGTCGTCCCTGCTGCTCGCCGCCACGCTCGCCGCGTGCGGCGCCATCGATTCGCCGACGAGCCCGCGCTTCGCCGTCGTTCCGCCGGCGCACAC
>DATMHT010000438.1:0-6792 GCA_035554795.1 Gemmatimonadaceae bacterium | reverse complement strand
GCGGCCGCGACGCCGCCGCGCAGCTCGTCCCGCAGCTCGGCGCGCAGCGTTTCGACGTCGTGCATCAGCTGGCGCACGACGGCCTCGAGGTTCGCGAGGCGGCGGCTCTCTTCGGAAGGATCGGGCACTCGAGAGGGGATGGGGGTCCACCTGATGCCTGGTTCCTGCCTGCTGAAGTCAGCCTCTCTGAGCGACCGGCCAGAGGGCACAGGAGCCCGACATCAGGAAGCTACCCCCCCCGTAGGGCTACGCCAGCTCCGCCGCCGCCGCTCGATCGAGGAACCAGACCGTCTCGTCGCTGCCGCGCACGAGTCCCGCCGGCGGCACGGGGTCGCGGCCGGAGAGCGACTGGCGCACCGCGCCCGCCTTGCCGGCGCCGGCCGCGATCACCCACACCGCGCGGCTGCGGTTCAGCGCCGGCAGCGTCAGCGTGATCCGCTCTGGCGGCGTGACGCCGGGTGGGGCGTGCACGGCCAGCGCCCACCGCGCCCGCTCGTCGAGCGCCGCGTGGTCGTGCGGGAAGAGCGACGCCGTGTGCGCGTCGGCGCCGACGCCGAGCAGCGCGACGTCGAACGTCGCGCTTTCCGCGCCCCCGAGCTCGCGCCGCAGCAGCGCGTCGTACGCCCACGCCGCCTCCGCCGGCGGCAGCTCGCCGGCGATGCGGTGCACGCGCGCCTCCGGCACCGCGACGCGCGACAGCAGCGCCGCCTGCGCCATGCCGAAGTTGCTGGCCGAGTCGTTAGGCGGTACGCACCGCTCGTCACCGAAGTAGACGTCGGTCGCCGCCCAGAGCGTGCGGTCGCCGTAGCGCTCCGCCAGCTCGTGGTAGAGCGCGCGCGGCGTCTCGCCGCCGGCGAGCGCGAGCGTGAACCGCCCCCGCGCCGCCACCGCCGCCTCGCCCGCGCGCACGACGGCCGCCGCCACCGCGTGCGTCATCGCCGCCGCGTCGTCGTAGCTCTTCACCTCCACCGCCGGCCGCCCACCACCACCCACCGCCCGCGTCATCCCGCCGCCACCGCCGTCTCGACCGGCGCCCGGCTCGACAGGCGCTCCGCCTCCATCGGCCCCGAGGTGCCGGCCGGGTACGGGAACACCGCGTGCGCCTGCTGCAGCAGCGGCGTGTAGAGCGCCCACGACGTCTCCACCTCGTCGGCGTGCACGAACAGCGTCTGGTCGCCGCGCATCAGGTCGAGGAGCAGCGTCTGGTACGCTTCGGGGATCGCCTTGAACGCCTCGGCGTAGTTGAAGTGCAACGGCAGCCGGTGGACGCGGAACGGCTCGCCCGGCGCCTTCACGTCGAAGAAGAGCGAGAAGCCCTCGTTCGGCTGCAGCGTCACGAGCAGCGTGTTGCGCGCCAGCCCCTCGGCGCCGACCGAGCGGAACATCCACACCGGCGCTCGGCGGAACTTGATCTCGATCTCGGTGAGCCGCCGCGCCATCCGCTTCCCCGTGCGCAGGTAGAACGGCACACCCTGCCAGCGCCAGTTGTCGAGGTGCAGCCGCAGCGCGACGAACGTCTCCGTTCGCGAGCCCGGCGCGACGCCCGGCTCCTCGCGATAGCCCGGCACGTCCTTCCCCGCCACCTCGCCCGGCCCGTACTGCCCGAACACGACCTCGTCGGCGCCGATCGGGCGCACCGCGCGCAGCGCCTTGATCTTCTCGGCGCGGATGGACGCCGCGTCCACCGCCGACGGCACCTCCATCGTCACGAGCGCGAGGAGCTGCGTCAGGTGGCTCTGCACCATGTCGCGCAGCGCGCCCGCCGCCTCGTAGTACGACGCGCGGTTCTCGACTCCGATCTCCTCGGCCATCGTGATCTGCACGCTCTCGATGTGGTCGCGGTTCCAGAGCGTCTCGAACATCGCGTTGGCGAAGCGGAAGACGAGCAGGTTCTGCACCGTCTCCTTTCCGAGGTAATGATCGATGCGGTAGATCTGCGTCTCGTCGAAGCAGCGGTGCACGAGCTCGTTCAGGTGGCGCGCCGACGCGAGGTCGTGGCCGAACGGCTTCTCGATGACGAGCCGCGTCCATCCCGGGCCGGCGTTGAGGCGCGCCTTTCCGAGCATCTCGACCGTCGGCGGCACCGCCGCCGGCGGGAGCGAGAGGTAGAAGCTCCGGTTCCCCGGCAGGCCGAGCGTGCGCTCGAGCTGCTCGATGCGCGTGCGCAGGTCGGCGAACTCCTTGTCGTCGTCCACGCCGTCGCCCGCGTCCACGCCCTGGAAGTAGAGCCACTTCTCCGCCCACGCCGCGACGGCGGCGGTGTCCGTCTCGCCGGCGGCCACCACCGCGTCGCGCGCGATCTGGCGGAAGTTCACGTCCGTCATGCCGACGTCGCGCGAGACGCCGAGCACCGCGAGCCCGCGCGCGAGCCGGCCCTCGGCGTGGAGCCGGTAGAGCGCGGGGAGGATCTTCCGCCGCGCGAGGTCGCCCGTGCCGCCGAAGATGACGAAGATGCTCGGCTCGACCGCGACGCCTGATGGCACGGTCAGCCCTCCTTCTTGATCGCGTGGCCGCCGAACTGGTTGCGCATCGCCGCGAGCAGCCGGTCGGCGTACGACTCCGTGTCGCGCGACCGCAGCCGCTGGATCAGCGCGAGCGTGATCACCGGCGCCGGGACGTCGAGGTCCACCGCCTCGGACACCGTCCACCGTCCCTCGCCCGAGTCGGAGACCCAGGGCGCGATGCCGTCCATCGCCGGGTTCTCGTGGAGCGCGCGCGCCGTGAGGTCGAGCAGCCACGACCGGACGACGCTCCCCGTGCGCCAGATCTCGGCCACCTGCGCGAGGTCGAGCGAGAACTCCTGCTTGTGCTTGAGGATCGAGAAGCCCTCGGCGTACGCCTGCATCAGGCCGTACTCGATGCCGTTGTGCACCATCTTCACGAAGTGTCCGCTGCCGCACGGGCCGACGTGGCCCCAGCCGCGGTCCTTCGCCGGCGCCAGCGTCTCGAAGACCGGGCGCAGCCGCTCGACGGCCGCGTCGTCGCCGCCGATCATGAGCGCGTAGCCCTCCTGCAGCCCCCACACGCCGCCGCTCGTGCCGGTGTCCACGTAGTCGATGCCCTTCCGCTTCAGCATCTCGCCGCGGCGGATGGTGTCCTTGTAGTTGCTGTTGCCGCCGTCGATGATGGTGTCGCCGGGCGAGAGCAGCTCGCCGAGGGTGCGCACCGTCTGCTCGGTCGGGTCGCCCGACGGGACCATGACCCACACCGCGCGCGGCGCGTCGAGCGCGCCGACCAGCGCCTCGAGCGACGCGCCGGCCTGGGCGCCGCCCTTCGTCGCCGTCTGCACCGCGTCCGCGCTCTGGTCGTAGACGACGACCGCGTGGCCGCCGCGAAGGAGGCGCGTCGTCATGTTCGCGCCCATCTTGCCGAGTCCCACCATCCCGATCTTCATGCGTCTCTCGTTGTGTCGTTAGGCACTGCCGCCGGCGGCGCTCCGGAGTCCGCGCCGGCCCCCAGTAACGGTAACACGACGCCGGCGAGGCGCGACGGGTCGTCCACGATCCGCTCCGGCGGCAGCGCGCCGCTCTCCTCGGCCATGGCGTGCACGGCCGCGCGCGTCAGCTCGCTGGTCGCGGCGACGCAGGTCATGCCGGCGGCGATCGCCGAGCGGACGCCGGGCACCGAGTCCTCGACGACGAGGCAGCGCTCGGGCGCGACGCCGAGCCGGCGCGCGAGCAGCAGGTAGATCTCCGGGTCCGGCTTCGGCCGCTCGACATCGTCGCGGGCGACGACCGCGTCGAGCACGTCGCGGACGCCGAGCACGTCGAGCACCTCGTCCACCTGGTAGCGGTACGACATCGTCGCGAGGCCGGTGGCGTAGCCCATCGCCTTCGCCCGCCGCAGGAGAGCGGTGGCCGCCGGGTACTCCTGGCTGCGCACGAGATCGTGGTCGTGGAGCATCTGTTCGTAGTGGCGGAGCCGGAGCGTGCCGTAGACGTCCTCGGGCGACGCGACGCCCAGCTCCGCCATCCGCGTCCTCGCCGCCGCCGCGAGCCCGAAGCGGCGCGTCAGCTCGGCGATCACCTCCTCGCGCGAGCGCCCCACCATCTCCACGTAGGCGGCCTCGACGTCCGCCGCGCTCACGCCCGGCCGCAGGTCGGTGGCGGCGAGCGCATACGAGTGCGCCTTGAGCCGCTCGGTCTCGACGAGGGTGCCGTCGAGGTCGAAGCAGAGGGTGGTGAAGGACACGGATCGGAGGCGGGAGGTGGGAGGTCGGAGGTGGGAACGAGCGTGGCGCTGCCCCCCCACGTCAGAGTCTATGCCGCAGCCCGATTTTCGCGTGACCGAATCGCCGCGTCCCGCATTGGATGGTTCCCACCTCCGACCTCCGACCAACATTCCCCGTCCCGTCATCGTAGACTCAGAACGTTCTCTTCCGTCCCCCGCGCCCCCGAGACACATGATCCGTCTCCGCACGCTGCCGCTGCTGTCGTTCGCCGTCGCCGTCGCCGTGCCATCCATCGCCGTCGCCCAGGCGCAGGCGCCGCTCGACTCGGCCACCGTCGCCGCCTTCCGCTGGCGCCCGATAGGGCCCGCCGTCATGGGCGGCCGGGTCGCGGACGTCGAGGGCGTGCCGGGCGACCCGAAGACCTTCTACGTCGCCACCGCCGCCGGCGGCCTCTGGAAGACGATCAACGCCGGCACGACCTTCACGCCGCTCTTCGACCACGAGAAGGTCGTCTCGTTAGGCGACCTGGCGATCGCGCCGTCGGACCCGAAGGTCCTCTACCTCGGCACCGGCGAGCAGAACGCGCGCAACTCGATCTCGGCCGGCGCCGGTGTCTACAAGAGCACCGACGCGGGGAAGACGTGGACGCTCGTCGGCCTCGAGAACACCCAGAGCATCGGCCGCATCGTCGTGGACCCGCGCGACGCCAACGTCGCCTACGTCGCCGCCGTCGGCCACACGTGGGCGCCCAACAAGGAGCGGGGCCTCTACAAGACCACGGACGGCGGGAAGACGTGGACGCTCGTGAAGTTCGTCAGCGACCGCGCCGGCTTCATCGACGTCGCCATGGACCCGAGCGACCCGAACACGCTCTACGCGTCGAGCTGGGAGCGCTCGCGCGGCCCGTACTTCCTCCAGAGCGGCGGCCCCGGCAGCGCGCTCTGGAAGACGACCGACGCCGGCCGCACGTGGACGCAGATCAAGGGCGGCGGCTTCCCGACGACGATGAAGGGGCGCATCGGCCTCGCCATCGCCGCGTCGAACCCGAAGGTCGTCTACGCCACCGTCGAGGCGGACACGAACGCCAATCCGCGCCCCAAGGGCGCGAAGCCCGACACGAGCAAGGCGCAGAAGACCAACAGCGGCCTCTATCGCTCCACCGACGGTGGCGCGACGTGGACCCTGATGGCGCGCAACGAGGGCGACGCCCGCCCCTTCTACTACTCGCAGGTCCGCGCCGACCCGAAGAACCCGGACCGCGTCTACTGGATGTCGAGCGTCTTCCGCTTCTCGGACGACGGCGGCAAGACCGTGCGCCGCGGCGCGCTCTCGGTTCACACCGACTGGCACGCGATGTGGATCGATCCATCCGACCCCGACCACTACATCATCGGTGACGACGGCGGCATCGCCATGACGTGGGACAAGGGTGGCACCTATGACTTCGTCAACACGTTCCCGATCGGCCAGTTCTACGCCGTCAGCTACGACATGGCGAAGCCGTATCACGTATGCGGCGGCCTCCAGGACAACGGCAGCTGGTGCGGCCCGAGCCGCTCGCCGTCGCGCTTCGGGATCACGAACGACATGTGGGTGAACGTCGGTGGCGGCGACGGCTTCTACACGGCCCAGGACCCGACCGACCCGAACGTCGTCTACAGCGAGTCGCAGGGCGGCAACGCCTCGCGCCTCGACCTGTCGTCGGGCGCGCGCGTCGAGCTCGTGCGCGGGCTGCGCGACCGCAGCTACATGTTCGAGGACTCGCTCGTCGTCGCCCGCGGCGACACGACCAAGCCCGAGACGCCGGAGGTGTCGAAGGCGCTCGCGGCAATCCACGCCCGCGTCGTCGCCGACTCGGCGAAGGCGTTCCGCTTCAACTGGCAGACGCCGTACTTCCTCTCGCCGCACGCGCCGGCCACGATCTACTTCGGCGGCAACCGGCTGCTCAAGAGCGTGGACCGCGGCGACCACTTCGTCCCGATCTCGCCCGACCTGTCGACGCGCGACTCGCTGCGCATCAACGTCAGCCGCAAGACGACCGGCGGCATCACCAAGGACGCGACCGGCGCCGAGACGCACGGCACGATCACGACCGTCACCGAGTCGCCCGTGCGCCCCGGTCTCCTCTGGGCCGGCACCGACGACGGCAACGTCTGGCTGACGCGCAACGACGGCGCGACGTGGGAGAACCTCACCGGCCGCTTCCCGGGGCTGCCGCCGAAGACGTGGGTCAGCCGCGTCGAGGCCTCGCACTTCGACACCGCCACCGTCTACGTCACCTTCGACCGTCACCGCGACGACGACTTCCGGCCGTTCGTGTACGTCTCGAGCGACTTCGGGAAGACGTTCCGCGCCATCACCCGTGGCCTGCCGAGCGACGTCGTGTCGTCGTTCGTCCACGTCATCCGCGAGGACCCGCGCAACCGCGACCTCCTCTTCCTCGGCACCGACGCCGGCGCGTACGTCTCCGCCGACCGCGGCGCGACCTGGCAGCGCTTCATGACCGGGCTGCCGACCGTGCCGGTGCACGACCTCAAGATCCACCCGCGCGACCACGAGATCATCGCCGCGACGCACGGCCGCTCGCTCTGGATCGCCGACGTCGCCGCGCTCGAGGAGCT
>DATMHT010000437.1:0-4388 GCA_035554795.1 Gemmatimonadaceae bacterium | reverse complement strand
GGCTCTCGGCGCTGTCCTCGTTGGGCGAGGGCGCCGCCCAACGAGCCAGCGCGCGGTGGCGGTGTGGGTGATGGGTGACGCGTGATGAGGCAGGAATAGTATCGCGCCTGGCTCGCGGCGGGGCACGGCGAACGCCGCGCGCGGTGCGTCACGGTCGCGATCGCGGCCGGGCGCGCGACACACGACTTCGCCACGCATCACCCATCACCCACGTCGGCGAGCCGCCTCCGTCGTGGCGCGAGCAACAGCCAGCGCCGGCCCGGCAACGGCGCCGCCGAGAGCCGAGAGCTGATAGCCTAACGCCGCACTTCACAGCTGCAAGCGATATCCCGTGCGCGCCACGGTCGCGATGTAACCGGGATCGCCGGGCTGGTGGCCGAGCTTGCGGCGCAGCTCGGCGAGGTGCGTGTCGATCGTGCGGCTGACGACGTCGTCGCTGTAGCCCCAGACGTCGTGCAGCAGCTCGCGGCGCGCCACGACGTCGCCGGCGCGCTTGAGGAGCGCGACGAGGAGGTCGAACTCCTTCGGGCGGAGCTGCACCGACGCGCCGGCGCGGCGAACGACGCGCCCCCGCACGTCCACCTCGAGATCGGCGACGCGCAGCGTCGCGGCGTCGCGCGGTGCGGCGCCGTCCGCCGCGCCGCCGCCGCCGGCGGCCGCGTCGCCGCGCGACAGGTCGCGCAGCACGCCGAGGAGCCGGGCGTGGGCCTCGCGCGTCTGGCCGTTGGCGCGGTGCGCGCGCACGCGGTCGAGCGTGGCGACGAAGCGCTCCTCGTCGAACGGCTTGAGCAGGTAGTCGAGCGCGCTCACCTCGAAGGCACGGACGGCGTACTGGTCGAACGCGGTGACGAAGACGATCGCCAGCGGGCTCGCGGCGCTGGCGTGCTCGACGGCGCGGGCGACCTCGAGCCCGTTCACCTCCGCCATCTGCACGTCGAGGAAGAGCAGGTCGGGACGGGCGCGGGCGATCGCGTCCATCGCCTCGCGTCCGTCGCCGCACTCGCCGACGACGGCGAAGTCGGCGTGCTCGGCGAGCAGGGTGCGCAGGCGGAGCCGCGCGAGCGGCTCGTCGTCCACGATGAGGGTGCGGATCGCCGGAGCGACCGCGGGGGCGGGAGCGGACGCGTGATGCGGACGGAGACTTCCATTCATGACGGATCCTCCTGCTGCTGCAGCGGCTGGCCGCGCCGGCACGGGATGCGGACGACACAGACGGTGCCGCCGCCCGCGGCGGGCGCGATCGTGAATTCCTGCTCGGTGCCGTAGAGCTGGCGCAGCCTCGCGCGCGTGATCGAGAGCCCGACGCCATCGTGTACCTCGCCGCGCGGGAGCCCGGCGCCGTCGTCGCGCACGGTCAGCGTGAGCCGGTCGTCGTCGCAGGCGGCCGCGATCGCGATCGTGCCGGCGCCGAGGCGGCGCGAGACGCCGTGGCGAACCGCGTTCTCGACGAGCGGCTGCAGCACCAGCCGCGGCACGCGCGCGTCGAGCGCGGCGGGCGCGACCTCGAACGTCACCCGCAGCCGCGGGCCGAAGCGCGCCTCCTGGATGTCCACGTACTTCTCGAGGAACGCCAGCTCCTCGCCGAGCGTGACCTCGGCGCGGTCGCGGTTGTCGAGCATCTCGCGCAGCAGCTCGCTCAACCGCGCGATGAGCTGTTCGGCGCGCTTGGGCTCGGGACGGACGAGCGCCGAGATCGCGTGCAGAGTGTTGAACAGGAAGTGTGGATGCAGCTGCGCACCGAGCGCGTGGAGCTGTGCCTCGGCGAGCCGCGCCTGGAGCCGGGCCGCGCGCACCTCGCGCTCGCGCGACTCGCGTCCGTAGGCGAGGGCGAGCGCGGCGGCGGCCGTCGTGACGTAGAGGATGACGTCGATCGCCGCGTAGCGGCCGACCGCGCTGCGCATGGCGGCGGCGACGCCGGCGCCGTACGGCTCCCACGGGAGCGACCACTCGAGCGCGCCCATCATCATCGCGCCGAGCACGAGGAAGGCGAGCAGGCAGGCGAGATGCGCGGCCACCGCGCGCCACGGGCCGCGCTCGTCGGTGAACCGGTAGCGGAGCGCGACGAAGGCGATGAGCGGCGTGAAGAGCGCGCAGGGCAGGAAGCTCACCTCCTGCGACGCGACGAGCCGCGCGAACGGCCCGTTGCCGCGTCCCCACGCCTGCACGGCGAACATCAGCGCGACCATCGCCCACGCCACGAAATCGTACGCGAGCCAGCGCCACAGCGGGCGCGCGGCCGCGCCGTCGCCGGTCACGGCATCGTGCTCACGCTCGGCGGCGATCGGTGCGGGCGCGGACGAGACGGGAATCGTGGTGGCGATCATGCAAGTCGGCTCTCGACTGTCGGCTCTCGGCTGTCAGCTCTCGGCTCTCGGCGATCGACAGGATGACCAGGATGAAAAAGAGATGACTCATCCTGTCGATCCTGTTCATCCTGTCCGGCAGTTGGCCGAGAGCCGAGAGCCCACAGCCGAGCGCCGCTCTTCACGGCATCGCGTTGCCACCGTCGGCGACGAAGCGCCACTGGCCGTCGGGCTGCTTCTTCCAGACCGTCAGGTACTTGCTGTTATGAGACGTAGCTTCGCTGCGAATGGTTGCAACCCCGACCGTGAACCCGAGGTCGCCACTGGCCGCGGCGTCGGCGACGCGCGGTGCCCAGACGAGGGCACCGGGCGCGACGGCGTCGAAGGCGCGGCGCACGGCCTCGCGGCCACAGGTGAGCGCCGCGCCGCGGCCGAGCGAGACGCCGTCGTCGGCGACCCAGGTGCCGAACGCTTCGGCGGCGCCGGCGCGGGCCGCGAGCGCGGCGAAGCTCGAGTCGGCGCGCCGCACCGCGTCGCGCGCAGCGATGGCGGCGTCGGCCGTGTAGACGCTGGCGGGCACCGCGCTCGCGGACACCGCGCTCGCGGGCGACGCGCAGCCGGCGGGCGCGCCGGCGGGCGCGCCGGGCTCGCCGCCGCTCAGCGCCCACGCCGCCACCTGCCAGCGGCCGGCGTCACTCTTCTTCCAGTAGGAGATGTACTTGATCCAGGGACTGCCCGAGCTCTCCGTCATCCCGCGGCGCTCACCGTAGCCGACCGTGTAGCCATGCGTGCCGTCGGCGGAGACGCCGGCGAGGACGGGACGCCACGTCATCGTGCGGCCGGCGGGCTCGGGGAGCGAGGCGAGCAGCGCGGCGGCGGCATCGCGTCCGTGCGCGATCGGCCGGCCCGGGTAGAGAAAGACGGCGTCGTCCGCGAGCGCCGCCGGGAAACCGGCGACGAGGCTCACCGCGCTGGCGGCCGCGTGCGCACGGTCGGCGGCGAGGAGCGTGGCGCGCTCGGCGGCGAGATCCACGCGTGCCGACGCGGCGACGGCCGGCGGGTGGAGTGACGCGCCGCTCGCGCACGCGGTGAGCAACGAGGCCGCCGCGAGCAGCCGGACGAGAGCCTTCATGACGACGGAGCCTGTGGTCGAGAGGGACGGGCGCGCCGGCCGGAACGAGCCACGGCGCGTATCACCCCCGAATGATCGGCTCGCCGCGCGGCGCGGCAACCGGTTCTGACACGCTCTTGCACTGTTCTCACGCATGACTCGGCGTGCCGCACCACCGTGCCTCTGTCGGCGGCGTGGCGCGGGCGTAGCTTCGGAAGCGACGTTCGGAAGCAACGTCGGAAGCGGCGCGAACTCGGGCTCGGGGGACGACACGACATGGATCGCGGCATCGTGCGGGCGGTGGTGATCGCGCTGGGGCTCGCGCTCGGCGGCCTGCTCGCCGGCAACGGCTTCGCGCGCGGGCGGGCGGCGGACCGCTACGTGACGGTGAAGGGCGTCGCCGAGCGCGAGGCACGCGCCGACCTCGCGATCTGGCCGCTGCGCCTCGTCGCCGCGGACGACGACCTCGCGCGGGCGCACGCGTCGCTACAGCGAAGCCTCGCGCAGGTGCACGAGTTCCTCGCGCGACAGGGGATCGACACGGCGCAGGCGGCGCTGCAGGACTTCTCCGTCACCGACGCGCGCGCGAACCAGTACGGCCCGGGCGATCGCGCGGGGAGCCGCTACGTCATCCGGCAGACGCTCGTCGTGCGCTCGACGAAGCCGGAGCAGGTGCTGGCGGCGAGCCAGCGGGTCGCGGAGCTGGTCACGGCCGGCGTCGTCCTGTCGTCGGGCGGCGAGTACGGGAGCGGCGGGCCGACGTTCGTCTTCACCGGGCTCAACGCGCTCAAGCCGAAGATGATCGCCGAGGCGACGGCGCGCGCCCGCGAGGCGGCCGACCAGTTCGCGCGCGACTCGCACACGGAGCTCGGCGGCATCCGCACGGCGAGCCAGGGCGTGTTCGAGATCCTGCCGCGCGACCAGGCGCAGGGGATCACCGAGGAGAGCCAGATCGTGAAGACGGTGCGGGTGGT
>DATMHT010000436.1:0-1501 GCA_035554795.1 Gemmatimonadaceae bacterium | reverse complement strand
CGCGCTCGTCTCCATCGTGCCGGTGATGCCCGCCGCCCGCTCGAGGAGGTCGGGGCGCCCGACGTCGCCGACGAAGATGAAGTCGCCCGTGAGCGCGCCCATCGGGCGATCGGCGGCGGCGCGGTCGGTGACGAGGAAGGTGAGATGCTCGGGCGTGTGTCCCGGCGTGTGCAACACGTCGAGCCGCACGTTGCCGACCGCGATCGTATCGCCGTCGCGGAGCAGCACTGCGCCCGCCTCCTTCGCGAAGCCGTACTGCCATCCCTCGCCGCCCTCCGCCGAGAGATGGAGACGCGCGCTGGTCGCCGACGCGAGCTCGCGCGCGCCGGAGACGAAGTCGGCGTGGATGTGCGTCTCGGTGACGTGCGTCACGCGCACCCCCTCGGCCGCAGCCGCGGCGAGATACTGCGCGACGTCGCGGTTCGGGTCCACGACGATCGCCTCGCCGGTCGCCTGGCACCCGATCAGATAGCTCGCCTGCGCGAGCGTGTCGTCGTAGAAGCGTCGTAGGAGCATCGGAGTCTCGGAAGATCGCGGGTCTGCGGAACAGCTCAATCTCCCCAGCGTGCGCCGCCGCGTACAGGGGTGGCGCCGCTGTCACGCCGCGGGACGTGACGCGTCATCAAGGTTGAGGACGCATGGCCGTGTGCGTGCGATCCGGGCCGTACACCCATTACGCCCTGATCAGGAGACGGCGACGTGCAGCAGATCAAGGGAAGCGTGCTCAAGACGCGACTCGCCTTCGTCGAGCAGCACTCGGGAACGGACGGCGTCCAGCGCGTGCTCGACGCGCTGCCGCCGGAGGACCGGCGGACGCTCGGGGTCGTTCTGGGCGTGGCGTGGTATCCCTTCGATCTCGGCAAGCGGCTCGACGACGCGATCGTCCGCGTCCTCGGTGGCGGCAAGCGCGAGTTCTTCGAGAAGCTCGGCGAGGCGTCGGCGATGCAGAACCTCGCGACCTTCCACAAGGGCTTCCTCACCCGCGGCGACGCCCACGCCTTTCTCGCGAAGTCGCCCGCCATCTACCAGCTGTACTACGAGACGGGCCGGCGCGAGTACGCGAAGACGGGCGACGCCGAGGGGCTGCTGACGACCTTCGACGCCGAGACGTTCAGCGCGCCCGACTGCCTCACCGTCGTCGGCTGGTACCGCAAGGCGCTCGAGCTCTGCGGCGTGCCGAACGTCCGGATCGTCGAGGAGACGTGCCGGGCGAAGGGCGGCGACGCCTGCCGCTACCGCTTCCGCTGGAGCTGAGCGAAAGCGGTCGCGACCCTCGCGATCAGTGGTTTCCGAACTCCCGGCGCGGCACCGTCTTCAGGTAGGCGTACAGCGCGCGGATCTCGTCGTCGCTCATCTCGCGCGTCAGCCTCGACGGCATGAAAGCATCCAGCTTTACGCCACCCGGCCGGACGCCGTCGCGCATCGCACGGAAGAAGTCCGCTTCCGTCCACGGACCGATTCCCGCCGGGGTGATGTTGGTCGCGGGCCGGAAGCTCGGCGG
>DATMHT010000435.1:0-20242 GCA_035554795.1 Gemmatimonadaceae bacterium | reverse complement strand
GTCGCGCATCTCGCCGACGAGGATCACGTCCGGGTCCTGCCGGAGCGCGCCGCGCAGCGCTTCCACTGTCTCGTCCGGAAGGCGGTCGTCCTGCGGCCGCGACGCGACGGCCCATCCCGGGCGTCCCGTCTCGAGCGCGCGCAATCCCTTCTGGAATGCTTCCTTGAACGTCCGGCCGATCGCCATCGATTCGCCGACGGACTTCATCTGCGTCGTGAGATACGGGCTCGCGCTCGGGAACTTCTCGAACGCGAAGCGCGGCACCTTCACGACGACGTAATCGAGCACCGGCTCGAACGAGGCCGGCGTGGTCTTCGTGATGTCGTTCGCGATCTCGTCGAGACGATAGCCGACGGCGAGCTTCGCACCGATGCGCGCGATCGGGAACCCGGTCGCCTTCGAGGCCAGCGCCGACGACCGCGAGACGCGCGGGTTCATCTCGATGACGAGCATCTCGCCGTCGGCCGGGTTGACCGCGAACTGGATGTTGCAGCCGCCCGCGTCCACGCCGATCTCGCGGATCACCGCGCAGGCGGCGTCGCGCATCGTCTGGTACTCGCGGTCGGTGAGCGTCATCGCCGGCGCGACGGTGATCGAGTCGCCGGTGTGGACGCCCATCGGGTCGATATTCTCGATCGAGCAGACGATGACGACGTTGTCCTCGCAGTCGCGCATCACCTCGAGCTCGAACTCCTTCCAGCCGATGACGCTGCGCTCGATGAGCACCTGGCTCGTGGGCGATTCCGACAGCCCACGGCGCACGATCGTCTCGTACTCCTCGCGGTTGTAGGCGATGCCGCCGCCGGAGCCGCCGAGCGTGAACGATGGGCGGATGATCGCCGGGAAGCCGGTCTGCTCCATGAGCGCGGCCGCGTCGTCCCACGAGTTCGCGATGCCGCCGCGCGGGACGGCCAGCCCGATGCGCCCCATCGCCTCGGAGAACTGGGCGCGGTCTTCGGCGACGCGGATCGCCCGCGCGTTCGCGCCGATCAGCTCGACGCCGTACTTGGCCAGCACCCCGCGGTCGTGCAGCGCGAGCGCGACGTTCAGCGCGGTCTGGCCGCCCATCGTCGGCAGCACCGCGTCCGGCCGCTCCTTCGCGATCACGAGCTCGACGAACTGCGGCGTCACCGGCTCGATGTAGGTGCGGTCGGCGAACTCCGGGTCGGTCATGATCGTCGCCGGGTTGGAGTTGACGAGGATGACCTCGAACCCCTCCTCCCGCAGCGCCTTGGCCGCCTGCGTTCCCGAATAGTCGAACTCGGCCGCCTGTCCGATGACGATCGGCCCCGAGCCGATGATCAGGATGCGCTTGAGGTCAGTGCGTCGCGGCATGGATCAAATCCTGAATGATGTCGCTGATTCCGAGCGCCGGCGCCCACCCGGTCGCCTGGCGGAGCTTCGTGCTGTCGCCGACGAGAGCCGGCACCTCGACCTTCCGCGCGAGCGCGGGGTCGGTCGTCAGCTCGGCGCGGACGCCGAGCGCGGAGAGTGCCTCGCGAGCCAGGTCCTCGACCCGCCGTCCGACGCCGCTCGAGACGTTGTACGCCTCGCCCGGCGCGCCACGCTCCGCCAGTAGAATATAGGCGCGCACGACGTCGCGGACGTGCAGGAAGTCGCGCACCGTGTCGCGGTTGCCGATGACGAGCTGGCCACCGCCCGGCGCGCCACGCAGCGCCAGCACCCGCCGCACGAGGGCGGGAAGCAGGAAGTGCTGCGCCTGCCCCGCCCCGCTGTGATTGAAGCTGCGCGTCGCCACCACCCGCACGCCCTCGCTGCGGAAGGCCTCGAGCGCGAACACTTCCTGCGCCGCCTTGCTCGCCGCGTAGACCGTCAGCGGCCGCTGCTCGGCGCACTCCCTGAGCGGCAGATCGGCCGCCTCGTGCCGGCCGTACTGCTCGGCGCTGCCGACGACGAGGACGACCGGATCGAGGACGCCGGCGCGGCGGCGTATCCGCACTTCGGCGAGCAGCCGCGCCGCGGCGACGACGTTCGCTTCACAGGTGAGCCCCGGGTCGCTCGCGGCGCCGGGAACGAAGCTGACGCCGGCGAGGTGAAAGATGACGTCGGGCGCCTGCGCCGCGTCGAGGGCGGCCCGGATGTCGGCCGCCCGGCGCACGTCGGCCATCACCCACTGGACGGCCCGCTGCTCCTCCGCCGTGAGCAACGGGTTGTGCGGCGATGCCTCGAGCGTCGCGCCGGTGACCTGCCAGCCGTCGGCGAGAAGCGCTCGGCAGAGCCACTGGCCCACGAACCCGGCGGCGCCGGTGACGAGCGCGCGCATCGGCCTCGCCGCGCTCAGCGTGCCTGGTGCGCGAGCGTCGCGCGGTGCCGGGCCAGGTCCGCCTCGACCATGCGGGCGACGAGCTGCTGGAAGCTCATTCTCGGCTCCCAGCCGAGCTGCTCGCGCGCCTTCGACGGGTCGGCGACGAGCAGGTCCACCTCGGCCGGCCGGAAGAACTTCTCGTCCCGCACGACGTGGTCCTCGTAGTTGAGCCCCACATGGCTGAACGCCTGCTGGCAGAGCTCGCGGACCGACCACGTCTTCCCCGTGCCGATGACGTAGTCGTCGGGCTCCGGCTGCTGGAGCATCCGCCACATCGCGTCCACGTAGTCGCCGGCGAAGCCCCAGTCGCGGCGCGCGTCGAGGTTGCCCAGGCGCAGATCGCGCTGCAGACCGAGCGAGATGCGGGCGACGCCGTCGGTGACCTTGCGGGTCACGAACTCGAGCCCGCGCCGCTCGCTCTCGTGGTTGAAGAGGATGCCCGACACCGCGTAGAGGCCGAAGCTCTCGCGGTAGTTCACCGTGATCCAGTGCCCGTAGACCTTGGCGACGCCATAGGGGCTGCGCGGGTAGAACGGCGTGGATTCGCGCTGCGGCGTCTCGACGACCTTCCCGAACATCTCGCTCGACGACGCCTGGTAGAAGCGCGCGTTCGGCGCCGCCTTGCGCATCGCCTCGAGCATGCGGGTGACGCCGAGCGCGGTGAACTCCCCGGTGAGCACCGGCTGCGTCCACGACGTCTGGACGAAGCTCTGCGCGGCCAGGTTGTAGATCTCGTCCGGATCGCACTCGCGCATGGCGTCCACCAGCGAGTGCTGGTCGAGGAGGTCGGCGGAGATCAGCTCGATGCGGTCCACGAGGTGGCTGATGCGCTCGTACGGCGTCGTCGAGCTGCGGCGCACGACGCCGACGACGCGGTACCCCTTCTCGAGCAGCAGCTCGGCGAGGTAGGAGCCGTCCTGACCGGTGATACCGGTGATGAGCGCGGTGGGCAAAGCCGGGTGGCGGGTGGAGGTGGCGAGTGGCGTCTGGCGGGGAAGATAACACGGCTCCGGTCCGTGGGCGCTCGGCGCTCGGCTGTTCGACGGGATGAACGGGATGAATGGCACACCCCCATCCGGTTCATCCTGTCCATCCTGTCCAACGACGGCCGAGCGCCGAGGGCCCACGGCCGAGAGCCTACGAAAAGGGGAGCCCGAATGGGCTCCCCTTTTCGCAGAGCGGCAACGGCGTCGTGTTAGGCGACGGCGCCGGCCCCGCGAGGGGCGCGCTGGATCTTGCCCGCCGCGAGGCAGCGGGTGCAGACCTTCACCTTCTCGATCTTGGTGCCGATGACGATGCGAGCGACCTGGAGGTTCGGCTTCCAGGTGCGGCGCGTCTTGTTGTTCGCGTGCGAGACGTTGTTCCCGAAGGTCACGCCCTTGTCGCACACGTAGCAGCGGCTGCGATTGATGGCCATGGTGCGACTCAGCTCTGAATCAGTTCGATGCGCGCCATCTCGGCACCGTCACCCTTGCGGTGGCCGGTCTTGAGGATGCGCGTGTAGCCACCGGCCCGCGTCGCGAACTTGGGGCCGATCTCCTGGAACAGCTTGTCGGCGGCCTCGCGCTTGTGCACGTGGCGGCCGGCGAGACGGCGGGCGTGCAGCGTGCCCGTACGCGCCTTGGTGATGAGCTTCTCGACGAAGGGGCGGAGCTCCTTCGCCTTCGCCTCGGTCGTCTCGATCGCGCCCTGCTCGATGAGCGAGGTCGCGAGGTTGCGCATGAGCGCGAGCTTCTGCTCGCTGGTGCGGCGGAGCTGGCGCCCGGCCTTCCGGTGACGCATGGGTATTACTCCTCTTCGTCGTCAGGCGCTGCGGCGGCGGCGCGGCTGGGCGGAGTGCCCGGGTCGATGACCCGCACGCCGCCGTCGGCCGTCTCCTCGTACCGCATCCCGAAATTCAGATTGCGACTCTCGAGCAGGGTGGCGATCTCCTGCAGCGACTTCTTGCCGAAGTTCTTGACCTGGAGGATCTGGCTCTCCGTCTGCCGCACCAGGTCGCCGAGCGACCGGATGTTCGAGTTCTTCAGCGAGTTCACCGACCGGACCGACAGCTCGAGGTCGTCGATCGGCGTGTTCAGCTCGGCCAGGCGCACCGAGTCGCCGTTGCCCGCCTCGCCGCCGGCCGACAGCGGCGCGGAAGCGTGCGAGCCGAAGCCGGCGAAGTACTGGAAGTGCGTCTGCGCGAGGGCGGCGGCGTAGCTGACCGCCTCCTCCGGCGTGATCGTGCCGTTCGTCTCGACCGTCAGCGTCAGGCGGTCGTAGTCGGTGCGCTGCCCGACGCGCGTCTCGGCGACCGAGAAGTTCGCGCGGCGAACCGGGTTGTAGATCGCGTCGATGCGCACGAGATCCACGGGCAGGCCGCGATCCACGGTGTGCTGGTCGGCCTCGACGTAGCCGCGTCCCTTGTTCACGTACAGCTCGACGTTGATGTCCCGGTCGTCCTGCAGCGTGAACAGGTGCTGGCGCGGATCGACGACGCGGGCGCCGTTCGCGCCCTCGATGTCGCCCGCCGTGACCGGGCCCGCCTCGCGCTTCGTGATGCGCAGGACGGTGTCCTCGACGCCCTCGTCGAGCACGAGCGTCAGCGTCTTCAGGTTGCCGATGATCTGGTGGACGTCCTCGACGACGCCGGGGATCGTCTGATGCTCGTGGACGACGCCGTCGATGCGGAAGCCCCAGACGGCGGAGCCGCGCAGCGACGAGAGGAGAAGCCGGCGCATCGCGTTGCCGAGCGTATGGCCGAAGCCACGCTCGAGCGGCTGGAGCCGGAACTCGGCGACGTTCGGATTGTCCTCGCGCTTCGTCGCTTCGACGAGCTGCGGCCGGACGAGCCCGCGGAGATCGATTGCCTGTGCCATGGAATGCGAATCCTTGATGTGGTCTTACCGGGGAGAACGACCCCGGCAACGCCTCGCCCCGCCCCTAACGCGCGGCGAGCTCGTACGGAGGTTAGGGCTCCGACCGAACTACGGCTCTCGGCTCTCAGCTCTCGGCTCTCGGCTACCGTAGGGTAGTAGCCGAGAGCCGAGAGCCGACGGCCGAGAGCCGCCCTTCCGTTACTTCGAGTAGAGCTCGACGACCAGCTGCTCCTGCGCCGCGATCGGGATGCTCGTGCGCGCCGGGCGCTCGAGCATGCGGCCGCTGAACGACTCCCGGTCCACCGCGATCCAGGAGAGCGGAGCGCCACGCGAGGCCTGATCCATGGCGGCCATGATGGACGCCTGCTCGCGCGACTTCATGCGGACGCGGACCTCCTGGCCCGGCTGCACGAGGAAGCTGGGGATGTCCACCGACTTGCCGTTCACCTCGACGTGACGGTGGCGGATGAGCTGGCGCGCGGCACGGCGGCTCGGCGCGAAGCCCATGCGGTAGACGATGTTGTCGAGGCGGCTCTCGAGGGCGGCGAGCAGGTTGTGGCCGGTGACGCCGGGCAGCGCCGTGACGCGCTCGAACGTGTTCCGGAACTGCCGCTCACTCACCTGGTAGATGCGCTTGATCTTCTGCTTCTCGCGCAGCTGCTTCGAGTACTCCGACGTCTTGCGGCGACGCGCCGTGCTCTGGCCGTGCTGGCCGGGCGCGTAGGGGCGGCGCTCCACCGGGCACTTCTCGGTGAAGCACTTGGTGCCCTTGAGGAAGAGCTTCGTGCCTTCGCGCCGGCACTGCCGGCAGACGGGACCCGTGTAGCGCATCGGTTAGACCCTCCGCCGCTTGGGCGGGCGGCAGCCGTTGTGCGGGATGGGGGTGACGTCCTTGATCGACTTCACCTGCAGCCCCGCCGAGGCGAGCGCCTGGATCGCCGACTCACGGCCCGAGCCCGGGCCCTGGACACGCACGTGCACGCGCCGCACGCCGAGCGTCACCGCCTCGCGCGCGGCCTGCTCGGCGGCGACGGTGGCGGCGAACGGCGTGGACTTCTTCGAGCCCTTGAAGCCCGCCTTGCCCGACGAGCCCCACGACACCGTGTTGCCGCGGGCGTCGGTGATGGTGATCGTCGTGTTGTTGAACGTCGCGTTGACGTGGGCGACGCCCTCCGCCTCGACGACGCGCTTCGACTTCTTCGCAGTAGCCATGTTACTTGGTCACCTTCTTCTTGCCGGCGATCGCGCGGCGGGGCCCCTTCTTCGTGCGGGCGTTGGTGTGCGTGCGCTGCCCGCGGACGGGCAGGCCGCGGCGGTGACGGATGCCCCGGTAGGAGCCGATGTCCATCAGCCGCTTGATGTTCATTGCCACTTCGGTCCGAAGGGCGCCCTCGACCCGGTAGTTCTTCTCGATCTCCTGCCGGAGCTTGTTGACGTCGGCGTCATTCAGATCGCGGATGCGCTGCTCCGCGTTGACGCCCGTCGTCTCGAGGATCCGGCGCGCCGTCATCCGGCCGATGCCGTAGATGTACGTGAGCCCGATCTCGACCTTCTTCTCGCGGGGGAGATCGACGCCAGCAATACGAGCCATAGGTTAGCCTTGCCGCTGCTTATGCTTGGGGTTGCGCTTGCAGATGATGCGAGTCACGCCGTTGCGCTTCACAACTTTGCAATTCTCGCAGATCGGCTTCACGCTGCTGCGAACTTTCACAGGGCGCTCCAGTCGAACGAATAGGTTTTTTCCGGCCAAGACTCGGACAGTAACGGACTTATGGCACGCACGCAAGGGAGCCCCGGAAAAATTGCCGAGGGGCCCTTGACAGCGGAGAACGTTCGACGTGTACGAAATCGCGCGCGCCGGGGGTGAGCGGCGCCCCGCGGCGCCTTCCGGCCTCGGTGGCGGGCGGTCGTCAGTGGCGGAGCTGCGCCGCCACCTCGGCCATGGCGGAGCGGGGATCGGCCGCCCCGGTGACCGCCCGCCCGAGCACGAGGTAGCTCGCCCCGGCGGCGGCCGCCGCGGCCGGCGTCACCACGCGCGCCTGATCGTGCGTCGCGCCGCCGGCGAGCCGGATCCCCGGCACCAGCAGCCGCAGCGCATCCCCGTGCCGCTCGCGGACGGCCGCCGCCTCCTCGCCGCTGCAGACGATGCCATGGGCGCCGGCCGCCCGCGCCAGGTCGGCGAGGCGCAGCACCTCGTCGCGAACGGTCATCTGCGACCGTCCCCAGGCGGCCGCTTGGCCGGCGGCGTCCATGGACGTCAGGACGGTCACCGCGAGCACTCCGCACCCCTGCCCCGCCCCTTCCACGGCCGCTTCCAGCATCGCTCGGCCGCCGCTCCCGTGGACCGTGAGCAGTCGGGCGCCGAGCGACGCCGCGCTCCGCGTCGCGCCGCGCACGGTGTTCGGGATGTCGTGGAACTTGAGATCGAGAAAGACGTCGTTGCCGCCGTCGCGAACCGCGCGCACCACGGCGGGCCCTTCGGCGGTGAACAGCTCGAGGCCGATCTTGTAGAAGCGGCAGGCGTCGCCCAGCGTGCGCACGAGCGACAGCGCCGGCGCCGCTGCCGGCACGTCGAGCGCGACGATCGGGACAGGGGTGGGGCGCGGGGCGGCGCCCGCGGACGTCGCGTCGCTCACGTCCTGGGCCACTCCAGGGTGCCGACCAGATCCGACAGCGAGCCGACGTCGTGGCGGTCGCACCACCGGCCGAGGTCGCGAAGCACCCGCTCGGGGAGCCGTGGGTCGCGCATCGCCGCCGTCCCGATCCCGACGAGCGAGGCGCCGGCGAGGATGTACTGGAGCGCGTGGTCCGCGGTGGCCACGCCGCCCAGGCCGACGAGCGGCACCGAGACCGCGTTGTGCACCTTCCACGTCGCGAGCACGCCGATGGGCAGGAGCCCGGAGCCGCTCACGCCACCCGTCCCGAACCCCAGCGCGGGCCGTCGCCGCTCAACGTCGATGACGAGCCCGGGGAGGGTGTTGACCAGGGTGAGCGCGTCGGCGCCCGCGTCCACGGCCACGCGGGCGCTCCCGGCGATGTCGGGCAGCGATGGCGAGAGCTTCACGAAGAGCGGCCGTCGCGTCGCGGCGCGGGCCCGGCTCACGACGTCGGCGAGGACGCGCGGGTCGGCGCCGAACTCGATGCCGCCCGCGCGGACGTTGGGACAGCTCACGTTGAGCTCGAACGCGTCGGCGCCCGGCGCACCGTCGAGCCCCGCGACGACGGAGACGTAGTCCTCGACCGCGCTGCCGACGACGTTCACCAGGACCCGCGCCCGACGCAGGTGCTCGGCGAGCCAGGGCAGATGGTCGCGCCGGACCTCGTCGAGGCCGGGGTTGGCGAGCCCGATGGCGTTGATCATCCCGCCGTCGAACTCCGCAACGCGCGGCGACGGCGCGCCGGCGCGCGGCGCCGGGCTGACCGCCTTCGTGACGATGCCGCCGAGCCGGTCGAGATCGATGACGTCGGCCAGCTCGCGCCCGTACGCGGCGGTGCCCGCGGCGAGGATGATCGGGTTCTGGAACTCGATCCCGGCGACGCTCATCACGAGCGATCCGCGCGTCGCGCTCGGCGCGGCGCGGCGGCCAACGTGCGTCACAGGGGCGGTCCTCCCGAGCTGCCCGGCGGCGCCGTCGCCTGGCGGCGCACGGCGGCCGAGTCGCGAAGCGTGTCCACCGGCGTGACGCCGGCCCGCGCCTGCGTCACTCGCAGACTGTCGGAGAGCATCCGGAGTCCCACGTCCCAGGCCCGCTTCAGCGCGTCCTCGGTGCGGACATAGGCCACCTGGTCGAGCGTCGTGTCGCCGGGAGTGAAGGCGTACGGCGAGCCCGCGTACCGCGTACGCACGATCTCTCGATACGCGGTGGCCGAGTCGGGCGAGAGGTCCGCGGCGGCGAGCCACGCCTTCGCGGCGATCGGCGCGCCCGACCGCGTCGTCGCGACCTGCACGAACAGGTCGCGCGCGAGCGTGCGCGCGCGGAGGCTGTCGCGCGCCACCTCGCCGGCGAGGAAGAGCGACGAGCCCGCCACGTCCTGTTGGGAGAGGAGGATCTTCATGAGCAGAAGGTTGTCGCGCAGCCGCTGAAAGTACGCCGATCCGCGCGCCCGCGTCGCGCCACGCGCGATCGCCGCCTCGACGTCCACCAGCGAAGGCAGCGCCGCCAGCCCGAGCCCGGTGAGTCGCGCGCTCGCCTCGCGATCGACGAGCGAATCCACCGTGAGGCGCCGCGCCTGCAGCAGGTGCTCGGACGCCTCGCGGTCGCGGCCGGCGCCGATGAGAAGATCGGCGGCGAACATGTGCAGTCGCGTCTTCACCGCGGCGGGCGTCTTCGCCTGGGCATAGGCGTTGACGAGGTGGTCCACGGCGTCGTAGCGCTTGGCGGCCCACAGCTCCTGAAGCGTCGCGACGACGCTCTCGCGGTAGTCGCCCTGCCGGGCGCGGAGCACGAGCAGCGACTCGGCGCGAGCGTAATCCTGCCGCGCGAGGGCGGTGGCGGCCAGCTCCCACTCCGCCTCGCCGCGCGGAATGGCGCCGAGGAAACGCTCCGCGTCGGCGGTGCGGCCGAGCGCGCCGGCGGCGCGGGCCGCGAGCCGTGCCGCGTCCCGGGCCACCTGCCGGTCCTTCGCCGCGACGAGCGGCTCGAGAAGCCGGCTCGCGTCCGTGTAGCGGCCCGCCTCCACGTAGCAGCCACCGAGGGCGACCGTCGCGCGCGCACGCTGGTCGGCGTGCTGTTTCGGCGCGGCGAGGTACTCGGTGAGCCGCGGGACGGCGGCATCGCATCGCCCGCTCAGCGCCTCGCCACGCCCCGCGAGATAGAGCGCGTCGGAGCGCCAGCGACTACGCGGGTAGCGGGCGAGGACGGTTTCGGCGGTCTGCGCCGCGGTCGCGTACGCGCCCGCTGCCTCGTCGGCGTGGCCGCGACGCGCGAGCTTGTCGGCGGTGCGGGTGCTCTCCTTGGCGTTGTAGACGCCATTGAAGTACGCGCACGCGCCGAGCAGGGCGAGCGCGAGCGGCGCGCTCGCGCGCCGCCACGTCGCGCCACGCGAGCGCGGACCGCCATCGATCGCGGCCGCCGGCGCCCCGGTGGCCGCCGCGTCCGCGCCTCGCGTCACCGCGCCGCCCCGCCGGCCACGCGTCGCTCGTAGTGGCCGAGGTACTCAACGGCGGCGTCGGCAATGGCGTCGGCGATGCGCCGCTGGCGCGCGGAGTCGTTCAGGAACGTCGCCTCGGTGGGGTTCGTGCCGAACCCGATCTCGACGAGCACCGCCGGCATGAACGAAGTGCGCAGCACGGCGAAGTTCGCCTGCTTGACGCCGCGGCTGGGGCCCGGGTGCATCTCGCGCAGGTGGTCCTGGATGGTCGCCGCGAGGTCGTTCGACTCGCGCAGGTGCTCGTTCTGCGCCATGTCGTTCATGATGAAGCTGAGCGGGTCGCCCTTGGGCGCGTCGACGCGGGTCTCGAAGCGCACGGCCTCGTTCTCCATCCGCTCCACGCGGCGTGCCTCCTCGGTCTTGGCCTCGGCGAGGAAATAGGTCTCGAAGCCGCGCGCGGCCGCCGGATCCTTCCAGTTGGGATTCGCGGCGTTGACGTGCACCGAGATGAACAGGTCGCCGCGGCTCTGGTTGGCGATCCGGCCGCGATCGTCGAGCGCGATCAGCGTGTCGGTGGTGCGCGTCATGACGACGTCCACGCCCCGATCGCGGAGCTGCGCGGCGACCAGCTTCGCCACCGAGAGCGTGATGTCCTTCTCGTAGATCTGGAAGGAGCCGCCGATCGGCCCGTGCATCCCGTTGTCCGGACCGCCGTGTCCCGCGTCCACGACGACGACGCGTCGGCGTCCGGTCAGGCGCGACGGCGCGACGCGGCCGAGGCGCGACACGGCGCCGGACGACGACGCCGGCGCGCGCGTCGCCGCGGTGTGCACGACGGACGCCGACGGGCTCGCGCCGTAGAAGGGGTCGTCGCGCTCGGCAGCGGAAGCGCGGGAGCCGGCGCGCGGCGATGGCGCAGCGCCGACCGCGCCCGCCGGTGTGGCGAGCGCGCTCGCCGCGAACATCCGCAGCTCGACGCGCCCGGGATCGTAGAACACGCCGGTGCCGTAGCGCGGAAGCGCCTCGGAGACGAGCTGCATCGGCACGTAGAGTTTCCCGCCGTCCACGAACGGCGCGGCCGACAGGGGGACGACGTCGTCGCCGGCGCGGGCGAACGGCACCTGCTCGGTGACGTCGAACTCGACGCCGGGGAGCGTGACCAGGAAGTGGCCGTCGGCACGCTCCTTCACGCCGCCGCCGAGGGCGGTGGCGACGAGATCCGCGCGCAGCGCCGGGCCGGCGTTCGTCTCCACGACGGGCACCGCGGTCTCGCGATCGGCGGCGCGCACCGTGAGCACGCCCGGTGGCGGGGCGACGACCTGGTAGAGGGCGAGGAGGGCGGCGGCGATCATGCGTCGGGCGTGGTGAGGCGGTACGGCGGCGGAGCGAGGCGGCGGCGGTGTGGCGTGGCGGAAGTCGCGCGGATCATCGTGTGCGGGCCGCCCGCGCCATCTCGCGCTCGTCGTCGCGCTTGCGGGCGTCCTCGCGCTTGTCGTGCATCTTCTTGCCGCGCCCGAGCCCGATGACGACTTTGGCGCGGCCGCGCTTGAAGTAGAGCTCGAGCGGGACGAGCGTGAGCCCCTGCCGCTCGACCGAGCCGATCATGCGCCGGATCTCGCGCCGGTGCAGCAGCAGCTTGCGGGTGCGCGTCGGCTCGTGGTTGTAGTGCGTGCCCTGCTCGTACGGCGCGATGTGCAGGTTGAGCAGGTAGACCTCGCCGTCCTTCACGATGCCGTACGCGTCCGAGATGTTCGCCTTGCCGTTGCGCAGCGACTTGACCTCGGTGCCGGTCAGCACGAGCCCGGCCTCCCAGGTCTCGATGATCTCGTAGTCGTGCCGCGCGCGTTTGTTCCGGGCGATGGACTCGACGGCTTCCTTTTCCTGCTCGGCGCGGGCCATGGCGGAGGTGCAGCGGGTGACCGAAGGCGGGACGCGAGCGCAGGCAGAGGTGCCGGCCGCGTACGCACGGCGGCGTCACGCTCGCCGAGCGAATCTTAGACGCGGCGTGGTGAGCGGGCAACGTCGCAGCCGCTTGCGCCGCGTTGACTTCGCTCCCGGGCGCGGATATCTTGCGGGCTCCTCGCGAACGCGTGGGCCGCACGGCCCGGCAGCAGCGCGCTCGCGGCGACGATCTCCGCCGACGGAACACGCAACACGGCGCGCCGCGTGACACGCGCCGCGCGCAGACGGTGGGATTCGACGCTCCCGACGCTCGGGTGGTGGAACTGGTAGACACGCAGGTCTCAGAAGCCTGTGTCGGCGACGACGTGGGGGTTCAAGTCCCCCCCCGAGCACTGCACGGCCCGCCCGGAGTGACCCCGGTTACGACGATCGCGCGGGGCCCGACGGAACAAGCAGCCACAACATCGCGCACTCCATGAAACGAGCGCCGCCGCGTACCCACGCGGCGGCGCTCGTGCTTCATCCGGCCTCGCGAACGGTCAGCCGGGCGGCGGCCCGAGGCCGCCGGCCGCCGCGGCGGTGGACGGGCGCACGTCCTCGGGAAGCGTCGCGACGCCGAAGGAGGTGCGGAGCGACTCGTTGGCTTCCGCGATGTAGCCGGCGAGCAGCTCGCCGCCGTGAGCGATGGCCGCCGGCTCGTAGGCCGTCCGGCCGCGGCTCACGAAGTCGAGGAGCGTCCGCGCGAGCCGGGCGCTGGTCGCTTCCTCCTCGCCGCGCCGACGGAGCGCATCGCCGTAGGCGGCGAGGCGCGCGTTGAGCTGCTGCTCCGCCACGGCCAGCTTGCCGGGCGCGATGTTGTGGTCGGCGCGCATCGCGTTGGCGAGCGCGCGTCCGACGAGCGACGCCGTCCGGTCGTCGAGCGCGTCCCGCTCGGCGACGAGGAGGCCGAGCGCACGGCGGGCGTAGCGCAGCTCCCACCGGGCGTGGTCCGTGTCGCGCGCCGGATCGTGGGCCGAGAGCCAGGAGACGTCCGCGGCGTCCGGTTCACGGCCGAGCGTGGCGACGTAGAGCGCGGCGCGCCGCCGCTGCGTCTGCTCGTCGCGCCACCGGCGCCAGAAGGAGATGGGGCTCATGGCCGGCGGCGGTCGCGTCTGCGGTCGAGCGCGGGCGGCCTAGGCCTGCAGGACGGGAAGACCGCGAGCAGGCAGCGGCGCTTCCTCGCGCGGCTCCCGCGCGGGCAACGGCGCGAGGCCGACCTTGGCGCGCACTTCGCTCTCCTCGACGAGAAGATCGGCCAGGTGCACGCTCTCGAGCACGTCGTCGATGCGGCGCTGCAGGAGCTGCCACACCGGGCGGATGCTGCACGTGTGCGACTCCGAGCAACGCTCCGACTCCACCGGATGGCTGATGCAGTGCACCTCGAACGTCGCCAGCTCCGACGCGGCGACGACGTCGCGGACCGAGATCTCCGCGGCGGGACGCGCCAGCAGATAGCCGCCGCGCGCGCCGCGGACGCTCTTCACGATGTCGGCGCGGCGCAGCCGGAGCAGGATCTGCTCGACGTAGTCGGCCGGCAGCCGCTCGCGAGCGGCGATGTCACGACCCGTCACCGGCCCCTCGCTGACGCGGCGGGCGAGGTGGAGCGAGCAGATGAGGCCGTACTCGGCCCAGGTAGTGATGCGCACGAATGGAGGATAAGGGGTCGAGCGGAGAGGGGGTAGGGTGTAGACGAGCCGCTCGGGAGGCTTCCGCGTCCCGAGCGGCTCGTCTACACCCTACCCCCTCTGCCCTGCCACCTACCCCGCCGCCACCGCTCCGTGCGCCCCGCCGGGGACGCCGATCTCGGTCATCTTCCGCAGGTCGAGCACCTCGTCCACCTCGGCGTCGGGGAGGATCTGCTCGCGCTTGACCAGCTCGCGAATCAGGACGCCCTCCTTCACCGACCGCTTGCTGATCTCGGCGGCACGCGCGTAGCCGATCTGCGGCGCGAGCGCCGTCGCCAGGGCGGCCGAGCGCTCGACCCAGTATTCGCACATCTCGCGATGGGCCTGGATGCCCTTCACGCACCGCTCCGTCAGCACCGTCGTCGCGTTGGTGAGGATCTGCATCGAGAGCAGGACGTTGTGCGCGATGACAGGCATCATGACGTTGAGCTCGAGCTGCCCGTGCTCGCTCGCGATCGACACCGTCGTGTCGCAGCCCATCACCTGGAAGCAGACCTGGTTGACCATCTCGGGGATGGACGGGTTGATCTTCCCCGGCATGATCGAGGAGCCCGGCTGCACCGCCGGCAGCACGATCTCGTCGAGGCCCGTGCGCGGGCCCGAGACCATCAGCCGCAGATCGCTGACGATCTTGCTCAGGTCGATGGCGAGCACCTTGAGCTGCGAGCTGAAGGCGGCGACGTCGCCCATGCTCTGCATCAGCTGGATCCGGTCCTCGCCGACGCGCAGGTCGAGCCCCGTGATCTGCTGGAGGTGCCGGTTCATCAGCGCCGGGTACTCCTTCTCGACCGTCACGCCCGTCCCGACAGCGCTCCCACCGATGCCCAGGTCGCGCAGGTAGTCGGCGGCCTCCTTCACACGACGGATGCCGCGGTCGATGGAGCCGGCGTAGGCAGCGAACTCCTGGCCGAGCCGGATTGGCATCGCGTCCTGCAGGTGCGTGCGGCCGGCCTTGACGATGTCGTCGAACTCGCGTCCCTTGGCGGCGAGCGCGTCGCGCAGTCCCTCGAACGCGGCGACGAGCGGCGCCAGGCGCGAGAGGCTCGCGAGGCGGATGTTCGTCGGGATCGTGTCGTTCGTGGACTGCGCCATGTTGACGTGGTCGTTCGGGTGCACGGGCTTGTACTCGCCGCGCTTCCCGCCGAGGAGCTCGTTGGCGCGGTTCGCCAGCACCTCGTTCACGTTCATGTTGTGCGACGTGCCGGCGCCCGCCTGGTACGGATCCACGACGAACTGGTCTCGATGCTTCCCCGCGATGACCTCGTCGGCGGCAGCGACGATCGCGTCGGCGAGCTTCGCGTCGAGGCGGCCGGTTTCCTTGTGGGTCAGCGCGGCCGCCTTCTTGATCCACACCTGCGCGAGCACGAACGGCTCGAGCGGGCGCAGGCCGCTGATCGGGAAGTTCTGGGTGGCGCGCACGGTCTGCACGCCGTAGAGGGCACTCGCGGGAACGGCGAGCTCGCCCAGCGGGTCCTTCTCGATGCGAGTGGCGTCGGCCATCTCGGGAATCTCCTGGTAGAGCGAAAATGCGTGAGCCGGCGCGCGCCCGCGGCGTCGACGGAGGCGCGCCGGCGGCTCGGCGTCAGTGGACGGTCGCCGTCGGAACCGCGAACGTCGAGACGACGCTCGTGAACACGTCGCCGACCTGCTTCACCTCGGCACGCCAGCGCGTGAACAGGACGTCGTGGCCGGCCGTCTGCGAGCGGAACCAGCCCGCCGCGACGTCGACCGGGATCACGAACGAGCCGTTGTCGACGAGGCTGCAGAACACCTCGCGGTTCGCGGAGCCGGAGCCGATGGCGGCGTAGCGCAGCGAGACCTGCATCCCGCTGGCCGCCACACCGGTCGGCGGCTGAGGCGGCGGCGACCAGGTGATCTTGAGCCCGTCCGGATCGTTCGACGACGTCGCGACGGGGTCGAAGGTGAAGGGCGTGACGGTCGTCTGCGACAGCGTCATCGCCGGGAACGGGTTCGTCCCCGTGCTCCCCGGCACCGTCAGCGTAATGACGTCGCCAGGCGTGAACGGCGCGACGGACGCATTGCCGGCCGGCGCGTAGAACGATTTCCCGAACGCGTCGGTGGTCCGCACGAGCGTCGCCGTCGTGCCGGCGCTCGACTCGAGCGGGATCTGCGCACCCGCGTCGAGGTAGGTGACCGCGGGGAACGTGTCGGCGACGGCGGTCGAGCGCGGCACGTAGGGCCGGTCGACGCACAGGTTCGGCGCCCGCGCGCTCTCGAGCAGGTTGAGCGAGTTCGTACGGAAGAAGAGCGCCGACGGCCGGAGCACGTAGGCATCGCCGGCGACGTTGCGCTGCGTCGCGAGGACGCCGTACGCGATCGTCCGCTCCGGCACGGAGGGGAGCGAGTCGCTGCACGCCGCGGTCGCGAGCGCGACGGCAGCGAGAGCGGCGAGGTACAGCGCGGACGGGGCTCGGGTCATGCGATGCTCCGGTCTCGGGTCAACGGGTGACGGGGATCGCCAGCGCCTCGGCGAACCGGTTGAAATAGTTGAACAGCGCGACGACCGCGGTGATCTCGACGACCTGACTGGCCGTCCAGTGCTCGGCCAGCGCGGCGAAGGCCGCGTCCTCCACCCGACCGCGCGTCGGCGTGATCGAGTCCGCGTACGCCAGCGCGGCGCGCCACGCCGGCTCGAATTCAGAATAGTCGCTTCGCGCCAGAGCCGCGAGCTGTTCCGCGGTCGCGCCCAGCCGCCTTGCCAAGGCGGTATGGGAGGCCAGTCAATACTCGCAGTCGTTGATCTGCGAGACGCGAACCGAGAGCAGCTCCTTGAGCAGGACGCTGACCTCGCCCGCGCCCATCACCGCCTGCATGTGCGCGTAGAGCGTCTGCACGATCGGCGGGCGATGCGCGGCGACGCGAAAGAGGTTCGGCACCTTGCCGCGCGTCCGCACGAAGGCGTCGAAGAGCGTGCGCGTCTCACCCTCGACGTCGTCGGGCGCGAGACGTGGAAGGCGCGCCTCGGCGTCGAGCGCCGGCGTCGCGCCGTTGTCGGCGTCGGACATGATCAGCCCTGTTGCTGGGGGAGCGCGCGCCGGCCGTCGGCGCGGTGCTGCGCGACGACCGTGAGCGCGACGACGACGGCGGCGGCGAGCATCGCCACGCCTAACGAGAGGACGCTGAGGCCGTGCAGGCGTCCGAACGCCACGCGCCGCGGATCGCCGGGCGCGAGGGCGTCGAGGCTCGGACCGATCGCCGCGCGCAGGGCCTCGATGCGCCGCGCGATGACGAACTGCGCGACCGCGCAGGCCACGGCCGCGAGCGTCGCGAGCGCGACGCGCGGCGTGGCAAGCGCGCCGCCCGCGCGCGCCGCGAGCACGGCCGCGATCGCGTTGAGCGCGAAGCCGGCGAGGAACAGCGGCGGAAGCACGCGGCCGACGAGCGCGCCGGCGAGCGCCCGCGTCGGCAGCACGGCGAAGGCGGCCGGGGCGACGACGGCGGCCGCCAGCAGCGCCGCGCCGAGCCAGGCGGACAGACCGATCGTGGCGAAGGCAGCGCCGCGGGTCGCGGCGACCGCGCCGCTCACCGGCGCACCGGCACGAGCGCCGCTCCCGTGAGGAAGGGATTGCCGCGACGCTCCTCGCCGATCGTCGTCGCCGGCCCGTGCCCGGCATAGACGACGGTCGCGTCGGCGAGGGTCTGGACGCGGGCCAGTGACTCGCGCATCCGCGCACCGTCGGACAGCGGCAGATCGGTCCGCCCGATCGAGCCGGCGAAGAGAAGGTCGCCGGCGAACGCCGCGCCCTCGCCGTGAAGCACGCACAGGCCGGGCGAGTGCCCCGGCGCGTGCATGACCGTGAAGGCGAGCTCGCCGAGCGTGAGGCGCGCGCCATCCGCGAGCGCGCGGTCGGCCGGCGGCGGCGGGTCGAAGGGGATGCCGTAGAGCTGCGCCTGCCGGTCGGCCATCCGATAGAGCGGCTCGTCGAGCGGGTGCAGCCAGACCGGCACATCCCAGCGGCGCTTCACCGCCGCGATCCCGCCGACGTGATCCACGTGGCCGTGCGTGATCCAGATCGCGTCGAGCGTCGCGCCGCTCTCCTCGACGGCGGCGACGATGTGCTCGCCCTCGGCGCCGGGATCCACGAGCGCGGCGCGGGACGTCGTCTCGTCCACGACGAGGTAGCAGTTCTCCTGGAAGGCGCCGACCGTATAGGTGCGGACGATCACGCCGTGTATCCCCCGGAGCTCTGGATCGCCTCCGCGGGCATGCCGTCGTGGAGCGCCTTCATGTACTTCTCGGCGGCGATCGCGGCCGTCGTCGCGTCGCCGACGGCGGTGGTCACCTGGCGCACGAGCTGCGACCGCAGGTCGCCGGCCGCGAACAGTCCGCGGATGGACGAGTGCATGTTCACGTCGGTGATCATGTAGCCCATCTCGTCGTGCTCGAAGTGGCCGTCGATGATCCCCGTGTTCGGACGGAAGCCGATGAAGACGAAGATGCCGGTCGCGGCGAGGTCGCGCTGCTCCCCGCTCTTCACGTTCCGCAGCTTCAGGTTGCGCACGAGCCCCTGCCCGTCGCCCTCGATCTCGTCCACGACGGTGTCCCAGACCACCTCGACCTTCGGGTTGTCGAAGAGCCGCTTCTGCAGGATCTTCGACGCGCGCAGCTCGTCGCGGCGGTGGATGAGGTAGACCTTGTCGGCGTAGCGGGTGAGGAAGTCCGTCTCCTCGACCGCCGCGTCGCCACCGCCGACGACGGCGATGGTGTGGCCGCGGAAGAACGCGCCGTCGCAGATCGCGCAGTAGGAGACCCCCTTCCCCGCGTACTCCACCTCGCCCGGAATGCCGAGCTTGATGGGCGTGCCGCCGGCGGTCGCGATCACCGTTGGCGAACGATAGATGCTGCCGTCGTCGCAGTGCGTCTCGAAGCTGCCGTCGTCGAGCTTCGTCACGCGCGTGACGGTCTTTCCGGTATGGAACTCGGCGCCGAACTTCTGCGCGTGGCTCTCAAACTTCTGCGCGAGCTCGTGGCCGAGGATGTGCTCGAACCCCGGGTAGTCCTCGATAACCTCGGTGTTGAGCAGCTCCCCGCCGGGGAAGCCGCGCTCCAGCACGACGGTCTTCAGCATCGAGCGGCCCGTGTACATGGCGGCGGTCATGCCCGCCGGCCCGGCCCCCACCACCACCACTTCGTAGTCGAACGTCTGGCTCAAGGGAGTCCCTCGTGAGTCGGTGCGCGACAGGCGCGCCACCGAGTTGATCGGTCTGCTGGAATCTGATGGGGCGGGGGCCCACGGCATAGGGCCTGGAGCCTGGACTTCGCAGGGGACCGCTCCCGACCGCCGTTCTGAACCAGAGACGTCGAGCCGTAGGCCAGGCCCTAGTCCCTACTGCCCTCGGGCCCTATCTCCACCGCGCTCCATGCGCCGTGACAGTGCGAGACGCTGGCGACGAGCGCTTGCACCGTCTCGCCCGGCCTCGCCGCCGCGACCGCGGCCAAGAGCGTGGCATCGGCGTCCACGGCCGCGCGCGCGTCGAACATCCCGACGCCGTAGGCGCGGTGCTCGCAGTGGAAGAGGAGCGGTCCGAGGATCGGGCGACCGGTTGCTTCCGCCCCGGCGACGTACGCCCGGGCGGCGACGGGCATGCTCCAGCTCCGCGGGCCGCGCGTCTCCGGACAACGCGGCGGCTCTATGCAGTTGATCGGGCACATCCACGTCGCGAAGCTCACGTAGTGCGTGCGGCCGTCCGGCGCCGCGCGGTGCCAGGGCGTGGACGGGGCGACATCGAGCGCCGGCGATCGAACACTGCGCTCCGGCCAGCGGCGTCGCGCCCGCGCCATGATCCACTCGTGAGCGAGGTGGGGCATGAGCGGCGACGGAACGACGGCGTCCCGCGCGACAGCCTGCGGATCGGCGCACGCGGCATCGAAATACGCCGGGAGGAACTCCTCCCACGGCGCGATCTCGACGCGGACGGTGGCGAAGTGGTGGGGTTCGACGTGCCAGTCGGTCGTACCTTCCATTTGGGGGGGGCCCCCGGGCTGCGGCGCCGCGGCCGTCGCGGGTGGGCCGAGGAACCGGTCGTCGGCCGCCGCGCGCGCCGCGCGCGCCACCCGGCACGCGGCGTCGCGGTCCACGACGAGCAGACGGTCGTACGCAATCGCGCCCGCGTCGCGCGCCCGGGTGAGCTGCCGAAGGTAGTACGAGCCATAGCAGCCGCCTCCGACGATCACGATCGTCGCGAAGCGTTGCGGCTCGCGCGGGACCGCCGTGCCGTGACGCGCCGCCTGGTCTACCGGCGAGCCCTCCGCCGCCACGGCTCCGCCGCGAGTCCCGCCGTCAGTGGCGGACATGCCGGCCGCCGTCCACGATGATCGT